>SBAX01000148.1 GCA_005240095.1 Phycisphaera mikurensis
CGCGCGGCTCGGCAGGAGCCTCGCCCTCCCGAGGGAGGGAAGCAGGGCTCGGGCCTGCGCTCCCCACAAGCTTGATGCGTCACTCGCCAGGCCTACAATGGACGGTCCTCGACGCGGTGGGCGGTCCGAAGTCGGGCCTCCGCGTTGGGCCGGCGGATACCTACGGTGGCATGCCCAAGCTCGGCCCTGCCGGGCGCCGGTATGGCGGCGCTCCGCTTTGCCATGCCACCCTCTCTCGCGAGTCGCCAGAGTTGAGCGTTAAGGACGTTTCCCCATTGTCGGACGACGTTGCCAAAGCCCCCAGTGTGCCCGCCACGCCGGCCTCGAAGAACGGCCTGCCCAAGATCGAGCGCTACTTCCGGGCGATGACCAAACACACCGCCTCGGACTTGCACCTTAAGGCCGATACGCCCGCGAAGTTCCGACTCAAGGGTTCGATCCGCAACATCGAGGCCCAACCGCTCCCCAATGAAACCATCGAGTCTCTGATCTTTGAGATCATGGATGAGCACCAGATTCAAGTTTACCGTGAAAAGGGCTCCCTCGACTTCGCCTACCAGGTCGAGCGGGGCGGCCGTTTCCGTGTGAACGTCTTCCGTCAGCGTGGCCGAACCTCCGTAGCCGCCCGGCGCGTGCCCAAGGAGATCAAGAGCTTCAAGGAACTGAATTTGCCGGAGTCGCTGGCCGAGCTGTGCAAGTTGCACCAGGGGCTGATCCTCCTGGCGGGCATCACCGGCAGCGGCAAGAGCACGACTATCGCCTCCATGCTGGAGGAGATCAACCGCACCCGCGCCTGCCACATCATGACCATCGAGGACCCCATCGAGTTCCTCTTTGAGGACAAGGTGGCGTTCATCAACCAGCGGGAGATCGGGCTGGACGTGGAGAACTATCACGACGCGCTCAAGTACATGATGCGCGAGGACCCGGACGTGGTGCTCATCGGCGAGCTGCGCGATCAAGAAACGTACAGTGCCGCCTTGGCCGCGGCCGAGACGGGCCACCTGGTCATGGGGACGATCCACTCTTCCGGGGCGGCCAACACCATCGCCCGCATCCTGGAGCTCTTCCCGGAGGAAGCCCGCGCCCTGGTGCGCAGCTCCCTGGTTTTCAACCTCCAGGCAATCATCTGCATGAAGCTGCTGCCCGGCCTGCGGGCGGATATCCCCCGGATTCCGGCTTGTGAGATTCTGATCTGCAACAGCACCGTCCGGAAGCTCATCGCCGACGGCCGGGACAACGAAGTCACCTCCATCATTCGCAATTCCCCGCATGAAGGTATGATCGACTTCACCGAGTCGATCCGGCGGCTGGTGGAAGGTGAGTACATCTCCAGCAAGACGGCCTATGCCGCGGCGCCGAATCCGGATGAACTGAAGATGCGCCTGAAAGGTATTTCCGTGATGGGAGGCGGGATCATTGGTTGATCAAGTGCGCTGGACAGGTTTTCCAAGTTCGAGTTCCGTGCTGCCCGCACCGGGCAGTGCTACAACACGTAGGTGGTGCGGTCGATGAGTTTCCTCCTCCTGGCGGCGGGCGCTCTTCCCGATAGCCCGATCTACGTCAACTTGTTCAAGGTCGCCACGGCTGTGGTGCTGCTTCTGGGGTGGGCTGCGGCCGCGCAGTGGGTGGACCGCGATACCGACTTCGTCAAGACCAAGCGCGAACAATGGAACATCGTCGTGCTGGCCGGCGGGGCCGTCGCCTACATTGTTTTCTTCGTTCCCCCGTGGTCGGGAGGCCTGTTCTTCCTGGGCATCGCCTTCTGGCTTCTCATTGCCGGCGGAGCGATGCTTGCCTATCTCGTCCATCGCAACTCTCGTGTCGTGCCCGACGCCCGCGTCCTGACCCTCGGCCACGCCAAACGCCTCGTCTCCCGCGGCGGCGGACCGAAGGTGGCCTCGGAAAAGGGCCTCCGCGTGCGAATCAGCGATCACGCCGGAAAGTTTGTGGAGATGCCCCGGGAGGCAGACGAGGCCAAGGCTTTTGACGCCGCCCAGGACTTCCTGCACGACGTGCTGCTCAAACGGGCCAATGACGTCGAGATGGTTGCCAACAAGGACGGGTACCGCGTCCTCTACCGCATCGATGGCGTGGCGGTCGAACGCCCCGACGGCATTCCGGTTGCCGATGGCGAACGGCTCATCCGCTACTTCAAGAAACTCGCGGGCCTGAACATCGAGGAGATTCGCCGCCCCCAGTCCGGGAAGATCCAGGCCGGTCTGCTCAGCCAGAGCGGCGATCCTCCCAAGACCGAGGTCCGCACCTCCGGCAGCACCGCCGGCGAACGTCTCAGCCTGCACGTGCAGACCGGGCCGGTCCTGATGCGACTCAACGAGCTGGGGATGGCCCCGGCGCGGCAGGAGTCCCTCAAGGCCTGCTTGGGAAAACAGCATGGTCTCCTGCTGATCAGCGCTTCCCCTCGGCACGGCTTGACCACCACCCAGTACGCGGTCTTGCGCAGTCACGATGCTTACATGAACAACATCCACGCCCTGGAGCGCCGCAAGCTCGTCGATCTGGACAACATCACGCAGCAAATCTACGAGGGGGCGAACACGGACGTGAACTACGCCCGCATGTTGCAGTCCGTCCTTCGCCGCGAGCCGGACATCGTGCTCGTCGGCGAGTGCGAGGATCGTGAGACCGCGAAAATATCCACTCGCGCCGCCGCCGATGATCGCAAGATCTATATGGGCATGCACGCCAAGGATACCTTCGACGCCCTCGGCAAGTACCTCACCATGGTGGAGGACAACGCTCTGGCCGCCAGGGCTCTCTTAGGGATCACCAACCAGCGTCTGGTTCGCATGCTGTGCAAGGACTGCCGGGAGGCCTTCCAGCCCGACGCCGCCACCCTCAAGAAGCTCAATCTGCCGGCCGACAAGATCGAACGCTTCTACCGTCCTCCCACGGAGCCCAAGCTCAACAAGCGCGGAAAGCCGATCATCTGCCAGTCGTGCCAGGGCACCGGGTACTCCGGGCGGACCGGCGTTTTCGAGGTGCTGATCGTCGATCCCGCGGTCGCCAAACTGATCGCCGAAAGCGCCAGCATCGACAAGATCAAAGCGCAGTGCCGTAAGAACAAGATGCACTATTTGCAGGAAGAGGCGCTGCTCAAAGTCATCGACGGGACCACCAGCATGAACGAAGTCCTGCGATGTCTCAGCGGCAATGACAAGGCGAGCGGGGGCTCATGAGATGATTCTAGCGGCATTGTTTGTCATCCTCGTCTTCGCGATCGCCATGACTCAGGCGACGCAGGGGTTCTTCAGTGCCCTCATCATGACCGTGCTCACCGTGATCTGCTGTGCAGGCGCGGTGGGAACGCACGAATGGATCGCTGTCAACGGTCTGGCCCCGTACTGGAAACCCGATTACGCCCATCCTCTGGCGCTCGGCGTGACTTTCGGCCTGTCTTTGCTCATCCTGCGCCTCGTCTTCGACAAGCTGATTCGCCGGTCGTGCTTGTTGCCGCTTTGGGTGGATCGCGTTGGCGGGGGAGTGTGCGGCCTGATCACCGGGTTGATCATGGTCGGAGTCATGGCCACCTGCGTGCAGATGGTCCCCTTTGGCGGTCCTTTCCTGGGGTTTCAGCGCGTCCCTGTCGTCGAGCGCCCAACCGGCGGCGCCCCCAAGGTGCCCGCTTCCAATGCGGAGCGCGAGATGTGGCTGACCCCCGACCGCTTTGCCATGGCCACGGCCTCGCTGGTATCCGGCGGCGTCTTCAGCGGCGAGCGCAGCTTCTTTACCGCGAACCCGGACGCCGTCCGGGCAATCGGCTGGACCAACTCTCCTCCCCGCGGCATTTCGCGTCTAGCCAAGCCCAAGTCGATCAACATCGTCCGAAGCGAACTGGTCCAGTTCGTCTACCGGCAGATTCCCGGCGCGGAGCGCGAGCGCACGCCGACCACCTACGAGCCCTTGGAGGTCCGCGGCGGGCGGGATCTGCTCATGCTCCGCGTCGCCTTGCTCAAGGGGGCCAAGGACGAACGCAACACGCACGCGTTCACTCTCCGCCAGTTCCGCCTGGTGGGCACTTCACCCGCTACCGGGCTACCCGAGCAGTACCACCCCATTGCCATGCAGCAGGAGGACGCCTCGCAAACCACCAACCGTCATGTCCAGTACATCAAGTCCGGCGGGGCCGATGTCCCGGTCGTCGATGATCCGGTCACCACCCGCGGCGATGACGAACAGGTGGAGATCGTCTTCGATCTTCCCAAGGGTTTCGAACCTGAGTTTCTCGAGTACAAGCGCGCCGCGCGAGTCGCCGTTCCCACGGGAGCGGCTCCCGCGAAGTCCGCGGCCACTCCGCCATCCGGCGCGGACAAGGCCGAGCCGCCTCCCACTACTCCAGCCGCCCCGGCCACTGCCGCACCTTCCGGACGCCGGTCGCGTCCCACGGGTGAGGCTGCGGCGCCGACTGAGCAACCGGCGGGCTCGGTACCAGACTCCGGGCGCGGCGGCAACGTGCGCCGGGCCACCGCGCAGGCGGGGCGATCAATCTTTAGTGATCGCTTGCCGATGGAGATGAAATCCTATCGCCAAGTCGGCGACACCGAGGTCTCCCGCTCGACCTTGCTGCACGGGCACGTGATCGGCGAAGTGGCTCAACAGGAGGCAGGTACCGATCCGCCCATCACCAAGTTCGAAGTGGCGGAGGGAAAACGCCTTCTGCAGTTGAACACCGGCTTCCTCGAGTCGCGTAGTAGCCTGGGCCGTGCCGTGAGTCGCGCGGTCGCAGTCGCCCAGAACTACACCGTCATGGATGATCGCGGAGCGGCTTATCCCCTCGTGGGCAAGTACGCCATTGCCGATGTCGACGGCACCCGCACGATCGAAATCCAGCTCGCTCCCGACGAAAACGCACTCATCGGCGGAGGGCTGCGTCCCTTCGACCGTATTAAGGACCAGCACCTGCAGGGCGACTATCAGCTCGTCATGCTTTTCTATGTTGATCCGGGAGCCAAGATTGTTTCCTTCAGCACAGGCGGCGACGCCACCCGCCGCGACGACCTCACCGGCGAGAAGCTCCAGGCGCCTCCGTAGGTAGCCCCGCGCGGTTCTGTAATCGTAACCTACGTCAAAACAAGACCTTACGGTCCGCCCCTGCCGTGAGCGCCTTGGCCCCCTGGCCACTCGCGCCTAGGCTTTACCCTTGTCCCCCCATCATTGCGGGTTTTCCCAGAATTACTGGACCACCACATTACGGGGCCGTATAGTCCGGCGGCTTTCCGGTAATTGCGGGATCGTCGGCTGCGGTCCAGCGGTGGTTCTGAGCCGACACCCACAAACAGAGCGAACCCTCGAAGACCTCCGAACGCTGAGCCTGGGCTCACGGCGAGCGTCATCCGAGAAGAAATGCTGCACGGCACCCGCAGAGGGGTGTCGTGTGCGGTCCAGTGAGTCACGCGGAGCTGCGCGACCGTTCTCGGACGAACCCGCAGGGCGTTGGACATCCGGTACGGATATCGAACGTTCAAGTAGCTTCGGCGGTCTAGAGCAACAACTGCGCTTAGCAGGGGACGAAGCGGATGCCTGGCTCAGCCCTCCAACGGTCTACTACTATCGCAAGCCTGACAACCTGCTTATTCCTGACGTTCAGCGCCGGGTGCGGGACTACGCCGCAGCCCGAAGCTGACTTGAGCTCCCGGGATGCTACCCTCTCCTCAACCGTGGAGTCCGCCGACTTCGGGCGCTACGAGCTCACCGGTCGAAGCTCCGATGAGCAGGACGGCGAATGGTATTTCACGGTCGCCGCCGCGCGGGGAAATCCCCAGAGCAACCTGCGCTTCGTATGGGACTTCGGCGACGGGCGGACCTATGAGGGCGTGGAGCAGGCTTACACGTTCTCCGAGAACGGGAACTATCGCGTGAGGGTTACGGCCTACAAGCAGGATAGCGTCGTAGCGTTCGTTCTGACGCTTAACGTTACGGTCGCCATTGCCGCCAACCATGCCCCGGTGGCGCTCGCCGGCGACAATCAGACCACAGCCGCCAACGACTTGGTTTTCCTTTATGGAGGATCGAGCAGCGACCCCGACGGGGATCGGCTTTCCTACCAGTGGGTCCAGGTGTCCGGCGAGCCCGTCTTGCTGCTCCACGCCAATGAGGCCACGGCGAGCTTTGTCAGTCCCGCGCTTCCCTCCGACAGCGATCTGGTGTTCGGGCTGACCGTCACCGATGGTCAGACCGCCAGCCAGGATACGTCCGTCGTTCACGTTCTGCGCCGCGTGGAGACCTCGGACACCGTGATCGTCACCGCAGATGCCGGGGCCGCGCAACTCGTATCTACGGAGGGCCGCATCGTGACCCTCGACGGCAGCGCCTCCCAGGCTTCCGACGGGAGCCTGCTGACCTATGCGTGGTCGCAGGTTTCGGGTCCGGCCGTGGCCCTGAGCGGTGCTCAGAATGCCGTCGCAACTTTCATCGCCCCCCGTGTAGCCGACGACGCGACGGTGGAATTGTGGTTCAAGCTGGTGGTCAACAGCGGCGACGTGACGGACTCCGATGAGGTTCGCGTCAGCGTTGCTTCGGACACGCTTTCCACCGGCAACGATCCCGATCCCTGCCTTCTCGATGCCGATCAGGACGGCGCCAAGGACTGCCTCGACGCCTGTCCTACCGACGCGCAAAAGTCGCAGCCCGGCGTGTGCGGCTGTGGCGTGGCGGAGACGGACTCCGATGAGGACGAGATTCCGGATTGTCGCGATGGCTGCCCCAGCGACCCGCGAAAGCAAGCAGGCGGCATCTGCGGCTGCGGAATCTCCGACGCTATTGCCGACTGCGGGGCCGACTGCAACCTCAGCTCCAGTACCTGGCAGAACACCGCGTTCGCTTCCCGCAGCGGCACTTTCCATGTCGAGTTCGACGCCATCCCCCACGAAAACCCGATGGACGGCATCTTCGCCCTGTCTCGCGGCAGCGGGACGACGCACGAGAACTACGCCGTGCTCGTGCGCTTCAGCCCCTTCGGCACCATCGACGCTCGCAACGGCGGTGCCTATGGCGCCATGACCTCGGTTCCCTACGAACCCGGCGCGCTGTACCACTTCCGCCTTCTGGTGAGTGTCCCCTCGCACACCTATTCGGCGTATGTGACTCCCGAAGGCGGGACCGAGCAGACCATCGCAACCAACTACGCCTTTCGCACCGAACAGAGCGCCGTGACCAGCCTCGATTCGTGGGGCATCTGGTCCGCGACCGGCTTCCTCGATGCCTGCGGCGTAGGCATCACCGGTCTGGCGTCGCCACTCACCGCCAATGCGGGCGCGGACGTTTCCATCGCCGCGGGCAGCTCCACGACGCTGCACGCCACGGCATCGGGGGGCACGCCGCCTTACACCTATCGATGGACGCCGATTTCGGGACTGAACAATTCGATCATTGCCGATCCCACAGCGACTCCTTCGGCGACACAGGCTTACACCGTGATCGTGACAGACAGCACCGGGCAGTCAGCCAACGACTCAGTCGTCGTTACCGTCCAGGCGGCACCGCTGACCGCCTCCGCCGGCCCCGACCGCACCGTCGCCGCTGGCGGCTTCGTCACACTCGGCGGCTCCGCCAGCGGCGGAACTCCGCCCTATACATACCGCTGGTCTCCGACGACGGCACTGAGCAGCTCGACGGTCGCCCAACCTACGGCCTCACCGGCAGCAACGACGACATACACCCTGACGGTGACCGACGCGGCCTCAAACACCGCCTCGGACAGCATGGTCGTCACCGTGGGCAGCGCCACGCTGACCGCCAACGCCGGTACGGACGTGACCATCACCGCCGGCGCCTCCACGACCCTGGCGGGCAGCGCTTCCGGCGGAACGCAGCCCTACACCTATCGCTGGTCGCCCACGACGGGTCTTAGCAGCTCAACCGTGGCGAACCCAACGGCCTCACCAACTTCAACCACGACCTACTCACTGACCGTAACCGACAGTGCCTCGCGCACCGCCTCGGACAGCGTGGTCGTCACCGTGGGTGCGGCTGGCGGAAGCACGTACTACGTTTCGCCCACCGGCAACGACGCCAACCCCGGCACCTCCGCCTCGCCGTGGCGAACCATCGATTACGCGCACCGACGGGCCAATCCCGGCGACACCATCTACCTTCGCGGCGGAACGCACGTGGTGACGTCCGACGTCACCTGGCATCCGCTCTACAACAAGAACGGCACTGCCACCCAGCCCATCACCATGAAGGCCGCCCCCGGCGAGACCGTCGTCATCGACGGCCAGAACACCGCCACGAACGTCTTCAGCATCATGAACCTTACCCAGTGGTGGGTGTTCGAGGGGTTCGAGATGCGTAACGCCAAGGAGAGCTGCATCGCCATCGGCGGCGACTCCTCCGGCGATAACCGGCCCAAGGACCTCGTCTTCCGCAACATCGTCGGACACGCCGTGCCCAAGCCCGGCGGCACGGTGTTCTCGATCATGGGCTCCGAACGCGTGACCTTCGCCAACTCCAAGGCCTACGACGGTCAGGTGCTGTTCTTCGCCCATGGGGCCAAGGCCACCAGCTTCATCGACTGCCAGGCTTGGGACGCCGGCCAGGACGGTTTCTACGCCTCCAACACCTCCAAAGACACCGTGTTCCTGCGCTGCGAAGCCTACAACTGCCTCGACGCGGGCTTCGACATCGGCGGCACGCTCACCGCCACGGACTGCATCTCCCGCGATCATCAATCGACCGCCAGCGGCGCCGACGGCGTGGGCTTTAAGTGCTGGGATTCGCAGAACAGCGTCCCCGACGGAGAGATCAAGCTGGTCCGATGCCGAGCGTACAACATTCGCCGCAACGGCATCCTCTGCTCCGTGCGCTCCTCCACCGGCGACAACGGCGGCGGGCGCGGCGACAACATCGTCAAGATCCACAACTGCACGGTGGCCAACACCAAACTGGGCATCTGGATCGGGACGATGAGCGATCAGGGGTTTGTCAGCCGCGTGGAGGTCAAGAACACCATTGCCAGCCACATCAAGAGTCAGGCCGGAGATGGCGGCACGCGCCGGGCGCTCTACGTGGACACCAGCGGCGTGCTCACCGCCGAGCAGAACAACCTCTGGCACCGTGACCCCACCGACGGCGGCACCGAGGTCATCCAATACCGCGGCACAGACTACACGGCCCTGCAGGTCACCAGCGGCCTGTGGCGCACCGCGACCGGCTTTGGCCAGGGCACGATCTCCGCCGACCCCATGTACGTGGACTTCGCCGGGCGTGACTTCCACCTCAAGGCGGGCTCCCCCTGCATCGACGCGGGATTGGACCTGGGCCTCCCCTCCCTCGGCGCAGCCCCCGACATCGGGGCCTTCGAATTCAACCCGTAGCCCTCGCCACATTCGTGGCATGTTTGGAATCTTCCCGTCTCCCCTCGGGAGAGGGGTCAGGGGTGAGGGCTGACTCCGTGCCACGACAATCGTATCACGCCACTTTGGCGAGGGCGTAGGCCGCGAGGCCGCGGGTCTTGGGGGGCATTTTCTTGACGTGGCCGAGGGAGACGAGCTTCTCGAGGTCGCCTTCGACGGTGCCGCGCGGCAGGCGGACTTCCTTGGCCACGCCGGCGGCCGTCCGCCAGCGATAGCGGGGATTGGCGGTGGCCTGGTAGACGGCCACGAGCGAGCCCGACAGACCTTCGGGTACGGGGACGTTCGAGGACGGCGCGGGGGCCGCAGCCGGGGCGGCTTCGGCTGCGCCTTCGTGTCCGCCGCCCTTGGCGCCTTTGGGCTCCTGAATCGCCCAGCCGCGTTGCTTCTCGCGGGCCTGGATCTGCGGCAGCGGAAGGGCGCTCGGCAGGGCGTCTTTCTTGATCTTGATCTTCGTCCCGTCGCCGAACAAGTCGGCGTTCTTGTCCGTCCACTCGGAGTAGACCTCGGGAAGCTCATCGGCCGGCCAGATCGCCTGGATCGGGCACTCCGGAACGCACAGCCCGCAGTCGATGCACGTGTCCGGATCGATCACCAGCATCGCCGGCGAGGTGACCTCATAGAAGCAGTCCACCGGACAGACCACGCAACAGTCCGTGTACCGGCAATCCACGCAGCGCTCCGTTACGATATGGGCCATGACCGTCCCTCTGAAAACACACTCCCATCCCCGCTGTCCGCGGGCCGGCCTCTCTGGATGATACCTGTTTCCTGCTGCAAGGGTAGTGTTCTCGGCAGGAGCCTCGTGCGTGATCGCGCGTCACCAGTCAAACCCGCTCCCTCACGGTCGCGGTACCGATCAAGGCTCGGCGGGAGCCCAGCCCTCCCGGGATCAAGGCTCGGCCGGAGCCACGCCCTCCTGGGCCTAGGGCCTCAGCGGAAGTACGCCTTCAGCACGTACTCCTGCATCATCCGCTGAGTGTTGAAATACGTGCCGTTGATGGCGATGCAGTGGAGCATCACGTCGATGAAGCCGGCGCGATCGTGGTAGTACATGGGGACGATGACGTTCTCGAGCTTCTGGTACAGCGCCGCCGCATCCTTCGCGTCGTCGGCGTGCTCAGGCGGGTTGGGCTCGTCGGCCCCGATGGCCCAACCGGTCACGCCTTCAATGCACCCCTCCACCCACCACCCGTCCAGCACGCTCAGCGAAGGAACCCCGTTGAGCGCCGCCTTCATCCCGCTCGTGCCCGAGGCCTCCAGCGGCGCCTGCGGCGTATTCAGCCACAGGTCCACGCCGGAGGTCATCAGCCTGCCGACCTCCATGTCGTAATTCTCGATATAGGCGATCTTCACCACGTCCTTGAGGGCCTCGCGGGCGCGGAAGATGCCCTGGATGAGTTCCTTCCCGTGGCGGTCATGGGGGTGAGCCTTACCGGCATAGACGATTTGAATCGAACCTGTTTTGGATGCAATCTGGCGGAGCCACTCGATGTCGTGAAAGAGCAGCCCGGCCCGCTTGTACGTGGCCGCACGCCGGGCAAAGCCGATGGTGAACACGTCCACGTCCATGCCCACGTTCACCGCCCGGTTCACGAAATACAGCAGGCGTTCCTTGGCCCGGCGATGCGCCTGCCAGACCTCGCCCGGCGGCAGACCCTCCGCGTACCGCAGGCTGCACGAATCCTGCCGCCAGGCGGGAATGTGGCGGTCGAACAGCTCCTGAAACGGCGGCGATGTCCACGTGGCCGCGTGGACGCCGTTGGTGATCGCCTGCACCGCGTATTGCGGAAACATCCGCGCCGCTACTTCCGCGTGACGCTGGGCTACGCCGTTGACGAAGTGGCTGAGGTTCAGCGCCAGGTACGTCATGTTGAACATGCCGTCACGCTCGTAGAGGTCCCGCGAAGCGAACACAGCATGCGCCCCCAATACCTTCTCCACCATGTCAATGGGAAACTTGTCATGACCTGCCGGCACCGGCGTGTGCGTGGTGAACACACACTGTGTGCGGACCGCCTCCACGTCCTCGCCCGAGACGTGCGCGCGGTTCGCCTCCCGCAGGCGTTCGCCGAGCAGTTCGACGCTCAGAAACGCCGCGTGCCCCTCGTTCATGTGGAAGCGCTCGATGCGATGGTGACCCAGGGTCCGCAGCATCCGCAACCCGCCCACGCCCAGGATCACTTCCTGGCACAGGCGGTAGTGCAGGTCCCCACCGTACAGGAAGTGCGTAAGCGTGCGGTCCCATTCGCTGTTTTCGGGCAGATCGGTGTCCAGCAGGAACACGGGGATGCGAAAACCGTCGTAGCCGACCACGTCGCGCTTCCATGCGCGAACGTGCACCGTGCGTCCCTCGATAGTCACCGTAGCCCGCTCGGGCACCTCTTCGACGAAGTCATCCACCGGCCACACTGCGGGCTCTTCATGCTGCCAGCCGCCGGCGTCGAGCCGCTGGAAGAAGTAGCCCTTGCGGTGCAGCAGGGCGACGGCCACCATGGGCACGCGAAGGTCTGCCGCGGCGCGCAGCGTATCGCCCGCCAGGATGCCCAGACCCCCGCTGTACGTGGGCATGCCCGCGTCCAAGGCGATCTCCATCGAGAAGTACGCGATTCGCTTTTGGCTCGTCATCCAATGGTCCGTGTCGGCCCGTCCTTTTATCGAACCGCCGTCAATGCCTGCCTTAGCCGCGACTTGGGCGCGTCCCAGAAGTCTTGCGGTCCGAAAGTGCGTTGAAAACCTTGCCCAAGGGCGCCGTTTCGCGAAGCTCCGATATTGAGCGGCTCATCCGCCGGGTCCAGCTTGGGTAATCCCCAGGGCCGATTCCCGGCAGATTCACCGGCACTTCCTCCAGCGCCAGATCGTCCAGCGACACGCCCACCAGCGGGGCGGGAGATCGCGACAACATGGCGTGAATGGCCGCGACCAGGTCATGTGACAACTCGGCACTGTCATCCTGCCACAGTTCCTCCGCACGAAGTCGCCGAAGCAGCGCCTGGCGGTCGGACTCCCGCCGCGCCTCGGCGCTTGCGATTTCTTCCTTGGTCCGCAATTGACCGACTTCGCGCCGCAGCCCCAGGTCGCGTCCCGTCCAGAATCCCGCCAGTGGGGCGAGGTCGTGCGTGTTCGCGCCCGTCAGGGCACGGTTCGAATAGCCGCCCGGCGCGCCGAATTCGCCCTCGGCGTCTCTTTCGAAGTATAGGACCCGCGTGGACAGAATGCCCCAGCGGGAAAGCACGTCGGCAAAGCCGTGCGGCACCGTCCCTAGATCCTCGCCGACCACCAGGGCATTGTGCCGCCGGCTTTCGGCCGCCAGGATGGCAAAGAGATCATCAGCAGGAAATGCCACATAGGCCCCGTCGCGTCCGTCGTACCCCTTGGGAATCCAGAACTGCCGTTGCAGTCCCATCACGTGATCGACGCGCAGCGCACCTGCATGGCGAAAAGCACCCTGCAGAACATCGATCCAGTAACGGTATCCGCTCTCCTTCAGAGCAAAGGGATGCACGGGCGCAAGGCTCCAGTCCTGTCCCTGCGGGGCGAGGTCGTCCGGCGGTGCGCCAATGCTTGCCTCGTGCACGAAAAGCTCGGGATGGAGCCAGGGGTCGGCGCCGTCGGGCGCCGTGCCGATGGCCAGATCGCAGAACAGCCCGATGGGCAGGCCGCTCGCCGTCGCATGTTCCGCGACTTCGCCGAGCTGTCGATCGAGTTCGAATTGAAGGAACGAATGGAAATCGACGGCCTCCCGATTCTCCGTGCGGAACTGGCTTACCTCGCGCGAACGCCGATCACGGAATTCCGCAGGCCAGCGCCGCCAGTCGAACAGCCCCTCGCTTCGAAACTGCTCATCGAGCGCCATGAACGTCGCAAAGTCGCGCAGGTCATCGCCGCGCGCCCGTAGGAACGCGGCATAGGCCTGGCCGCGCGATGTGGTCTGTGCGCGATGCATGCGAGCAAAGACGCGATGTGCGTCTTCGAGGAGCTTGCGCTTACATCCCCAGACGGAGTCGTAGTCAATCTGCGACGAGGCATCCAATTGCGCCAGCCGCGCCAAGACCGCGGGCGCCGAATCGCACTCGCTCATTTCCGGAATTGCGGAGACGTCGAGGTAAATGGGATTGTGAAACACCCGGCTCAGCGCTCGATACGGACTGATGTCAGGGTAGATGTTGCGTGTGGCGTGCAGGGGGTTGATGCCCACGAAGGATGCGCCCGAATCGGCCGCAAAGTCGACAAGCTCGTGTAAGGCACGCAGGTCGCCAAGACCTCCACGTACCGTCCCGCGCACGGTGTACAGGTTTGCCCAGATGCCGAACAGCCTCTCCCGCCTGCACTTTTCGACCAGCGAAACGCAAGCGGCCGGGGAGGGAACAGGCACAGCTCGCTGCGGTGCTGCATCCAATGCGCCAAGGGCGCTATCGGCCGCCTCCTCCGTGGAGGCATCGAAGCCCATCGCTGCCAGGAGCGCTTCTCGGGCGGTGTCCGTCGTATGGTGGTCGATGCCAGCGCAGTCTACATAGCCGGGCAGAATGCCCGCGCGATCCGCCAGCAGCCGCAGCTTGGGACGCTCGCTCATGATGCGGGGGCAAGCACCAGCGCAGCCAGCGGAGGCAGTTGCACCGCCATGGACTGCGGCAGGTTGTGGTAGGGAATCGCGTCCGTGTGATAACTGTTTGGGAAGTTCAGAGCGCTGCCGCCATACCGCGGATCATCCGTGGACAGAATGACTTTGTATTCTCCCGACACGAGCGCTCCAATTCGATACTCGTCGCGCGGCACAGGAGTCATGTTCAATACGATCACATAAAACTGCGCCCCCGAGGACCGCAAATAGGCCAGCACCGAATTGTCCGCATCGTCGCAACTGATCCACGTAAAGCCCGCACCGTCATGGTCCCATTTCCATAAGGCCGGGCTTTCACGGTACATACGGCCCAGGTCGCTCATGAACTCTAAAAGACAAGCGCGGAGGGGATCACCCCTCAAGTGCCAATCCAAGCTTACATTGGCGTCCCATTCGTTCCACGGCGCCAGTTCCGTGCCCATGAACAGCAGCTTCTTTCCGGGGCGGGTAAACTGATACGCAAGCAGCAGACGCAGGTTTGCAAACCGTTGCCACTCATCACCAGGCATCTTCGCCAGCAACGCACCCTTACCGTGCACGACCTCGTCGTGGGAGAGGGGCATGATGAACCGCTCGGTGTGTTCGTAGAGCATGGCGAACGTCAGATCGTTTTGGTGATAGCGGCGATGGATGGGGTTCTTCGCAAAGTAGCCCAGCGTGTCATGCATCCACCCCATGTTCCATTTGAACGTAAAGCCCAGTCCTCCCTCGGCAGCCGGTCGGGTGACGCCGGGCCACGCCGTGGACTCCTCCGCGATGGTGAAGCGACCCGGATAGTCCCCACGCACGGCCTCGTTGAGAGCCTGCAGAAAAGAGATGGCCTCGAAGTCCTCTCGCCCGCCGCGCTCGTTGGGAACCCATTCCCCTTCGCGGCGGCTGTAGTCGCGATACAGCATGGACGCCACCGCATCGACGCGCAATCCGTCGATGTGAAACTCCTGCAGCCAGTACAGTGCGTTGGCCAGAAGGAAATTGCGGACTTCATTGCGCCCGTAGTTAAACACCAGCGTGCCCCAGTCGGGATGCTCCCCGCGCCGGGGGTCCTCATGTTCATAGAGACAGGTCCCATCAAAGCGCCGCAGTGCATGATCATCTTTGGGAAAGTGGCCCGGCACCCAGTCAAGGATGACGCCTATGCCGTTATGATGGCATACATCAACCAGATAGCGAAAATCATCCGGCTCGCCATATCGGGCTGTAGGAGCATAATAGCCTGTTACCTGATAACCCCACGATCGTGTGTACGGGTGCTCTGCAACGGGCAGCAACTCAATGTGGGTGAACCCCAGATTCTTGACATGTCCGACGAGTTTGGGAGCGATTTCACGATAAGTAAGATGGCGATGCGCTTCTTCGGGGACGCGCATCCAGGAGCCCAGGTGAAGTTCATATATGGTCATGGGCGAGCGCAGCGCGTCGTAGCTGGGCCTCGCCCGCATCCATTCGCCGTCTTGCCACTCGTAGGACGATTCATATACGCGGGAGGCCGTGGCCGGAGGGCATTCGCAGAGAAAGGCAAATGGGTCCGCCTTCAGTCGGATGCGCCCCTCTTTCGTCTTGATCTCGTACTTGTAGGTCGCTGCGGCGCTCAGACCGGGTATGAACAGCTCAAACACACCCGAACTGCCCATCTGTCGCATGGGGAATAGCCGCCCGTCCCAGCGGCAGAAATCCCCCACCACGCTGACCCGGCCGGCATTGGGCGCCCACACCGCAAAGCTGACTCCCCGCACTCCGTCGATGATGCGGACATGAGACCCGAGGCAGTGCCATAGTCTCTTGTGCGTGCCCTCGTTGAAGAGGTGGAGATCCATGTCCCCAATGGTCGGCATGAAGCGGTAGGGATCGTCGCGCTCCCAGCACGAGCCGTCGGCAAAATGAAAACGCAGGCGATAATCAAGGGGCATTTGCGAGCCCGCGAAGTGTGCCTCAAAGACTCCCGGAACGGGGGCCCGTCGGAGGGCAAGGCTCGTGCCGTCGGTCAGGATGCACTCGGCCCCCACGCCATCCGGGTGGTAGGCACGGACGATCACTCCCGGGGCGCCCTGACGCGCGGGATGTGCCCCCAGCAGGGAATGCGGATGAGGGTGGTCCCCGTGGGCCAGCAAGTGAAGCTCATGGACCGGAACTTCAGTGGCCGTGGTCACTGTGGCGGCTCCGCTGGTTGGCCTTGGTGCAAGAGCACGCACACGGAGTGAGGCGACACCGCCACGTTCTCGAAAACCAGCTCATCAACGTCCTCGTGGGCGGTATCCAACAGGGTCGTCCATTGGCCTGGCGGAGCCTCGGCGGGAAAGCGCCAGGTAACCGGGGCGGCCCCGGCATTGAGGACTGCGAGGATTGCACACTCGACGGGCGGTGCTGACGAGAATCTCAGGAGCATTCCCAGAGCACGGCGCTGAACATCCGACCAATCTTCTCCCGACATCTCCTGTCCATCCGCTCGCAGCCACAGCACGTCGGTGACTCCATCATGACCTGCCTGTCCCGAAAGGAACTCCCTTCGCCGAAAAACGGGAAACTGATGTCGCAGGGCGAATGCTTTCCGGGTGAAGTTGAGCAGTCGATGTTGCCATTCCCGCAGGGTCCAATTCAGCCACGACAGTTCGTTGTCCTGACAGTAGGCGTTGTTGTTGCCATGCTGCGTGCGCCCGAACTCATCGCCCGCGGTCAGCATGGGCACGCCCTGCGAGAACGCCAAGGTGGCCAGAAAGTCCTTCTGCAAGCGTTCGCGAATCGCGGCGATGGCGGGGTCCGTCGTGTCGCCCTCCGCGCCCCAGTTGCGGCTGAAGTTGTCGTCAATCCCGTCGCGATTGGACTCGGCGTTGGCATGGTTGTGCTTCTGCTGATAGGACACCACGTCCCGCAGGGGAAAACCGTCGTGGCAGGTCACGAAATTGATCCCCGCCAGCGGCCCGCACGAGGAATCGAGCAGGTCGCTGCTGCCCGCCAGGCGCGAGGCCATGATTGGCGCCTCACCTTCGTCGCCGCGCCAGAAGCGCCGCACCGTGTCGCGATACCGGTCGTTCCACTCTGCGTAACCCTGGGGGAACCGCCCGAGTTGGTACCCGTCGGGTCCGGCGTCCCATGGCTCAACAATGAGCTTGACCGCGCCGAGGACGGGGTCGCTGCGAATGATCTCGAACAGGCCCGTCTGTGGATCCAAGCCTTCGCCGACGCGAGCCAGCGTTGGGGCAAGATCAAAGCGGAACCCATCCACGTGCATCTGCAAGACCCAGTATCGCAAACTATCCAGCACCAGCTCCGCTACGCACGGGGGCGATGCCCGAAGGCTGTTTCCGCACCCGGTCACGTCGACGTACCGGCGCAGGTCGTCGTCCTTCAGCCAATAATAGGCACGGTTGTCGATCCCGCGAAAAGCGATGGTGGGCCCGTCGTGGTCCTGCTCTCCGGTGTGGTTGAACACGACGTCAAGGATGACCTCAATGCCGGCGCGATGGAGGGCCTTGACCATCTGCTTGAATTCGACCACCTGTTCACCAAATGCGCCGGAGGCGAAGCGGCAATCGGGGGCGAAGAATCCGATGGGATTGTATCCCCAGTAGTTGGTAAGCTTGGCCTGCACGAGCCGCCGCTCGGTCATCGCGGCTGCAATCGGCAGCAGCTCCACGGCCGTCACACCCAGGCCGCGAAGGTGCTCGATGATCGGTGCGCTCGCTATGCCGAGCAGCCGCCCACGCTGCTCCGCCGGCACGTCCGGATGCCGCACGGTGAGCCCCTTGACGTGGCACTCGTAGATGAGCGTGTCCTCCCAGGGCGTCCGCGGGGGCCGGTCATCCTCCCAGTCGAACGTCTCATCCACCACGACGCACTTGGGCACGTAAGGGGCGCTATCCACCGGATCGGGCGCATTCTCATCCCCGGCTCGAGCCCCCTGCATGGACTCGTGCCAGCCGAGTCTTCCGGCGATGGCCTTCGCATACGGATCGATCAGCAGCTTGGCCGGGTTGAAGCGATGGCCCTCCGCAGGACAGTATGGCCCGTGTACTCGGTATCCGTAGAGCTGGCCCGGGCCAACGCCGCTGAGCTTCCCGTGCCACACGTTGCCTGTCCGGGCGGGCAGCGTGATGCTCGCCGAAGGGCGCGACCCGTCGGATCGATCGAACAGGCAAAGCTCGATGCGCGTGGCGTGCTCGGAAAAGATGGCAAAGTTCGTGCCGTCGCCCTGCCAAGTCGCGCCGAGGGGAACGGGTTGTCCATCCGTCACGTCCATACGTTGTCCGTTTCCCCTAACGGGCCGTCGCGGAGTATCATGCGTAGCGGCGAGCAATGTCGCCGCTCATCGCCGGCAGCGCGGGAGGCCGAGCCTCCCGGCGAGCCGCGGCTCGGCAGGAGCGTCGCCCTCCCGGGAGGCGTTCCTGATCGAGACTACTGGTTGTACACGATTGAGTCGCACGCAAACAGGAGGACGCAAAATGACCTCCCTCGGCACACAGCTCGAAGCGCGGAATCGTGGCATGCTCAAAGATGCCTACGCGTACTATCTGGCCGGGCATCGCGTGGCGGCCAATGCTGATCTGGTGGTGGAGAACAAGTACACGCGGGAGGCGGCCACGCGGGTGGCGCGGGCGGATCGGGCGGCCGTGGAGCGGGCTATCGGCGCTGCCGTGGCGGCATTCCAGCAGACACGTCAGCTACCCGGTTACGCACGCCAGGCGGCACTTAACCACCTTGTAGCGCGGGTCAGCGACCGGGCGGAGCAACTGGCCCGGGTGCTGTGCGTCGAGGCGGGCAAGCCGATCCGCGACGCCCGCGGAGAAGTCGGCCGGCTCATCGATACCCTGCGAATTGCGGCCGAGGAATCGACCCGGCTGACCGGCGAGTACCTTCCGCTGGATATTTCCAAGCGCACCGCGGGGTACGAGGGGATCGCGCGGCGGTTCCCGGTGGGGCCTTGCGCGTTTATCACGCCGTTTAACTTTCCACTCAACCTCGTGGCCCACAAGATCGCTCCGGCCATCGCCGTGGGCTGCCCATTCGTGCTGAAGCCGGCCAGCAGCACGCCGATAGGGGCGCTGATCCTGGGGGAGATCCTGGCCGAGACGGACCTGCCGGAAGGAGCCTTCAGCATCCTGCCCGCGACGCCCGCGGCGGCCGAGCCGCTCATCACCGATGAGCGCATCAAGCTGCTGAGCTTCACGGGCTCGGCGGAAGTGGGCTGGGGGCTCAAGGCGCGGGCGGGCAAGAAAAAGGTCTACCTGGAGCTGGGCGGCAATGCGGCCTGCATCGTGGACGCGGGCGTCGATCCCGAACGGGTGGCCGAGCGGATCATCTTTGGGGCGTTCTATCAGTCGGGCCAGAGCTGCATCAGCGTGCAGCGGATCATCGCCCATGACACCATCTATCAGCATCTCGTGGACGTGCTGCGCGGTCGCGCCAAGGCGCTCAAAGCGGGCGACCCGATGGACGAGGACACCTTCATCGGCCCGATGATCACGCAGGGCGATGCGGAGCGGGTGGAGCGCTGGGTCAATGAGGCCGTGGCCGGCGGGGCAAAGCTGATCTGCGGAGGCAAGCGCCATGGGGCGTTCTATGAGCCCACGCTGCTGGAGAACGTGGAAGCGCACATGGCCGTGAGCTGTCAGGAAGTGTTCGGGCCGGTGGCCACCATGCAGCCGTTTGTGGATTTCGAGGAGGCGGTGCGCATCGCCAACGACACGACGTTCGGCCTGCAGGCGGGCGTGTTCACCAACAACCTCGATCACGCTTTCTACGCGTACCATGAGCTCGAAGTCGGCGGGGTGATCATCAACGACGTGCCCAGCTTCCGCGTGGACAGCATGCCCTACGGAGGCGTGAAGGACTCCGGCTTCGGCCGCGAAGGCGTCCGCTACGCCATGGAGGAAATGACGGAATTGAAGCTCATGGTGCTTCGGCGGCGGTAGAAACGCAGAAACGCAAAAACACAGAAACGCAGAAACCAATCCGAATTGTCGATTTGCGATTGTCGATTGATCCGAGCCGCGACCGTAAGGGAGGGTGCTCTTCGCGGCTTTTCGGTCGGCACCTCGGTTCCCGCTATCGTAGGGTTCTCATTGTCGTGGCTTCATCAGTTTCCGGGATATAGGACGTGGCACAGCAATGCGGAAAAGCCATGCAATCTGCACCGCCGTAGTCATCGGATGCGCCTTGCTGCCATGCACAGGGCAATCGCTCGGCGCTGCGATCGACCATACAAGTCACCCAAGTTGCGCTGGTCGTCCGATCCTCGGCGAATCGGCCGCGGAGAAGGAAACGATCGGTCGCGAACTGCGAGCGATCTGGCAGGTTGTTGCCTATGACTCCACCTATGAGCCAACGGGCATAGCTACGGCATTCGCGGTGAGCGAATCCCTACTCGCAACCAACGCCCACGTTGTTGATGCCGTCGTCGAGGCGCTCGGGGAAGACGGCAGGGCCTTCGTTGTGCAGCACCAGACTGGGCTACGGCACGAGATCGTCTCCGCGTGGCGGCATCCTGGCTATCAAAGTGATGAGATGCCGGGACCCGATGTCGGATTGTTCCGCGTGGAGGAGTCGCTTGCAGACGTACTGCCGCTGGCATCATCCGAAACGGTGCGTTCCGTCTCTGTGGCCGATGAAGTTCGGATGTACGGGTTTCCGGGCGACCTGGCGATCGACATAGACAAGGCCGACGAACTCTGGGGCTTGGACCGCCCCCGCGCTACGGCAGGCTTCGGCCGCATCACGGCGATAAGGCCGTTGTATGCCTCCGACGACGGGACGCCGGAGAACTCGCTGCTGATTCAGCACGATATTCGTTCCGTCGGCGGCAACAGTGGCAGTCCCGTCCTCAACAAACAAGGCTCTGTGGTTGGCATCACGTGGGGAGGAAGAGACGCCGATGGGGGCTCGGGGCTCGGTTTGGCCGTCCGCGCTGACGTCCTGCGCCCGCTTCTCGACATGGTTACCACGGGCGTCCTGCCGTTCGCAAGCGTTGCACCGAGCGAGGAGAGCACTGAGCCCGCATCTTCCAATGAGAACCTGTTATCCAACGTGGCGGCACTCTTGGACACGGACAACGAATGGGCGATCACCTTGCCCGCGGGAATCATCGTCGCCGCGGGGCTGGTGGGTCTCGTCGCGCTGCAACGCGCCCGCTTCGGATATCGCCGACACCGCGACCTCATTGCGCGCCTCGATCGATTCGTCGAAGCGATCCATCGGCGACTGAATGACGCGCCTCCTTGTTGATACCCACACACTCGACCGGAGAAGGAACGATGGACAGGAGCACGAGGGTTGCACTGAGGGCCTTTCTCGCCGCAGGAACACTTGTTCCGCTGGCAGTCGGCGCTGTCTCGCTCGCCTCACAGATGCGCACAGAGGAGCGGCGCGTGCGCTGGATGGCAACGACGAGCCAGGTCCACCCCAATGTAGGCATGGATGATGGAGAGCACCTGCGAACGATGCTTTTCACGATAGGGGCGATTTGCGGCATTGCGGCAGCGGCATACGAATTCGCGCTCGCGGGGGCGCGGAAGGCTGGGCGACAGCCTCCGGCGCATTAGGACGGCCCACTCCCGCCGATTCGACGCGATTCCCGTCAGTATCGCGCATCGTGAATATGTCGTGAGTCCGAGGAAGGAGCTTTGTGGCTTTTTTACCGACAAACAGAGGTCAAGATCTGAGGGGAAAAAAACGGCCAAGCCGCGATGGACAGAGTCCGGACGATCAACCAGGGTCTGTGGTGGGTTAGCTGGAACGTACGTTCGGAGCCCCTCTCCAAGTCCAACTCGCTGGAGGGAACGAGAATGAAACATGTGGATCTTAGTCTGAGTGGAGGCAGGATCGGGTCTCCGGGACCGACTCCAAAGCCAGAGCACTCGTGCGGTGAGCAACTCTGGCCGTCCACAGTGCTTGAGGCTCTCAGCAAGAGCACTCCTAATAACGTTCGACCTCTTCCCGTGCGAGCAGCGCCACGTCAGCGTCGAACCCGACGCCGCGCAAGTTGAGATTGATTGCCTCCAAGAGAAAGGCTGCGTGGCACGGTGGGTGACGCGTGCCACCGCTTCCGACGATCGCGGCTCGAAGAATGGCGACGCGGGGTGTCTGTGGGCTGGCGCCGAGCCGGCCGTTGTCTATGTAGGTGCTTGTGTTCCAAATCATTGCGCCGTTCGCGGTCTTGATCCCTTACTCCCTCGATCCCACGATTCCTTCGTCCCTTTGTCCCTTCCGCCCTGGGTAGGAGGGTTTGGCGGAAACGGCGTATCGGGGCTATGTAAGTGCTTGTGGCGCATGAGGTTGCAACTGGAAACTAGAAACTGGAAACTAGACGAGAAGGCTGGGCCGGTCCTGAGCCCTCGGACCGAGATGGGAATCTCGGTCCAGCATGCCTTGGGACCGAGAGGGGAATCTCGGTCCAGCATGCCAGCACGATGACCCCCCTTGGTCCTGCTTGTCAGGGGGGAGGCAACGGTGAGGACCGAGATGGGAATCTCAGTCCAGCACGATCTTGCGTCCTTGGGGCGAAGGCGGCGGGTGCGTGGGTGAGGGTCGATTGTGACGGCCAGTTCGGCGTCGTTTTGCTTGTTTTTGAGCGCCGGGTGCTTGGGACTATAATCGCTCATCGGTGGCATGGAGACGAGCCAAACGATGGTCTATCGCGGCTACATTCGCAAGCGGAAGTTGATCGTCGAAGAGCCGGTGGAGTTGCCCGACGGGACCGAGGTTCGGGTGGAAATCGAATC
>SBAX01000280.1 GCA_005240095.1 Phycisphaera mikurensis
CCACACGCGGGCCACGATCAAAGAACTGTCACGACGCGGCATCGACCTCCATCGAATCCGCTCGTGTTTGGATAGCAACTTTGCGCTGTACTGTTAGATACCCTTTCGAAAATCAAACGCCCTCCACGTTTCCGGACGCCGGCCCAGACTCAAGGGTCCAAGCCTCCGGCGGATTGCTCTGCCCGACCGCGGCAGGCTACAATCCGGACTGCCTACGAACTGGTTGGGCCGTAGATTAGCAGATTTCGGCGGGTAGTTCCATCATATCGGGCGGTTTTTTGGGGGGTTGGGCAGTGGGGCCGTTGCAGAATGAAGAAGTCACCCAGATCCTGAATGATCTGGAATCGACGGACCAGGCCACGGCGTTTGCCAAGCTCCTGCCCCTGGTCTACACCGAGCTGCGGGCCCTTTCGGAGGGGTACCTGCGGCACGAACGGGCGGATCACACCCTGCAAGCCACGGCCTTAGTCCACGAGGCCTACGTGCGGCTGGCCGGACAACGGGGGGCCAAGTGGGAGAACCGGGCACACTTCTTCCGGGTCGCCGCCAAGGTCATGCGGCGGATTCTGATCAATCATGCCCTTGCTCGGCGGGCGGCGAAGCGCGGGCACGGTCGGTCGCCCGCTTCGCTCGGCGAGATCACCGTCTTCCTGCCGGAGCTGGACGTTGATCTGCTCGACCTGCACGATGCGCTGGAGCACCTTGCCGAGCGCGATCGCCAAAAGGCCCGCGTGGTGGAGCTGCGGTTCTTCGCCGGATGTACGATCGAGGAGACCGCCGAAGCCCTGGATATCTCCACGGCTACGGTGGAACGCGACTGGCGATTCGCTCGCGCGTGGCTGCGAAGCAGGCTGGGCGGCGCTTCAGTCGAAGACGACGCCTGAGGCTCGAGCACCATGAACACGTCACCATTCGAGCGCATCGAAGCACTCTTCCACGAGGCCCTCGCCATGTCAGCGGACCAGCGCGCCGCGTTTCTCGACCGTGTGTGCGAAGGTGATGCCGCCACTCGTCGAGAGATCGAACGTCTCCTTCTGGCGGATGCGGCCACCCACGGACTGGATGCTCCCTCGTCCGCCCGTCCGCGCCTGATCGACGCGGCCCAGGATCCGTTTGCCAAACCGGGGGCCCAGGTCGGCGCGTTCCGGTTGCAGCGCATTCTGGGCGCGGGAGGCATGGGGACGGTGTGGCTCGCCCAACGCGCCGATCAGCAATTCGAACAGCAGGTCGCGATCAAGCTGATCAAGCGAGGCATGGATACAGAAGACGTTCTGCGCCGTTTCCGCCGGGAGCGGCAGGTCTTGGCGCAGCTGGAGCATCCGCACATTGCCCGCCTGCTGGACGGTGGAGCCACGCCGGACGGGCGTCCTTATCTGGTCATGGAGTTTATCGACGGCGTGGCCATCACGGACTACTGCGAGCACGAGCGGTTGTCCGTGACTGAACGACTTCGACTATTCATCCAGGTCTGCTCGGCGGTCCAATACGCCCATCAGAACCTGATCGTGCACCGTGACCTGAAGCCCACGAACATCCTGGTTTCGAGCGCGGGCAGCCCTAAGCTCCTCGATTTCGGCATCGCCAAGATCCTTCGCCCTGACGAAGAATCCTCGCCGGTCACCACGGCTTCCGATCTGCGCCTGCTCACCCCGCGTTATGCGAGCCCCGAGCAGGTGAGAAATGAAAGGGTCACGACGGCGACGGATACGTACTCGTTGGGGGTGATTCTCTACGAGCTTCTCACCGGAGCGGAACCGTACCGCCTGACAACGCGGTCGCGTGTGGAGTATGAACGGGCCATCTGCGAACAGGAGCCGCTGCGTCCCAGCAGCGTGGCGACGGCTTCGGGGCCGGCGGCGGCCAAGGCCGATGCGGAAGCTCATGCCGACAGGAGGAGGCGCAAGCGTGTTCTCTCCGGCGACCTCGACACGATTGTACTGAAAGCCCTCCGTAAGGAACCCGGCCAGCGGTACGCCTCCGTCGAGCAGCTGACGCAGGACTTGCAGCGTTATCTGGACGGGCTGCCGGTGCTGGCCAGGCCGCAGACCGTGCGCTATCGGGCCGCCAAGTTCATTGCCCGCAACAAAGCCGCCGCCGCGGCGGCCCTGACGGTTGTGTTGGTGCTTATTGGCGCATCGGTCGTCAGCGCCACTTTTGCCGTGCGCGAGGCCCGGCAGCGGGCGTTGGCCGAACAGCGACTGCGAGAAGCCCAGACTCAAACCGGCATCGCCGCTGAGCAGCGAGCCTTGGCTGAAGAACGACTCGGCGAAGCTCGCACTCAGACGGCCATCGCCGAGGCCATCAACAAGTTCATTAACGAGGACCTTCTCGCGTCCGTGGATCCCGACCGCACGCCCGATCCACAGGTGAGTGTGCGCAGCGTCCTGGATACGGCGTCGCGGAAGATCGGCAGTCGGTTTCAGGATCAGCCGTTGGTGGAGGCTTCCATTCTCTCGACGCTGGGCATGACCTATGAGAGTCTGGGCGAGTATGAAGCGGCGGAGCCACATCTGGACCGGGCCTATACGCTGCTGAGAGAAGCTGCCGGGGGGCGCGCCGAACAAACGATCCTGGCCATGGCCCGTCTGGGGAACATTAAGCGCTGGCGGGCGAATCTGCCCGAGGCCGAGCCCTTGATTCGAGGAGCGGCGGAGTTAGCGGAGGAGACGCTCGGCCCATCGCATCTCACGACGCTGCAAGCCATGCATGGCCTTGGTGAGCTCTATGTGGATTTGGGACAGGCCGGCGAAGCGATCAAGGTTCTCGAGAAGACGGTGGAGCTGGAAAATGCCGTCCTCGGCGAGAGCGCGGCCGAAACATTCAGCTCCATGGATACTCTTGCCGTCGCGTATTCGAATGCCGGACAGAACGAGCAAGCCGAGCGCCTCAACCTCG
Organism: Phycisphaera mikurensis; assembly: GCA_005240095.1. Classification (GTDB taxonomy): domain Bacteria; phylum Planctomycetota; class Phycisphaerae; order UBA1845; family UBA1845; genus SBAX01. The sequence goes on from SBAX01000280.1 coordinate 2,896, forward strand.
AGATTGTCCAGCGTCGCACTGCCGCATTCGGCCCGGACACGTTGGGGACCATCAGTGCCCTCAACAACCTTGCTTACGTGCGTATGAATCTCGGCAAGTACGAGGAGTCCGAGTCGATCTTTCGCGACGCCATCGAGCGCAGTCGCCGCGTGCTGGGCGACCGCCACCCCAGCACCCTGACATCCATCGATAACCTGGGTCTTGTCTGCACGCATCGGGGGAACTACGCCGAGGCGGAGAAGCTCCACGCCGAAGCGTACGACAAGCGGTTGGCGACTCTTGGGCCCGACCATTGGGAGACGCTCACCTCGTACGCCAATTTGGGGTTTGTCTATACCAGCAGCGGCGCATTCGCCAAGGCCGAGCCGCTGTTCGCCGAACTGGTGGGTCGCCTCCGGCAGGTGAGCGGGGCCGATCACCCCTTCACGCTGACGATGGAGAACAATCTGGCTTACTCCATCATGGAACTGGGCCGCTATGAGGAGGCCGAACGACGGTTCAAGGATGTCGCGGAGCGCCGCCGGCGCGTGCTGGGCCCGGATCATCCCGAAACCATCGGCGCATTCTCCAACACCGCGCAGACGCTCCTCTATCAGCAACGCTACGCCGAGGCACTCACCATCGTCTCCGGAATGCTTGAGCGCGCCGGCCAATCCCTTCCCGAAGGCCACGCCATCACCGGAGTGCTGTACTACCGGCAGGGCCAGGGTCTTGCCGGTTTGGATCAGTTCGACGCCGCTGAGGTCTCGCTCAGTAAATCGTTGGAGATTCTCACTGCGGCGCTGGGGCCGGACCACCCTCGCGTGGCCGCAGTCAACGCGGCGATCCAGAAACTCCATGAAGAACGCGGGAGTGGTTCCCGGTCGTCCGTGTCAAAAGCCGCCGGTTTACCCAATGACTCAGAGTAGCACCACATTCTCGCGCCTCGAAGGAAAAACCTGAAAAAGGATTTGACAGCGAGCCGAACCTGGTGTATTCTTTGGTTTCCTCGACGAGATTGTGCTCATTGGGAGCCGAATTGTGCAAGATGTGTTGCGGACAATTGAACTAGAAAAGTCCAGTCGCCGCGGGTGGCTCTTCGTGACGCCGACTGCGACCAACGGATCGATCGACGGGCGGTCTCCCGGATAACTCGACATTGTGATGTTGAGCCCCGGAGGCCCCGGCGATTCAAGGGCCTGCGGGGCTTTTTTGTTGGCTGGAAAAGGAGCGGCGCGCTCCAACGGAGATTCTACGCGCTAAAAGAGCGCGTGGTGCGAAGCGCAAGTGAATGTTCGGAAACACCGTTGTCGGCCGGCGGCACGCTGAGCCCTCTTTGGGGATTGGCTGGGCGCGTTCCGCGATCGGCTTCGAAACGGTAGCGGTGGATCCGGTCTGTACCTCAGTGGCCAGAGGACACGGCTAAGGACCGTGGTGACGCGGGTTCGACCCCCGCCAGACCGCCAACCCTGTGAAAGGGGTAGGTTCCAAGGGAACTGCCGCAGAGATCGTCCACGCTGCAGTCGTCTGTTCTGAAGAGGGCGGCAATTACCCGCTCGATCAAGGACGACACCGCAAGCACGGCTCTGCAGTCACGTGACAGTGAGCGCTGTGCATTGTTGATCGTCTTCGTGATGGTTTGTCGTCTTGAACCACGCGGAGATGCTGAGGCACTGGCGGCGCCCGCAAAGCGCGTGACTCCGCCGCGCAGCGGGACTGCGGCGACGACGACTGTGCGGCAGTTCCAACTGACGGTTGACCGACTGGTGTGTTCCAGTCGGATGTGTTTCCCATCATGGGCGATTGAAGGGAGGTGAGGCGGTCATGTTGGGTGTGGTTCGTATTCGAAAGCATGAGCGCGGCCTGTGGTTCCGCCATGGTGATTTCCAAGGAGTGCTTGCGCCGGGCAAGTACCGCCTCTGGAGCCGGCTGTTCAGCCGCAAGCGTGACGACATCGAAGTCGTCAGCACGCTGTGCACGCGTCTGGAGCATCCGCTGTTGGACGTGCTCGTGCAAGATCCCGCGGTCTGGGATGAGCTGACCATTGTGGATCTCAACGAGGATCAGCGGGCCCTCATCTGGCGCGACGATCGACTTGCGTACATCGTCGGTCCGGGCCGGCACGCCTTCTGGAAGAGCCCGCACGCGCTGAAGATCGAACTGTTCGATGTGTCGCAGTTTGAGCTTCGACACGCGCGGATCGAGGCGATCGTCGCCCACTCGGATGCGCCGCGATGGCTGACGGGTCTGGAGGTCGCGCCGCACGAGGAGGTCGTGCTCTTCCGCGACGGCGAGCCCGTCCGTGTGCTTGGGCAGGGACGCTATGTGCACTGGAAGGGCGCTGGCCGGCTTTCGTGGAAGTCGGTCGATCGGCGGGAGCAGATCGCCGACGTGGCCGGCCAGGAGATCATCACCCAGGACAAGGTCACTCTGCGGGTCAACCTGCTCGTGGCCTACCGGGTTACGGACTCGCTGAAGGCCACGACGGTGGTGAGCGACTTCGCTCAGGCGCTGTATCGCGAGGCGCAGCTTGTGCTGCGGGCCGCGGTCGGTACGCGGACGCTTGACGCGCTCCTGACGGACAAGGAGGCGGCAGGCCGTGAGCTGGCCGCGGCGCTCAAGGAGCGTGCGGCGGAGTTCGGCGTGACCGTGCGCAGCGTCGGTCTGCGTGACGTCATCCTGCCCGGGGAGATGAAGTTGATCCTCAACCGGGTCATCGAAGCGGAGAAGCAGGCTCAGGCCGACCTGATCCGCAGGCGAGAGGAGACGGCCGCGGCCCGCAGCCAGGCGAACACTGCCAGGCTGCTCGCGGAGAACCCCATGCTGGCCCGGATCAAGGAGCTGGAGTTGCTCGGTGAGATCCTCGCCGGGACGCGCTCCACCTTCGTGTTCGGCGGTGGCAACATCGCCGACCAGGTACGCGGACTTGTGTCCGCGACGCCGGATGGGCCGGCGGAGAACACTGCGTAACCGATCGGAGGGCGCCCGCTACGATATCGTGGCGGGCGACCCTCCCTTTCTTACATGAACAATCATGGGATCAACGACTAAACAGACTGTGGACTTCCTGGAGGCGTGGACCGAAGCCGACCTCAGCGCTGCAGCAGCCGCCGGCGTCCTGGAGCGCGCCTTTGCGGTGGAGGACGCCGTCGATGAGCTCGTCGAGCTGCTTGGGGCGGGCGTTCGTCCGATCCTGGTCGGTGAGCCCGGCGTCGGCAAGACAGCCATCATGCGCGAATTGATTTGCCGGACCCACGAGGGTCAGGGGGCAGAGACGCTCACCGGCCGGCGCTTGATCCAGGTTTCCATCGCTCGCCGGGCCAGCGCTGCGAGGCGTCCTCATGATGTCCCCTCTGAGTTCGAAGCATTCATCCAGGCGCTGTGCAAATCGGACGAGAAGCTTGCCCTGTTCATCAGTGACCTTCACGCGGCCGCTGACTATGACCTCGAACCGCAGATCGCCTCTCTGGCCCTGAGGTTCGACGGGCCGATCCTGGCCGAGGCGCATCCGGCGCGCATCGAGGCCATGCTGGAGAACTGCGAGGCTCTTCATGAGCGGTTCATGTGCCTGCGGGTGGAGGAGCCCAGTGTCTCCAAGGCCCGGCGCATGCTGCACGCATGGGCGTCGCAATCTGGCCATGAGTACACGAAGGAGGCCGTCGAGCAGGCTCTTTCGGCGGCCCACCGGTTCCTGGCCCGCACGCGGCTGCCCCGCAAGGCGATCGATCTTCTGCGGCAGGCGGCTCAGCGCAAGTGCGGACCATGCGTAACCGCCCGAGACGTGATCGATCGCTTCTGCGCGTTCCATCGTACTCCGCGGGCGCTGGTCGACCCGGCCGTGCCCCTGGACCTGGCGTCCCTGCGGGAGAGGTTCGACGGACAGGTCATTGGCCAGCCGCAGGCGGTCAGAACAGTGGTCGACATGATCGGCATCATCAAGGCCGGGCTGAGCGAGGCGCGCCGCCCGCTGGGCGTGTTCCTCTTTGCGGGTCCCGCGGGGGTGGGCAAGACCTTCCTGGCTCAGGCGGTAGCGGAGTTCCTCTTCGGGGACTGCGAGCGCCTGGTGCGCCTGAACATGGCCGACTTCGCCGGCGAGTCCGCGGCCACGCAGCTCTTCGGGGATCCCCGCGAGTATGAAACCCGCCTGCGCCGAGGCCTTCTCACCCAGCGGTTGTTGGGCCGTCCCTTCGGCGTCCTGTTGCTGGATGAATTCGAAAAGGCCCATCTTGCGGTGCACGATCGCTTCCTCCAGCTCGTCGATGAGGGGGCCTTCATCAATGCCACGGGTGAGACGGTTTCGTGTCGGGCGATGATCATCATCGCCACGACCAACGCCGGTGCGGAGGTCTATCGCGGGGAGACCCTGGGCTTCGGCAGCTGCGACTTGGAAGCGGCGGTGCATGCGGCGCTGGACAGGCACTTTCGATTCGAGCTGCTCAACCGGTTCGATCGGGTCGTCTGTTTCCGCCCGCTTGCGCCCGGCGACGCACGAGCCATCGTGGCCGCTGCTCTGGGCCGCCTCGAACAGCGATTCGCCATGGCCCACCGCGCCACGATGGCATCGCCTTCCAGCAATACATCGATACGCGCACCCGCCCCCGGCTCGCGGGCGATCAGCGCCGCGATTGGCGTGGTGACC
>SBAX01000315.1 GCA_005240095.1 Phycisphaera mikurensis
GCCGCTGAGGGCGCGCCGAGCGCCGCTGCGGCCCCCGCCGAAAAGGAAAAACCCGCCAAGGGCGGCAAGGGCGAAAAGGGCTAGAGGCCGTGCCCGGGCGGGCGAGCCTCCCGGCGCGGCGCATCAAGCGGCTCGGCAGGAGCCTCGCCCTCCCCAACCTCTATGGAAGCGGCGCCACGCCTAATTCCTGCAGTGCGCGCTGGACGTCTTTTCGGTTCGGATCGGTTACGAGGGCCTGCTGGAAGTGCGCCGCGGCCTCGTTGAGGCGTCCGACGGCCTGGAGTGCGCGGCCGATCCCTATGTGCGATTCCGCATCGGAAGGGCTCAGCTCAAGGGCCGCCTGAAACTCGGGGATGGCGTCCTCTGGTTTCCCCAGGCTCATGTACGCACCGGCCAGATGGAAGTGGGCGTAGTGCGACCGCGGATCGACCCGCAGGGCGTCGCGGTACGCCTCCGCGGCCTCGGCGAAACGCTCTTCGGATTTCAGGGCCGTGCCCAGGTTGATCCGCGCCGGCAGGTTGGCCGGATCCAGCTCGATCGTTCGCTTGAATGCAGTGACTGCTGAGGCCATATCGCCCCGCGCCAGGAAGACGTGGGCGAGGGCTTCGTGCGCGGCGGGGAGGTTAGGCGCCTGCTGGACTGCCGCTTGTGCTTCCGCGGCTGCCGCTTTCAGGTCGCCAAGACGCCGCAAAAGGTTCGCCAGCCGGGCGCGAGAGCGCGCATCCTGGGGCGCTACCTTGAGCGCCGCACGGTATTCGCCGGCCGCAGCTTCCAAATCCCCCCGCCCCGCCAGGATACCCGCGAGGTTGGCGTGCGCGCCGGGATCGCTGGGGCTGAGGCGCAGCGTCTCGCGGAAGGCGGCTTCGGCCTCCGGTATGCGCTGGGCGCGAAGCAGGGCCACGCCCAGGTTGAAGTGGGCGTCTGGATAATCGGGGTCAATCGACAAGGCCTTGCGATAGGCCGCGATGGCGGCGTCGATCTCGCCGCGCTGCTCGAGCAGCACGCCGATGTTCACATGGGCGCGGGCGTTTTCGGGTCGCTTTTCTGCGACGTCCTGCCACATGGCCAGGGCATCGCGGTAGTCGCGGTTGCGGTCCATCGCCGCGGCGCCGAGCGGCGCGGCTGCCATAACCGCGAACACGACGCCGACGGCGTGCCGTGCGTTGGCACTGATCCGCAGCGCTTCACCGATCCGGCGGCCGATGGAGGCAAACGCCGCGACTACGACGACGATTACGAGGGCCAGGGGCAGGTACATGCGGTGCTCAAAGGCTACGTCGCGCACGGGAATCACGCTGGAAGTCGGCGAAAGAACGACGAAGAAGGCGGCACCGGCAAAACCCAGCCAATGGTTTCTCCACAGCGCCCACGATGTGGCCACGATCATCCCCCCCACCGCTGCAATCGAGACCGCGGCTTCGCCGACGCGGCTCACCACCGGCCAAGCATAATCCAAGCATAGCGGGTCCGGCCAGAAGGCCAGGCGAAGGTAGTGCAGAATAACCTGCGGCTGGGTCATGGCATATTGCATGGCGGAGAAACCCTGGAAGCCAAAGCCGACGGCAGTACGGTCGGTCGCCGGCCAGAGCACGTGCTGCACGATGCCGCAGAGGAACAGAACGATCCATGTGCTCGCAAGACCGGTGTAGTACGGCCAGCGCGCTCGCAGTGCCGTCCCCAAGCTGCGCGAGACGAAGCAACGATCGTAGAGCAAAACCACAACCGGCGCGGTGACGGCGACTGCCTTCGTAGCCATGGCCAGCGCGCAGGCCATGACGGATACGACCAGCCACGCGGGACGACGTGATGGGATCGACCGTGCAAACGCATAGAGAGTCAGCAGGTAGAATAGACCCATCATGGATTCGGCGCGCTGGATGATGTAGGTCACGCTCTCCGTTTGCAGGGGATGGACGAGCCAGAGGAGGGTGACGGAAAAGCTCAGCGACGAAGCGACGGAGCGACGAAGCGACGAAGGGGACAACGGCATTGGAGCACCGAGGCTGCCGGCGGTTGCCCCAGTTTGGCCCAGACCCAACGTCCGGCGGATGAGGCCGAAGAGCGTCAAGGCGGCGGCGAGGTGAACGACGATGTTGACCACGTGGTAGCCGGTGACGCTGAGGCTGCCGATGGCGTAGTTGACGGCCAGAGAAATCTCGACGACGGGCCGCTCTGTGGTCAGCAGCGTGCTCAGGGGAACGAGGCGGCGGATGCGAAGGTTCTCGACGATGGCGTGAGCGTCATCGAAGAGGAACACGCCCTGGAGGCCGTTGGCGAACACGACCAGCCCGGCCGTGATGAGAACGAGGGCGACCAACGGCACAACCCAGGGCGCTCGCGGCAGGCGGTCGGGCGGCATTGCAGTCAGCACGGGCTGGCGGGCATCAACGGCCAAGCCCTTGCCCGCCTGCCGCTTGGCACCGGTTGGACCAAGCTTGGGCTGCGTTTGGGCCATACTTGGGACAGGTTTGGGCCGTGTTTGGGCTTCGCTTGGGACGGGTTTGGGCTGGGGTCGGCCCTTGCTGGTCATCAGGGTGAGGTTAGCAGAGACGAGTGACCAGTGGCCAGTGATCAGTAACCGGCAAGCGAGGGAGGTACGAAGGACGCAGCGTGGCCAACGAGCCGCCGCCGGGGTTGGTAACTGGGTTCGTTTTGGCTTTGTTTTCACTTTACGCGGATCATAACTTCCGGTCGGGTAAAGAGTTATAGTGGGGCTCCGCGACGCCGCCGGGCACTCACCCCCTATCCTCTCTCCCGCTGGGAGGGGCATCCCGCGGCGTTCACACCAATAACGCGCGGGGCGCCCACTTTCGGACCGGAAGACGGTGAACGGGTCGCCCCGTGGCCGGCGGGTCAGGCAAAGGCCGGGAATTTGACAAGCGGGGGTCGGGAAAGGAGAATGCGGGGCTCTGCTTGCCGGGCTGTGGCGCGGCGCCTGAGATGGGATCAAGACGGAGGTTTGGTCGTGTACGCCATCATCAATGACGGTGGATTTCAATATCGCGTGGAAGAGGGCCTGGTCTTCGACGTGCAGCGGAAAGAGCTGGATGGGAAGGCCAAGTCGATTGAGTTCGACCGCGTCCTGATGGTTGGAGACCTTGGGGACGGGCCTAAAGTGGGCCGGCCTACCGTCGAAGGGGCCAAGGTGCTGGCCAGCGTGGTCGAAGAGTTCAAGGACGACAAGATCATCATCCGCAAGTTCAACCGCCGCAAAGGGTATTCACTCAAGAAGGGTCATCGCCAGAAGCTTCTCCGCGTCCGCGTGGATAAGATCATCCACTAACGACTCTCACGAGATCAAGAGATCGAGGCAGCAAGGCATCGAGGCCACCAGGAGTGGTACGCCCCAATGTCTACGCGTCCGCACAGCACTCGCGGGTGTCCGTCGAGGTCGGATACATTGTCGATTTGCGATTGTCGATTGTCGATTGGCACAGTAAGAAACGTCAAAACGTCAACAAGTCAAAAAGTCAAAAGGGGGGCGACGGAAGGGACGGCTAGCGCTTGATGGAAAGGCGTTGGAAGGCGGCGAAGTCGGTGAGGTCCACGGCACCGTCGGCGTTGAAGTCGAAGGCCGCGCAGTCGGGCGCGGCGTCGCCGCCCGCGGGCGGCGCGGGGTCGGTCATACAAGAGGGCCAATTCGCGAAGTCGGTGAGGTCCACGGTTTGATTGCAGTCGTAGTCCCCGATGCCGAATTCGTAGGCCCCGATATCCACCCGCCCGCAGAGCACCCGCGCGTGGCCGTCCAGGTCCGTGGGCGGCAGGTAGCTCTCGTCCGGGTCCCCGGCGTTGATCCCCGGAGAGCCGGGCAGCAGCCGAAGGTCGTCGTCCTCCGTGCCGGCGACGCCGTCCGCCCCATCCGCGTCAACGAACATCGGATCGACCCCGCTGTTGCCAACGCCGCCCAATTCTCCGGTCCAGCCCTCTATGATGCTGTTGTCAACGAACAGGTTGGAGAAAGGATCGGACTGATAAAGCTGCATCTCCTCGAGCGTGCCGTAAGCGCCGCTGTTGCCCCAGAAGATGCTGTTTCGGACGTATCCTGTGCCGCTCAAACCAACTCCGCCGGTGGGCCCGGACAACGACGAGTTGCCTACGAACGTGCTGTTCACGATGGCCGTCGATCCCATTCCGCCGGTGATCGCCCGCCCCACGTTGCCAACGAAGAGCGAGTTGACCACAGTCAGCGAGGAGCCTGCGGATATGCCGCCATCATACCTGTTTCCAATGAACTGGCACTCGCTTACGTATGCGCTATCTACGCTCATTCCACCGAGCCCGTTGCGTACGAAAGAGCAACCCTTGATTATGGGCCGCAGGTACGAGCCGTAGAGACCTGAGCCACTGTTGTCAATGAAGACCA
>SBAX01000234.1 GCA_005240095.1 Phycisphaera mikurensis
GTGCATCCCATAGACTGAACGCCAGGTCGACTGGCCCGCTCAAGGGAACGCCGAGCTCTTTGAGCTGACCCTGATAGGTGATCGGATCGGCCCGGGCCGGCGTTGTCAGGCAAGCCGCAAGACAGCCAGACGCGAAGCGAGTTGCATGACGTACGCCATACTGTCGTCCTGTTTTCATCGAACGTCTCCTCACCTTTGCAGGCCACTCGAGAGGAGCCCCAAGCCCGTGCGCGACACGAGAACGCATCAACGCGCCGCGATTTTGTCCGCGATCCGGCCCCTCTACCCTCATCCACACGAACGGAGCCCAAAACGGTCGGAAAAAGTGGGCTGAGCGGCAACGGCAACGTCGGCTAACAACCCCAATGAAGGCGTTTTCGGGATACTTTACGAGGTGGTGTGCAAAGCGCAGTATAATGTGCCACGCGTGAAACGCCCTACGGAGACCTGTCTTGGAAGAGCGTGCTGGACACGTTGAATATGTTACGGGGGTCCTGGCCCAGCTTTCGGCGGGTGATTCGGCCGCGGCCGAGCGCCTGCTCCCGTTGGTCTATGCGGAGTTGCGGGCCTTGGCGGGCCATTACTTCAAAAAGCAGCGGTCGGATCACACCCTCCAACCGACGGCCCTGGTGCACGAGGCCTACCTCAGGCTGGTTGGTCAGGAGCACCCGGAGTGGCGGAGTCGGGCCCATTTCCTCGCCGTGGCCGCGACCGCCATGCGCCAAATCCTGATCAACCACGCCCGCGATCGAAAAGCGGAAAAACGCGGCGGCAGCGATCGGCATCGCATCACTCTCGACCGGGCGCTCGCCGCCGTGAAGTCCGATGTCGTGGACGTCATCGACCTCGATGATTCGATTTCCAGGCTGTTCGCGCTCAGCGAACGCCAGGCGCGGGTAGTGGAGCTCAGGGTGTTCGGCGGGTTGACGGTCGAGGAGGCGGCGCACGTTTTGGGGGTTGGACCGACCACGATCAAATCGGATTGGCAGTTCGCCAAGGCCTGGCTGAAGCGCGAACTAGCAGCGAGCAACTGATGGACCCATCGAGGCACGAGCGCATCGTCGACGTCTTCGTGCGCGCCAAAGCGCTGCCCCCCGACCAGCGTCGCGCGCTTTTGGATGACGCGTGCTCCGGCGACGCGGGTCTACGGAACGAGATCGATTCGCTTCTCGCGGCGGATGAGCGAGAAGTTGGTTTCCTGGACTCTCCGCCAGCGGGCGGCGTCGTTGCGGCCATGGCCGACGATGGCAGCAACGAAATAGTCGGGACGCGTGTCGGGCGGTACGAGGTCCGCCGTTTGGTGGCGACCGGCGGGATGGGCGCGGTCTACGAGGCCGTCCAGGATCATCCGCGACGGATTGTTGCTCTGAAGGTCTTGCGCGGAGGGACGTACTCGCGATCGGCCCTGCGGCGCTTTGAGCGTGAGTCTGAGCTCCTCGCCCGATTGCGTCATCCGCACATCGCGCAAGTCTACGACGCGGGCGTTTACGAGGGTCTACCCTACTTCGCGATGGAATTCATCCCCGAAGCCCGGCCAATCACGACCTACGCTCAAACCGAGGGACTGACGACGCGACAGCGACTTGCCCTGTTTGCGGCGGTCTGCGACGCGGTGCAACACGGTCATCAGAATGGCGTGATCCACCGCGATCTGAAACCGGACAACATTCTGGTCGATCGCTTCGGTCACGCGAAGGTGATCGATTTTGGCGTGGCCAAGGCGACCGACTCGGACTTGGCCGTCACGACCATGCACACCGACGTTCGCCAGCTCATCGGAACCCTTCCCTACATGAGCGCCGAACAGGTGGCCGGCGATCCGGCCGAGCTCGATACCCGGTGCGATGTCTATGCGCTGGGCGTTGTGCTGTTTGAACTGTTGTCCGGCCGGCTGCCTCACGAGCTTCGTGATTGTTCGGTCGCCGAGGCAGCTCGAATCATCCGTGAGGAGGAGCCGGCTCACCTCAGCTCCGTGAGTGCATCGTTACGCGGCGACCTCGACACGATCGTGTCCAAAGCGATCGAGAAGGAAAAGGATCGCCGATACCAATCAGTCGGAGAGCTGTCGGCAGACGTTCGTCGCTTCCTACGGGACGAGCCGATCGTCGCCCGCCGACCGACCACCCTGTACCAACTCCGCAAGTTCGCCAAGCGGCACAAGGGATTGGTCGGCGGGATCGCGGTCGCGATGCTCGCAATGTTGGTGGGCACTATCGTTGCGGTGAGCCAGGCCGTCGTCGCCACGCGGGCACGCGACCTCGCGCGTCATCACGAGTTCGTCAGTCGCCGACAGGCTTATCTGGCGTGCATCAACGCGGCGGCCACCGCGATCGAGAACGTCGACTTCGACCTGGCACGACGCAGCCTGACGGGCGCGCCGGAGGAACTTCGCGGCTGGGAATGGCATCATCTGCACGCGCGACTCGACGAGAGCCTGGTTTCCATCCCGTTGTCTGCGGCGGAAAGCGGCGGCGCTCTGGCCTTCGCGGACGACGGATCGGTCATCACGCTGTCGCGCGGTCCAAGTCTGCCGCTGCTTCGCTGGGAGGCGGCAACGGGGGAACGGCTGGCGGACGCGGTCGATATGCCACCGCCGTTCTGGCGAAACAACGCCGGGACAGCCGAAGTCATTCGAAACGGGGACGCGTTCACGGTGCGTGATCCATCTACAGGAATAGCCACTAGTCATTCGTTAGCCGCGTGGGGTTTGGGTGACTTTGAGTTGTACGCCGCGCAGATCAGCAACGATGGGCGTACCGTCGCACTGGCGGACGCGCAGGTACTCCACCTCATCAACCTGCTTGATTCCGCGGCTGCCAAGACGATGTTGCCGTCGCGCGGGCCCGGTCGACATGCGTTCACCGTCGGAAACGATCGGCGGATAACGTTCGCCGCCGCCGTTCGGGATCGGCCCGCGGTCTGGGACCCCGTTACGGATCAATTCCACGAATTGCCTGGGGCCACCGCCTATGGTGAGGCGATAGACATCAGCGCCGACGACACCCGTGTCGCCGTGGGGCTGATCGATGGAACCCTTCAGCTCTGGGATTTGCGGAAGCCCGCGCTGCTGGGTACCGTCGCCGCGCATCGGGAATCGGTGGCACAGGTTCGCTTCAGTCCGGACGGCGTCACATTGCTGTCGTTGAGCAATGACCGCACCCTGGGGCTTTGGGATGCGCACACGCTGGCGACGCGATCCCTCTATCGTGGATTAGAAGGATTCCGGTGCCAGCTCGTATTCTCGCCCGACGGGCGGCGCTTGGCGACCCTTGGACGCGATCGGGTCCTTCGGATTTGGGACACCTCGTTGCGCGAGGATCCCCGGGTGCTCCGAGAGCATGCAAGCTTCGTATACGACGTGGCGATTTCACCCGATGGTTCACTTCTCGCATCGGCCGGATGGGATGGGTTTGAGAGCCAGCCCGGCGCAGTTCGCCTCTGGAATCTCACGACAAGTATGCGGCTGACAGCCTGGGGCGACGCCAGCGAGAGTGCATTCTCCGTTGCATTCTCGCCGGACAGCCGATTGCTCGCTGCAGCGATGACCAGCGGTGTATGGGTTGGGGACGTGGCCACCCGGACATCGGTGATTCGATTGGCTGCCCACGAAACGCGCGCCGAATCCGTCGCCTTTAATCCGACTGGAGCTCGCCTCATCTCCGCCCAGCAGAACGGACCGGCGTATGTTTGGGATGTGGCAACGGGCACCAAGATTGCGACTCTGGAGGGTGCGGAGCACCCTGACTTCGGAAACTGTGTTGCATGGAGTCCCAACGGGCGGTGGATCGCTGCGACGCTTACGCCGGTCACCGTTGCGGTGTGGAATGCTTCGACTTTTGCAAGGGTCCACGAATTGCGCGGTCACAATGGACAGGTTTGGGACATCGAGTTCAACCGCGATGGCACGCGGCTTGCCACCGCGTCCGCGGACGACTCGGTCAGGGTTTGGGATCCAAGCAGCGGCCAATTGCTCGGAGTCCTTGCCGGGTCTTCGGATGATTGTCTATGCGTCGCGTTCCATCCGGATCATTCACGGATCGTTACCGGTGGACGGGACCAAGTGATCCATGTTTGGGATTCGCAAACCTTTGAGGAAGTCGCGCAACTGCGCGGCCATCGTTCGTATGTCAAAACCCTGGCATTCAACCCGGCCGGTTCCGTTCTCGTTTCGGGGTCCGGGGACCATACGGTGCGACTGTGGGAAACGCGTTCGCTATGTGATCGCCTTCGGAACAGAAGTGCACGAGAAGGGACCAAGAACCCCATCTCTACGGTCGACTGAGGAAACGCCTTGTAACGCCAGTGAGCCCTGACCAAGCTTCGTCCAAGAGTACCCCCCGCTGGAAATACGGCGTCCCGCCGGTAGGCAACGCCAACTATGCCTGGATACAGCACTTCATCCACCACCTTGCCCCCAACGGCATCGCCGGCTTCGTCATGGCCAATGGGTCGATGTCCTCGAACCAATCCGGCGAGGGCGACATCGCCGACGAGGCCCACCGCAGCCAGTACGGGTTCATCGACGGGCTCGCCCGGCACATGCGCGATGCCCTTCCCAATGCCTCGTTCATCGGGTTCACCGGTACGCCCATCGAGACGACGGACAAGAACACCCAGGCCGTGTTCGGCGACTACATCGACGTGTACGACATCCTCCGCTCGGTCGAGGACGGGGCGACGGTCCGCATCTATTACGAGGGGCGCCTGGCCAAGATCGAACTCAAGCCCGAGGAGCGTCCCAAGATCGACCCGGAATTCGAGGAGCTTACCGAAGGCGAAGAGGCCGAGGGCAAGGCCAAGCTCAAGAGCCGCTGGGCGCGGCTAGAGGCGATGGTCGGGGCGGAGAAGCGCGTCGGCCTGGTGGCCGAGGACCTGGTGCAGCACTTCGAGAACCGCCTGTCGGCGATGGAGGGCAAGGGCCTGATCGTCTGCATGAGCCGGCGGATCTGCGTGGACCTGTACAACGCCCTGGTGAAGCTGCGGCCCGATTGGCACCATGCCGACGATGACAAGGGCGCCATCAAGATCGTCATGACCGGCTCGGCGTCAGACAAACTCGAATGGCAGCCGCACATCCGCAACAAGCCGCGGCGCGAGGCCCTGGCCAAGCGCTTCAAGGATCCCGCCGACCCGCTCAAACTCGTGATGTGCGGGATATGTGGCTGACAGGGTTCGAAGTGCCCTGCCTGCACACCATGTACGTGGACAAGCCCATGCAGGGCCACGGGCTCATGCAGGCCATCGCCCGCGTGAATCGGGTGTTCAAGGATAAGCCCGGCGGGTTGGTGGTGGACTACCTCGGGCTGGCCGACCAGCTCCGCAAGGCCCTGGCAAACTACACGGAAAGCGGCGGCAAGGGCGAGGCCACGCTCGACCAGGAGGAGGCCGTCGCGGTGATGCTCGAAAAGTACGAGATCGTCCGCGGCATCTTCGCCGGCTTCGACTACGTCGCCATCGTGACTGGACCACGGGCCCAGCGCATGGCCGCGCTCGCCAAGGCCCTCGAATTCCTTCTCGGGCTGCGTGACGGGCCCAAGCGGTTCATCGAGGGCGTAGGTCTGCTGTCGAAGGCGTTCGCCCTGGCCGTACCGAATGAGGCCGCCCTGCGCATCCGGGACGAGGTCGGTTTCTTTCAGACTCTTCGCGTCGTATTGGTCAAGTCCGACACCGAGCGGCGGGCCAAAACGCAGGAAGAACTGGACGCGGCCGTGCGGCAGATCGTGTCGCGGGCCGTGGCCTCCGACCAGGTGGTGGACATCTTCGCCGCGGTCGGTCTGAAGAAACCGGATATTTCCATCCTCTCCGATGAGTTTCTGGCCGAGGTCCGCGAGCTTCCGCAGCGCAATCTGGCGGTCGAGTTGCTGCGCCGCTTGCTCAACGACGAGATCAAGACCCGCTCGCGGAAGAACCTCGTCCAGGCTCGCTCCTTCGCGGAGATGCTGGAGGAGGCGATCCGGAAGTACCAGAACCGTTCGATCGAGACGGCGCAGGTCATCGCCGAACTCATCGAGCTGGCCAAGGAGATGCGCGAAGCCCAGAAGCGCGGCGAGCAGCTCGGGCTCAGCGAGGACGAAACCGCCTTCTACGATGCCCTGGAAGTCAACGACAGCGCCGTGAAGGTGCTGGGCGACGAGACCCTCCGCACTATCGCCCGGGAGCTGGTGGAGGCCGTCCGCCGCAGCGTGACCATCGACTGGACCGTCCGCGAGAACGCCCGCGCCGCCATCCGCGTCATGGTCAAGCGTATTCTTCGCAAGTACGGGTATCCGCCCGACAAGCAGGAGAAGGCCACGCAGACCGTGCTCGAACAGGCCGAGCTGCTGTGCAAGGATTGGGCCGCCGCGGCCTGATCCGTTTGATCTACAACCGTCCGCAACCGGTCGGAGACTCACCCATGTGGAAAGCGATCGAGGCCCTTCTCGGAATTCGGCCATTTGACAAGGGTACGCCAGAGCTGCAGGCCATCGTCTACCAGAATCGGCGCGTGACGGGCGCCCGGTTTGTGGCTGTCACCCTCTGCATCATCGCCGCTTACTCGGTGCACTCCTACGGCGTGAACAAGGGGGTGATGCCGGAACTATCCGATTCAGGCTTCCAGTACGGTGAGTTCATCGTGAGCGGCTATGGCTTCCCCGGTGCGTTTCTGGGCACCGGCCTGATCCTCGGCCTGTGGGGCTTCGGGAGCCTGCAACGAATCGATGTACCTGCCGGGCGCGACTCAGGTGCGCGGTCGGACAACGGCTCGGAACGTCGCTCCAGCCAGCCGTGACCGTTCGGCAGGAGGGACCAAGAATGCGCTTCCTAGTGGTTTTGGAGAATCACAGATGGATACATCAGGAACCGTAGCAAGTGAAACCGCCACGAACTTTCTCACGGGATTCTGGTCCGCAGTTCCGTCCATTCTCTGGTTTGGTCTGCTTCTGGTTTGCCTGTTCGTGCTCCGGAAGGAGCTGCGGTCACTACTCCAGAATCTGTCGTGGCGGCTTCGAACCGGGGCTCCCGTAAAGTTCTTTTCGATTGAACTCGGCGAGAGTTACGTGTCGCCCTCGATCGATGTGAGCCTGGCCGAGAGCGCCGTTGGGCAGCGCATCGATGAAGATGCGGAGCGATGGGAGGAGCGGCGGCGATACTATGAACCCCAATCGAAAAGTACTCTTGGTTCACCGCCTGGCCCCGTCCAAGATTCCGCGCATGCTCTATGATGTCCAGCCCTATCTAGCAGTACAGCGCAAGGTGGGCTCAAGAATTTGAAGATCGACGAACGATAACTCCTGCCGGATCAAGGGTTTCCGGTTTCTGGCAGGAGTAAGGACA
>SBAX01000441.1 GCA_005240095.1 Phycisphaera mikurensis
GCAACCTGCTCCGCCGTCATGCCACACCTCCTTTCGGTTGGAGGATGGCATCGGCCTGCTCAACCATTTCGCTTGAGCAGAACTAGCGCTGTAGTGTTAATTCGTCATACTGCGCCGAGCCGCGGGCAAGGTCTGTGTTGGTGGAACTGTCATTGGAAGCGGGACTCGGACCCCCGACTCGGCCGCGGAAGACCGAACCTAACGCGTTGCCAGCTGAATCATAAGCGGTGGTGATTTCATTGCCCACTGCGTCGAGCGAGCGGACGAGGCGGTCAAACCCGTCGTAGCTGAATAAGGTGGCCTCCGGTTCACCGTCGCCGGTGTGATCCTCAGCGTCGGTCGCGAAGACCGGGTTGCCGTTGCGGTCATAGGCGAACGCGGTTGTCGACGCCACCGCCGGATCATTAGCACCGGCAGTCATCGTCAGGACCAGGTCACGTTCGTCATAGGCGGTCTCGTGGCCGTTGTCTCTCGGCTGGATGAGGCGGACGCGATTCTGGTTGGCGTCGTAGCGGAAGCCTGTGACAAGATCCTTGGCAGGATCGACCTCCCCGCTGACCTCGATGGAGTTATCGAGAATGTCGTAGGTGTATGTCGTGGTCAGCAGCGAGTTGGTATCGGAATTGCCGTCGCGGTTTTCGACGTCGACACGGATGAGGTTATCGTTGCCATCGTAGAAGTGGGTGACCGTGTAACCGAAGGCAATGAGACCCGCTTCCGGGCTCTGCGAGACGTCGGCGGCGCGGATCGTTCGGATCACTTGATTCAACTGATTGACGATGAATTCCGTACGGATGCCGCGGCCGTCCAGGGTCGAGATGACGTTGCCGACCGGGTCGTAGCGGGTCTCGGTTGTGATGCGAAGCGCCTGGCCATCAAGGTTGTCAGTGGCGGTCGTGTCTTGAATGACCTGACCGAGATAGCCCCCCAGTTCATCGGGTGTATCCGCATCCGCCGGAACACCGCCTGCACCGTGCGGGTTGGATTCAGGGTAATAGCGGTACTCGTCGCGGCTGCCGTCCGGGTCGATCCGGAAAAGCGGCTGGCCGCGCGAGTTGTAGCCTAGGACGGTTTGGATGGTTTGCAGACCTCCGGACGACAAATGCACCGTCGGGGCCTCAATGCGAATCACGTTGCCATGCGTTTGCGCGGTGAGGCCGTCGCCGTTGAGGTCGCCGAGGTTAAGGCTCATGCCGGCGCTGTTCAGCAGCGTGGTCACCTGGGCTTCGGTGGTCCCCAGTTCGGTCGCCAGGGCGGCGAGGTCGTTGCCTTCCTGGTAATCAAAGATCGAGCGACCGCTGTAGCGGCCACAGCCCGTGCTGCCAGGATTGATCGGCGGTACAAAGGCCGGATCGTTGCCACGCGGATCACAGACGGCGCGGAGGTGATTGTAAATCGGCTCATAGGTGAATGTCATGACGATGTCGTTGATGGGACTGCCCTGCCCATCGCCGCCCCGCGGGCCTGCAATGAGCCGAACTTCGATGACGTTGCCCTGCTGGAAGCGGTCGGGATTCTGGCGGTCGAAGGTCCGTTCGACGCTGTTGTCCTCGGCGTAGATCGTGCGCGTGCGCTCGGCGTCGGCGTTGTAGTCGTAAAGAGTTTCAAAAAAGGCAGGATCCTCAGGGCGGAGCTTGGGAATCGGGGGGAAGGCGGGGTTGGCAGACGGAATCAAGGTAGCCAGGGTGTCGCGAGGGTCGTTGGGATCGACCCGGCCGGTGTACTCGCGATACCGGATATGAACGCCCAGTACATTCTGGTCATACTCGGCGACGTTCCCGTTGCGATCAATGACGGTCGACCGGTTGCGAGGAACGGCCAGGTCACTGGGATCGGCACCTGCGTTCAGTTGCTGGTAGAAGTAGGTCAGGCGCCCACCCGCCGCAACTCCGCTTGCGTTGGTGCCGCCGTAGACCTGGGTGAGGACCTTATCGAACTCCGACGCATTGGCCGGGTCGGTCCCGTAGCTCGTGGCGACGACTGGCGGGCCATCCGGTTCGAGGGCTACTTCGTTCGGACGCGTAATTGTCAGAAGGTTGTGATTCAGGCGTGGATCGGCGAAACCCGACGAGTAGGTGTATTCTTCGGTTTTGCCGTCAGGAAAATCGTTGCCGTTGAGCGTACCCGTGACGGCCGGGCCGGTGACCATCGTCAGATTACCGTTCGCATCGTAGCTGAATGTGACCGTCCGCCCCGTAAAGTCTGTGACCGCACTCAGGCGATCGCCGGTGTCGTAGGTGTAGGTGACCGACCGCCCTAGGGAATCCGTCATGGTATGCAGCAGGCCGCGTGAGTCATAGGTGAACGTGAGGGGATTCTCGTTCCGATCCGTAATCGACGCGAGGAAGAGGCGGTCCGTCTCAGACCGCAGCGCCACGAAGTGATATTTCATTCCGCTTCGCTCGCGTAGGGTGAAGCTCTCATCAGGGTTTTGACGAAGCTGGGTGTAGAAACCGATGGGAGACTCAAAGGTGCCGTCGGGTTTTCGTTCATAGAGATCTTGACGGCATGTGCCGGTGTTGAGCAGTAGGTGCCCGGTAAGGGCCCCCTGCGCGTTGCGCTGTTTCATGAGGCGCATGTTGAAGCTGTGATCCCAGTTGTGCCCCAGGGGACCTTCATACTGGATGCGGCTCTTGTAGCATCGGGCGAATCGATAATGGAGGCCCCGGCCAGGAATCTGGAGGTCCACGATGTTGAGGAACATTTCCCCGGCATTCAAGAAGATGTCGTCGCCTCTGTCCGACGGCCCGCCGATGCTATAGCCATCCTCCGGGATTCTTCCAACCTCGTAATCTCCTCCTCCGCCAATCGCGTAAAGAGGTGTCTTTACTTCCTTAACATCGCCGTCATACCCGCTCGGCGGCGGCTGGCCAGTTCCCGGGACGCTGCCATAAGTTTCGATGGACGGGTTCGTCACCGTTTCGGGTTCAGGTGTATACCTTGCTGTCGCGGTGGCGGAAAGGGGAGTACACTGTCTGCACTGGTTGCGG
Source organism: Phycisphaera mikurensis (assembly GCA_005240095.1). GTDB lineage: Bacteria > Planctomycetota > Phycisphaerae > UBA1845 > UBA1845 > SBAX01. The sequence continues at coordinate 2,991 of SBAX01000441.1, forward strand.
CAGAAGCCGGGGCCGCAGGTTCCGGTGTTGCACGTACTGCCTGGGCAATCGGTATCCGCGTCGCAGGGATAGGTGGCGTTGGTGCCTCCTGCGCACTGGCCGCAGTTCATGTTGTTGTTACAGGGCTGGCCGAGACTCGGGCCTGCTGAACAGGTCCTCACGCAGAGGGCTCCCAGCCCATGAGGACCGGTGCACTGCGAGGCCGACGAGCAGGCCGTCAGATTGCACGGGACCGTTGAGGGACAGACGCACGGACCGCTGAAGGGATAGGCCCTGAGTTTGAGATGGTCCACGACCGCCCCGATGTCCAGGGCGTTCACGTCGGCGTTGGCGTCCGGCACATTGGGCTGAATCTGGGCGGCGATCTTCTTGGGGGCGCCGGTCAGCTTCTTGAAGTGATTGACGGCGTTGGCCACGTCGATGGCATTGGGCTGGCCGGGGCTATCGGGCGCATACGGCGAGGAGATATCTCCCGCCCGACGGGTGGTCATGGCCACGGGGTCGGAGACCGCCAGGCAGGTATCTTCCATTCCCTTGCAACTGGCGGCGAAGACTTCCACGTCGTAGGTGGAGCTGGGAATGATCTCCGCCCCGATGACGTGGACCAGGCCTTCACTGCCCCAGTCATGGTAATAGGTTTCGCACTGCAGCCTGGCCGCACGGTAGCTACCGATGCCCGGCAGGTCCTGGGATTCCAGGGCCGTGATCGGGGGGCCCAACCACCGAGCGCAACCGGCTTGTTCACCCACAGCCGTGCAAGTCGCCGACTCGAAGGCGCTGAAGTCCGGCGGCGGACAGCAACTATTGTTCGGCGGGACCGGGTTCTGCAGATCGAGCAGCGTAACCCTGATTGCCGTCTTGTTTCCCGGGGGATCCGGCGATGACTGGGCGGTGAACGAAATCGCCCGTGTCTTCTCGCCGCTCGGATCGGGAAGAACTGCCGACGGCGGTGGGATGAACTGGCACATGCTGTCGCAAATAACGCCATCCGGCGGATCGCACTCCTCCGGCCCCTCGACGAGGCCGTCTCCGCAGATGAGCGCGCAACGCTCCACCGTAAGATGCAGTTGGTAGGGCCCAAGGACGTCCGCGACCCCGGAGAACACAGGAAAGAAGTACTGCCCCGCCGCAAGCGGGCCGAACTGGATCCACGGATTGTCATCCTCGCAATAGGGGTCGTCGAACCCGCTGGTGGGCAGCTCTGGTCGGGCAGGGTGTGCGCCGGGCAAAACCGGCGCACCGCACGGACAACCTCGGTACAGGGCCTTGTTGCTCGCCTGGCGGCTGGGCTGGGAGCAACACAGATCGACGCGCAGGTACGCGCAGGCGTCGATTTCTACGCCCTCCCACCATCCCAAGTCGCTTTCGACATTCATCGGAGACCCAAGGCAGCTGTCGGGGTTGCCGGCAGTACTCGTGGCCGGCGAGTTGTCGCCGGAAATGGTCACCACCGCCGGCGGCTCACCCATCGCCGGAACCTGGATCTGATGTACGCTGGCGCTCTCGCAATGGTCTCCACCGCTGGATGTGGGCTGCGGGCAACAGTTCTGCTCACCGGGCTCGAATCCGCGGTCCGCGTCGCAACTCGTTCCAAAGCCCTGAAAATCGCCCGCACATTTTACCGGCGTTGTGTTTTCCGAGCACCCGCCGGTGGCGGGGTCGCAGCAGGCGCCCGTACCGCAGGGTGAGCCCCCGCAGAGGCTTCCGACTCCCATAAAGACCCAACCTGCAGCTCTGCATACCCAACTCAGCAGCTCGCTACACGTGCCACTGGATGGATCGCAGCAGGCACCTACGGGCGGAGAAGTCGGCGTGCCGAACAACCCGAACGCGAGAATCCCGGGGTCGGGCGCCATGAAGTTCCCCGTCGGCCCGCCGTTGACCCGGAGAGCGTCCGGATTGTTGGCCCCCACGTCGACCGTCTCTGTTGACCGAAGGACGAAGCGTACGTTGGGGGAGACCGCAGTTGCCGCGCCCCACGCCACATACCCGCTCGGCGGGATGGTCAGCGGTGGTGCAAGCCCAACGATTTGGATCTCAGTGTCATCTGCGGGAGTGAAGAAAACGTCCCCCACAAAGTTGCCTTCGGCGTCATAGAACTCGATCATGAGGTGGCCAGGTTCGACCATTCGCCCTACAAAGCTCAGCGTTTCGAGGGCGAGATATCCGGTGCCAGGCGCAAGCGTGTAGTCGTCGCCCGAACTCCCAAGCGGCGCGTTCGGGCCCCTAGGCGGGGGGACAGGGACGGGTGAATTCGATACCGGCCCGGCCCGACCGGGGAAGCCTCCGCAGGGGTCGATGCCGCTTGCGTAGCTTGGGCCGATCGGCGGGCATGGCGGTCCGCATTGGCCCGCGCCGGGCTCACATACGCCGGTGCCGTTGTTGCAGGTTTCGTTTCCGTTGCACGCCAGCCCATCGTCACAATCAGCGGGTGAAGAACACATGGGTTGACAAGCATCTTGAGACTCGTTGCACACTTCGCTGGCTGTGCACGACACCGGTGCACCTGCGGTACAAACGCCACTTTGGCAGGCCTCTGCGCCGTTGCAGTAGATGCCATCCTCGCAGTCACCCGTCGCACCATCGGGAAGCGCGCTGTTTACACAGGTACCGCTGCAGCAGCCTTGTCCAGGCTCGAGGTCGCACGTGTCCGCCGTACATGGATTACCGTCGTCGCACTCGATGTCGAAGGTGCATCCGCCGGACACGGCAGTTTTCGAAGCTGTTGGAGAATGGCAAGGCGCATGTTGCGCGGCGCTTGTATCCTTCCGGACGGCGCTGATCTTGTTGCTCCCGATCGCGTCGATGAGCAGCGCGGAGGAGGCCACCACGACGAGTGAAGTGACCTTTGCAGGGTTCATTGCGTTTCTCCGTTTTTCCCACAGGGGATGCGTGGACATGAAGGCACTGGATTCATGGACCCGCCTCGCCTTGCCGCAGGCCCCGCTGCATTGCAGAACTACTGCTGACCTGGGGCCCGAACGTGATGATGTCTTCAGCACTCGATAGGAGAACGGCGAGCATAGCGCCCGCCCTGGTAGTCTACCGTACCGGCACTTCGGAATACAAGGGTGAATCTGTTCTGGCGGGGGGTTTGGCCGGAGCTATGTCTCATCCGGCCCTGATCGCCCGGTGGATGAGACTCCGGGGCCAATGCCGCACTCTTGGATGCGTAGCCTTGTAAGCAGGACACGGCAGAGGGTGGGGCCCTCCTGTAGCTCATCCGAGCGTGACAGAATCGCCGGAGACGCCGAGGGCTCTATGATCCGCCCTCGACTATCTCTCGGCGATCTGTCCCGGCCCCGACAAGTCACGATGCCGCCTTCGTCGTTCACCCATTAGTTTTCCCTACGGTCCCTGGGCGGCGCGCTGACTTCGATCACGGCCGGTGGGTCTGCACGGAACTCGGTGATCTCGTTGTGGCCATTCGCCAGGAAGGACCTTTCGAGATCGACGCCGACCTGACACGCTCCCGCAGCATCCGGCGATGCCCTGAAGGTGTACGTGGCCAGGTAGGCCAGGTTGGCCTGCCCGATTTCACCGCCGGTGAGCACACCAGCAGCCCGGCCTGCGACCTGATCGGCTGCGGCGATGGCCTCGAGGCCCGCAAACACGTAATCCGGGCGATCTTCGTCAATGGCAACGTCTTCAAGCGCTAATCGGCTGCTCGTTCCCCCAGCCAGGGTCAGGGCGACCTGATACGATCGCAGAGCAGAGGCTCCCTGCTCGAAGACGTGCACAGAATAGAGGTCGCTTTCGGTTTCGCCCACGGCGAGGGTGATGGAAGGGAGCGCCGGTATGGGCCCGGGAGCCACTCTTGGTCCCGCAGAAAGGCGGCCGATGCCGATGTCCCGTGGGCGCTTGATCGAGGAACCTCCACCGGATCCGGCAAAGACGACGAACCGGTCGTCGTCGGCGGCGCTTGCTGCTCTCACCCGCTCGAGCAGCTCCGGACTCAGGGTGACCTCGGCCGGAGCGCCGTTTGCGGAACTACGCTCGAAGCCGACGCCATCCGCATCCGCCGCCACCACGTTCGGCGACAGGTAGATCACGCTCTCGTCGCTGAAAGCGACCTTTTCATAGCCTCGCGCCGGCGTCGATCGCGCTGGCCGCACTGCGATCGTCTCGCCCGGCAGCTCTCCGCGGGTTGGGACCTCCGCATGACCGGACCATATCGCCATCGCACTCAACATGACCATGCAGCTTCTCAACTTGTCTTTGGTAGTTCGCATGACTTTTCCTTCTCTTCGGCACATTATGCCGTCGTTTCCTTGAGTTCGAACCCCGAGCTCTTGCTTGTGTCTCCAACGCGGCTCCTCCTCATCCATTGCACCGCCCGCAGCGGTCGCGGCAGAAGCCCTGGGTGTTGCACGTACCCGTGGTGCACGTCCCGCCATCGCACTGGCCGTTGTTATCGCAGGGGATGCCGTCGCGCGTGCCACCGACGCACACGCCGCAGTGCTTGTTCGAGGAACACAGCTCGCCCATTCGCGGACCGGCCGAGCAGGTCTGCATACACAGATTGCCGCTCGGGCAAGGCATGGTGCCGCTGCACATCGTGGTGTTGCAGACAACCGTCGACGGGCACGCACACGGACCGCTGTACGGATAGGCGCCCAGCTTCTGGTTGGCCACGATGGCCTGGATATCCAGGGCGTCCACATCGCGGTTGAGGTTGGGCAGGTTCGGCTGAACCTGGGCCGCGATGTGCGGAGGCGCGCCAACCAACTTCTTGAAGTTGTTCACCGCGCCCACGATGTCGAGGGCGTTGGGCTGAGTGCGCGGAGCCGCCGGATCCTGGA
>SBAX01000196.1 GCA_005240095.1 Phycisphaera mikurensis
CCCGCGCCGGCGAGCTGAAAGGCTTCACCGGCGTCGATGACCCCTACGAAGCGCCCTTAAAGCCGGAGCTGGTCATCGACAATTCCAAGTGCACGCCCCAGGAAGCGGCCGTCACTCTCGTAGAATATCTGGAAAAAAGCGGCAAGATTACGCCACTTTCCGCCTGATTGGTTCATCGCCCGTTGAAGCGTTCCAGCTCACCGAGGAAGCCGCGGATGTGTTCGTCGCCGGGGGATAGCTGCCGCGCGCGGCGGGCGTGGCGGAGGGCGCCTTCCAGGTCCTGCGACTGAGCGAGAGCGATCGCCAGGTTGTGATGGGCATCGGCGAACTCGGGGCGAAGTTCGACGGCGCGGCGTAGGTGCTCTACGCCAGCAGGCAGGTCGCCGACTTCGAGGAGCAAAGCACCCAGATCGTAATGAGCCATAGCGTGCTGGGGGCGCAGGCGGATGGCCTCGAGAAGCTGGGCGACGGCCGCCTGGCGGTCGCCGAGTTCGAAGTAGCCACCGGCCATGGCGTAGTGTACGTCCGCATTGGGTGGAGAAAGCTGATTGAGTTGCCCCAGCTCCTTGCTCGCTTCGGCCAATCGACCTTGGCGGAGCAGAGCGCGGGCGCGGATGAGTCTCGCTCCTGGGTTGTCCGGAGCATAGGAGAGGATCTCGCCGGCAACGCTGACGGCGTTAGCCCATTGGCCCGTCTGTTCATAGAGTTGCGCCAGCATGGCGTCTTCGCGCTCCACACGAAGCAGACCCCATTTCCGTGCCGTTTCCAGATGGGCGATCACCTGAGATGAATCCGCCTCACCTCGCCGGGCGAGGAGCGAGTGATAGCGAATGAAGGCACTGTGCACGGTCAGCAGCGCAAAGATCAGGCTTAGGGGCACAAAAGCCGCCGCTGCCGAGCGATAGCGTCCGGCAGTCTTCAGCGGCCAGCGGTTGAACCGCACCTTGGCATGGCGAACCATGCGCATGAACACCACCGCCGAGTATCCCGCGATTCCCGCCAAAGCGAGCGTCATCAGGAAGGGGAAAAAGTCGTACAGGCCGCGGTAGACGATGAGCGCCAGCACGAACACCGCGGACAGCAGCAATTCCTCCGCGAGGGTGAAGTCATAAGTGCGCAGTACGGGAACGTCGAGCTGTACGGACTTCAGGGCGGACAGCTTGCCGAAGCCGTAATACACGCGCTGCTGCGGGCAGGCTGCCACGCAGTCCAGGTCCTTCAGGCACGCGGGATTGACCACCATGCCGAAGCGGGAGAGTTCTTCATGAACGCGCACGTGAGACGTGCAGGCGGCCGTGCAGGCGCCGCATTGCAGGCAGTCCTTGGCCCGCGTGCGAATCCGCCCCGGGGCGATGCGATCGGCGAGTCGAAACAGGGCCCCATAGGGACACCCGTAGGTGCAAAAAGCCCTCGATCCGAAGACGTACACAGACAGAAAGCCCACCACCGTGAAGGTCACCGCGATCACCGCGGGCGTGGGCAGGTTCCGCCAGAAGTTCTCCGTCACGAACGACGCCCAGCCGCCCTGATCCGTCCGCGTGTGGAGAGCCTGCATGGCTCGCCCCTCCCAGAGGCGAACCATCTGCGGCCAGATGAACATGTAGAACGCTGCGAGCACCGGCACCCACGCAAGGGCCCGGCTGCGGATCGGCCTGGGCTTGATGTGCATTTTCCGCAGGATCCAGGCGCTGAGGTCTTGCAGGGCGAGGATGTGGCAGCCCCAGGAGCAGAAGAACCGTCCGAAGACGGCACTGGCCAGGAACACACCGAGCATGAACAGGAATCCCGCGGTGATGATCCCCAGCTCCGCCGTGTACATCACTTCGTTGAGTTCCAGCGGGGCGAGGGTCTTTCCGGCCAGCAGCCAATGGGTGATGTGGATGGCAATCAGAACGTGAACGCCAATGAGCGTCCCCGCCCGCCACCCGGAATACGAGCGTCTGCGTGGCGGGTCCACGGTCGGTCCTGTAACTCGCTTTCGGCCCGGCATCCGGCGTTCTCCGATGCCACACTTAGCAAGAGCCGTACCCCGCAGGGGAAAACCAGGCCTGGCGCCGAGCGGCCGAGACCGTACATCCGCGAGGCACGCGGGTTGCGCGTTTTGCCCCAGCGATGCGGGGTTTGGCGCACCGTGGGACCGGGATTCGGGACGAAAACGGGTGCCGACGGCAGGCACGCCGGTTGCTTTCTTAAGGCAAAGGAGATGCTGATTCGCTGTTTTACGAGAATGGGCAGTTTTTTTGCGGCTTACGGGGGGCGCTATAATGCGGACATGTCCAAACGGCTGCTGGAAGAAATCCAGGCCTACGTGGGCTTTACTGCGCGGGATGCCATGAACGCCCAATCTCTGGCCGATTTGGTGCGTCCGCAGATCCCGCAGATTGCGGAGCGGTTCTACCAGGTCCTGCTCCGCGATCCGGCGGCCAAAGCGGTCTTCACCGGCGGGGAGGCCCAGATCGCCCGGCAGCATTCCCTGCTTTGCCAGTGGCTTGCCGGGCTTTTTGAAGGAGTCTATGACCGCTCATACTTCGACGCCCGTTTCCGGATCGGGGCGACCCACGTTCGGGTGGGCCTGCCCCAACGCTACATGCTCCTGGGGATGGAGATCATCTGGGAGGAATTGGCCAGGATCATGCGCGAGGCCGCCTTGCCCGACCTGGAAGAGAAGCTCGACTCCATTCACAAGCTGCTCATGCTGGACCTGACCATCATGTTGGAAAGCTACCAGGAGAGCTACTCTGAGGCCGTTCGCGGGGCGGAGCGGGAAGCCCTGGAGGCCCAGCTCATGCACGCCGAGCATCTGGCGGAGATCGGGCAGCTTGCGGCCTCGTTGGCCCATGAGATCAAGAACCCCCTGGCAGGCATCAGCGGCGCGATCCAGATTCTGGCTGAGGACATGCCCGAGAACGATCCCCACCGCCGGATCATTCACGAGGTGCTCCGCCAGATCGACCGCCTGGATTCCACGGTCAAGGACCTGCTGCTCTATGCCCGCCCCTCACGGCCGAGTATCCGCGAGGTCAAGCTGGATTCTCTGGTACAGCGCGTGCTTACGCTCTTGCGAGAGGAGCCGGCCCTTCGCAAAGTCCGCGTCGAATTCTCGGCCCGCGATGGGGAGGCCTCGTTCCTCGCGGACGAAGGGCAGATGGAGCAATTGCTGATCAACCTGATCCTCAATGCGGCCCACGCCTCCGACGAAGGCGGCGTGATCCAGGTGTCCGTCCGCCGGCAGGATGGTGGAACGCGGCTGAAGGTGAGCGACACCGGCCACGGAATGAAGCCCGACGTACTCGCCAAGGCATTGGAACCGTTCTTCACCACCAAGGCCCGGGGAACGGGGTTGGGGCTGGCGATCTGCCGGCGGATCGTCGAGGCCCACGGGGGCACCATCCGCCTGGAAAGCAAAGTGGCCCAGGGCACAACGGTGTCCATGGATTTCCCCTTCATACCCCCGCAGAACGCAAAGCGAGATTAAGACCATGGGCGCACGCATCCTGATCGTCGAAGACGAGTCCCTGATTCGCTGGTCGCTTCGCCAGAAGCTCGAAGGGCTCGACGCGCACGTCACCGAGGTGGCCGACGGCGCCGCAGCGCTGGAGGCGCTGGAAGACGGCGTCTTCGACCTGGTGATGCTCGACTATCGCCTGCCGGACATGACCGGGCTGGACATCCTCGGCAAGATTCGGGAGACGGACAAAGACATCGTGGTCATCATGATGACTGCGTACTCCACGATCGAGAGCGCCGTCGATGCCATGAAGCTGGGGGCGTACGATTATATCACCAAGCCATTCCAGATGGACCAGCTCCTTCGCACGGTGAACACGGCCCTGGAGACCACCAAGCTCCGCCGCGAGGTCCGCGAGCTGCGCCGGCACATCGCCCACGAATACGGCATCGACAGCATCGTCGGCCAGGACGAGACCATGGTGCAGCTCTACGACACCATCAGACGCGTGGCGGCCAGCGGCGCCTCCACCATTTTTCTGCGGGGAGAATCCGGCACGGGCAAGGACCTCGTGGCCCGGGTGATCCATTACCAGTCGCAGCGCGCCCCCCGCCCCTTCATGAACGTGACCTGCACGGCCCTGTCCGAGACCCTCCTGGAAAGCGAGCTCTTCGGCCACGAGCGCGGGGCCTTCACCGACGCCAAGTCGCAGAAGAAAGGCCTTTTCGAGCTGGCCGACGGGGGGACCGTCTTCCTCGACGAAGTCGGGGACATGCCTCCCGGCCTGCAGGCCAAGCTGCTGCGTTTCCTGGAGGATCGGACCTTCCGCCGCGTCGGCGGGACCAGCGAAATCTCCGTGGACGTGCGGATCATCGGGGCCACCAACCGCAACATTGAGCAGGCCATCCATGAAGGAAAGTTCCGCAGCGACCTGCTGTTTCGCCTCGATGTGGTTTCGATCTACCTGCCTCCGCTGCGCGATCGCGGCGAGGATGTGAAGCTCCTGACCCAGCACTTCGTCACCCGCTTTGCCAAGGATTTCCGCAAGCCCGTGACGCGGATCGACGAGGAAGCGTACGACAAGCTTCGCCGCTACTCCTGGCCGGGCAACGTGCGCGAGCTGCGCAACGTGATCGAGCGGGCCGTTCTGCTGCTGAAGGGCGACACCATCGGGCCCGACGACCTCGTCGTGGGCCGTCCCGGCGGCGAGGGCAACAACCATATTGTGCTCCCCAACGAAGGTCTCGACCTGCACGAACTGGAAAACGATTTGCTCCGCCAGGCGCTCGCCCGCACCGGCAACAATCAGACGCAAGCCGCCAAGCTGCTCAACCTCTCCCGCGACGCCCTCCGCTATCGCCTGGAAAAAATGGGCATGCTCTGACAGGGCGGGCTGGCATGCGTGCAGGAAGCTCAGGAAAAACGGCCATCTTGCAGCCGCCAAAGCAATTCTGGTATCATTCTTGCCGCCGATCCCGCGGGGATGGAGGATGAGACACGTCTCAAAGAAGGTATTCCGCACTGACAGTCGGTCTAGCGCTGATGTCCTTCAATGCGGCATGGGGCGGCGGGAAGAACGTGGCCTTGGTCAACAATTTCGGTGATGACGGGCCTGCTTGGTGCCAGTTCCTCATCAACAACGGCCATGCCTGCACGGTGTACCCAAAGGAGGGGCCGACGGACCCTCTTGACCCCTTCGATGTCGTTATCGACATGTCCTTCCAATGGGCCGACCCGACGGGGACGTTGGCCGATTTCATGCGCAGCGGCAAGACGGTGATCACGGCAAAGGACGCGCCAGCCGGGCTGGGCATCCAGTCGAATTCCGTTGTGCAGGATTGGATCGGTGCCAATGCATATGAGTCCGGTGAGTTGGATTTGGTGACGGTCGCCCACGATCCCATTCTCGGGAACATTCCTGTGGGAACCTTCCTCACCGACTGCGGGGCCGGGGCTTGCCTGTCGTTGAGAGACACCACCGGACATCCCGGTGCGAAGGTGTTGGCGACCTTTGCCGATAACTCCCTCGGCATCATGCGCAACGTTTGGGAAGGCGGTGTTTCTGTTTTCATCACGGACAACATCAGCCCCGGCGGGAATGGCCAGATCATCTTGAACGCCGTTCGGGCTCGCGAGCTGACGATTCCAACGGTCTCTGATTGCGGGTTGTTGATCATGGCGCTGACGGTGGCCATCGGCGGAACAATTGTCGTGCTCGACCGGGGAAACGCGGCTGTGCTTTGACGACCAGGGAGTTCGTGGCGTTCCGGGGAATTGCGCGTTTTGCAGCGCCCAAAGCATTCTGGTATGATTCTTGCTGCCGATCCCGCGGGAATGGAGGATGAGACACGTCTCGAAGTAGGTATTCCGCACTGACAGTCGCTCTATCGCTGATGTCCTTCAATACAGCATGGGCCGGCGGAAAGAACGTGGCCATTGTCGATCGGGAAGCCAGCACGCCGGTCACAGAGGGCGAGCACTGGTGCCAGTTCCTGGCCGACAACGGCCATGCCTGCACCGTGTTCCCGAAGGAAGGTCCTACGGTGCCGTTGGATCCCTTCGATGTGGTGATCGACCTATCAGCGGTGTGGAGCGATAGCGGCGGGATGCTGGCAGATTTCATGAGGGCGGGCAAAACAGTGATCACCGTGCATGACGCGCCGGCTGCTTTGGGCATTGCCTCGAACAGCACGGTGCAAGCTTGGATAGGCGCTGCGGAATATGGCAACGGCTCGAATCTGTCGTATACAGTGGCGACCGATCCGATCCTGGGCGACATCGCCCCCGGAACGCTGCTCAGCGATTGCGGCGCCTCGTTCTGCGGCGCTCTGCGTGACGTATCAGGTCATCCCGGCGCGAAGATCCTGGCGGTCTACGGCTCGGGAGCGAACGAGCGGATCGCGATCCTGCGCAACATCTGGGAAGGCGGCGTGAGCGTCTTCCTGACAAGGTTCATCGACCCAGGAGTAGGCGTTCCTCTGTACGACCAGATCATTCTAAATGCGGTCAGTGCCCGCCAGCTGACGATCCCCGGCCGTGGGCGAGATGGGACTTTTGTTCCTTGCCACGATGACCGCCCTGGCCGGGGCGCTCATTCTTAGTCGACAGCGCCGGTTACGCGAAAATCGGGTATGATTCTTGCTAGCGATCCCGTGGGAATGGAGGATGAGACATGTCTCAAAGAAGGTATTCCGCACTGACAGTCGCTCTATCGCTGATGTCCTTCAATGCAGCATGGGCCGGCGGAAAGAACGTGGCCATCATCGGGAGCGATGCCTGGTGCCCCTTTCTCGAGTCACACGGGCACACTTGTACCTCCCTTCCTCCTGAGGGACCGACCGGCCCTCTGGACCCTTTTGACGTCGTCATCGACATGTCTAGCGCGTGGTCGGATCCGATGGGCGTACTGGCCGATTTCATGCGCGCAGGAAAAACCGTGATCACCTACGATAACGTTCCCTCTGTGCTTGGCGTCGATTCAAATCCGCAGGTTCAAGCGTGGATCGGGGCCAACCAGTACACGATCGGTGGAAACTACCAGTACAGCGCAAGGTGGGCTCAAGAA
>SBAX01000032.1 GCA_005240095.1 Phycisphaera mikurensis
AGCCACACGCGGGCCACGATCAAAGAACTGTCACGACGCGGCATCGACCTCCATCGAATCCGCTCGTGTTTGGATAGCAACTTTGCGCTGTACTGCTAACTTCGGATTGTCTTCAACGATCAGAAATCGCATATTTATCCCTCTGCCCGACGTGGATTCTTACCGGGTGGTTGGCATTTGGCAACTGTCTCACTTACCTAACAGCGACAAAAATGCACTGATTTACGGAGCGATACACTTTTGCTTACATGACATGCGTGTTAACCCGTGGTTAGGGTAAATAATTGTTCGTGCTAGCGACTTCGGATGGCTGGAGGAGGCCCTCCGGCTCTTTCGTGCAAAAGTGGGGGGCTATTGAGGCACAAAGCTGCTGAGGGCGTGCGTTCGGGCCAACTCGACGTTGTGCAGGGCAGTAAAAGTGTACAGGTCATAGCACTGGGCCCAGTGGATTCCCAGCAGACCGTACGCAATGAGGATGACGAACGCGCCCATTTCGGTGATGCGGGCAGTGCGGAAGCGGAGCAGCGGGTAGCTGCCGATGAGCACCAGCCCGATCTTGTAGAGCACGATGGACGCGGTTCCGTATGCCAGCATGTGGCGGGCGAGAGGGTTCTCCTCGTGGAGAAGACCTTGATCATGCGACAACACGGTGAAGGCAAGATCGAAGCCGTTGAGGATCCAGATGCCCAGCACCAGGCAGATCACGCGGTGGGAACGGGCCTCGACGACCCATTCCACCAGCCGTGTCCACCAATGTTCCCCGACATGCGCGGTTGCGGCGCCGGCGAGCAGTCCAGGTGAGCAAGGGGCCATATCTGCGCTATCGGTTGGAGGGCGCGCCGGGATGATTCTTCCTGGCGAGTCGGCAATAACCGATAACAGAGGCCCGGCGTGTGTGGACCTGCTATCGATTATGCGGCCGGGCAGATCGAGTGCGGGGCTAGCAGAACTCATCGGCGGTCGCCGAGATGCGGTCCGGGAGGGCCGCAAGCAGGTCCAGGAAGGCGCGCTGATCGCTCAGTCCAAGGTCGCGGACGACCTCCGCGCGGAGCAGGTCGTACTGAGCGGCCGGGGCGTAGCCCAACATCTGGCTGATCATGTCCGTCAGGATGAGCATCAGACGCTGCTTGCGGAGCAGATCATCGTCGCGGGGGTACACATGATGATCGGAAATGAGCGACTTGAGCTCCGGAGGAAGCTGCCAGGCGTTGGCGATCAGTTCGCCGAACTCCTGGTGGGTTTCGTAGCAGAGGAAGTCGAAGGTGTCCGTATCAATGGCCTGCCGATGGGAGCGTTCGTGCTCGAGGACCAGGCGCAAGGTCAGGACGTTGCCGATGTCGTGAAGCAGTCCGATGGTGAAGGCTTCCTCAGGGTCCATGCGGGTGAGGCGGGCCAGCTCGCGCATGGTGGTGGCTGCGGCAAGGGCTCCACGCCAGATCAAGTCGGCCAGAACCTGTGCATCTCCATGGCCGGCGAATACCGCCGAGCGCAGGGACTGGTGCATCATCAGCGTCCGGATTGCAGAGGCGCCCAGGCGTGTGACTGCGGTGGGCAGGGACGTGATCTTCTCGATGCCCCGGTACATGACGGAATTGGCTATGCGCAGGACGCTGGCGGCGCTGACCGGGTCTTCGGAAAGATCATGAGCCACCTCGGCCATGCCGCACTTGGGAGAGCGAAGCCGCTTGAGTACGTTCTCGGCCACCCGCGGCAGCGGGGGGATGGTCAGGTTGTGACCGTCGAAGTGTGAGACGAGGTGTTCCTCGAGGGCTCGCACACCAGCGGACAGCTCCACGCGGGGCACCGGGCGGGCAATGGTTTCGGTCACGCCGGGAGGGGCCCACCAGCACGCGGTCTCCGTGGGAATCTGCGACGACTCAATCGGTGGGAACGCGGTCGGCGGCTCCAGCACGGCGACGTTTTCATCTGGAGGCGCGGTTGCCACCGCGACGGTCGCCTGCGGGTGCGAAGGACTGCCGAGCCCGGTCAGGCTATGGATCAACCAATTCCACAACTTCATAGTTACCTCTGGGTGGGTCCATGCGGAGAGCGCGCGGCGCGCCTCTATGACCATTCTCCAATATGACACAGGTGAATCGGCTGGCCCGATATTGAGGATTCGTTGTTTCCGGTGAACGTGAAGGCCGGTCCGATAGGGTCATTCGTGGGCGAACGCATTTGCCGCGGTTGCCGAGGCGGGTAGGATGCGGCCGAGGATCGGACGCCATGGTTGCGATGCGAGAGATTCAAGAGTTTGCCGACGCGGTGGCGCGGGAGTTCTCCCCGCAGCGGATCATCCTCTTCGGCTCCCACGCCCGTGGGCGGCCTACGCGGGATTCGGACGTTGACCTGCTGGTGATCATGCCGCACCGCGGTCATCCCGTGGAGCAGGCCATCAAGATTCGCACGAGGCTGGACTGCCCCTTTGCGCTCGACCTGCTCGTGCGTTCACCGGCGGAGATTCGCCGACGTATCGAGATCGACGACTGGTTCATTCGTGATATCGTGGAACAAGGCAAGGTTCTATATGCAGCCGAGGACCAAGGAGTGGGTCGAAAAGGCGGAGGCCGACCATCGAAGCGCCGCACGCTAGCTGCGAGCTCGAAAGTCGCCAAACTATGACCTTGCGTGTTTCTGCGCTCAACAATGCGCCGAGAAGTACCTCAAAGCCCGCCTGCAGGAGAATGGTCTGAAGACGCCCAAGATCCATGATCTCGCGAAGCTCCTCGATTTCCTCGTCCCGCACTACCCGGAGCTCGACCTGCTCAGACCACAGCTCAAGGCGCTTACGGTGTTTGCGATCGAGTTTCGGTATCCCGGTGCGTCAGCGACAAAGGCACAGGCCAAACAGGCGTACGAAACCAGCGACATGGTTCGGGACGTTGTCCGCGGGCTGCTCGGACTTCCCAGCCACAACGAGGGCGGCAGCCGCCCGAGGCAGCACCGCCGGCGAGTCTAGCGAGGATTCGACAGTGGCCGATACTGGGGTTACGGGAGGCAGAAGGGTCTTGCAATAGGGAAGCGGGACGCGTGATTCATGTCACGATGCATCGCACAGGTTGAGGCACGGGAGGTCCTGGACTCGCGGGGCTTCCCAACGGTGGCCGCGGAAGTCGTCCTGGAGGACAGCTCCTGCGGGGAGGCGGCGGTTCCGTCGGGGGCGTCCACGGGCGAGCATGAGGCCGTGGAGCTTCGTGACGGGGACGCCAAGCGCTACGGCGGTAAGGGCGTGCTGGCGGCCGTCGAGAACGTCAACACGCAGATTGCCGAAGCCGTGGTGGGGCTCGATGCTACGGACCAGGAGCACATCGATGGCACGATGATCGACCTCGACGGCACGCCCAACAAATCGCGCCTGGGGGCCAACGCGATCCTGGCGGTTTCCCTGGCGACGGCCAGGGCGGCTGCGGCGTCGTGCAAGCTGCCACTCTTTCGCTACTTGGGCGGGCCCGCGGCGCACGTGCTGCCCGCGCCGATGATGAACATTCTCAATGGCGGCAGGCACGCCGACAATAACGTGGATTTCCAGGAGTTCATGGTCCAACCCGTGGGGGCACCTTCGTTTCGCGAGGCGCTGCGCATGGGAGTGGAGATCTTCCACGCCCTCAAGAAGGTTCTGCAAAAGAAGGGCTACAACACGAATGTGGGGGACGAAGGCGGGTTTGCGCCGAGCCTGAAGACCAACGATGAGGCGCTGGAACTCATCTGCGAAGCGGTCCGCAGCGCCGGGTATCGGTTGGGTGAGGATGTGGCGATCGCTCTGGATCCGGCCACGTCGGAGATGTTCGACGCCAAGACCAGAAAATACTCTTTCTTCAAATCCGATCCGCATCGCGGGATCTCCTCGGCGGAGATGATTTCCTATTGGACCGCGTGGTGCGATAAGTATCCGATCCGCAGCATCGAGGACGGGTTGGCCGAGGACGACTGGGAGGGCTGGAAGGAGCTTGCTGCGAAACTGGGCGACCGCGTGCAGTTGGTGGGGGATGATCTGTTCGTCACCAACGTGGCGCGGCTGCGGCGCGGGTTGGAGTCAGGGGCGGGGAACGCGATCCTCATCAAGGTCAATCAGATCGGCACACTCACCGAGACCCTGGCGGCGATTCGCCTGGCGCAGCGCAGCGGTTGGGGCGTGATCATCAGCCATCGCAGCGGAGAGACCGAGGATACGACCATCGCGGACATTGCCGTGGCCGTAAATAGCGGGCAGATCAAGACGGGCAGCGCCTGCCGCAGCGACCGCATCGCCAAGTACAACCGGTTGCTGTGGATCGAGGATTACCTCGGCGCGGCGGCGACATATGGAGAGGGATCCCATGATGGATGAGTCAGCCGGGCAGGGGAATTGCCAATTGCCGATTGCCAGTTGCCAATTGGATGGTGACGGAGGCGTGCATTCCCCAATCGCAAATCGACAATCGCAAATCGACAATCCTTCGCGGGGTGGGTTGGTCTTCTGGATGCTGATGGCTATGGGGTTGGGGACGTTCACGCCGTGTGTCCTGCTGCCGGAGTGGCGGGAGTATCAGGCGATGCACGCCGCGGAGCAGGCCGAGCAGCATCGTCTGGACCGCATGCGCGAGGTAGTCGAGCGGGAGAGGCACCTGCTGGAGGCGATGCAAAGCGACCCTGCGGTCATCGCCCGGGTAGCGCAGCGCGATTTGCGATTCTATCGCCCCGGGGATACGACGGTAGCTGTTGATGTTCCGTTGGCGGCGTCGAGCGAGCAGCCGTTTGCCGCCAAGCCCATTGAGCCGCCCGCGTTTCTTGCCCGGGCGGGTGGGTACCTGCCGCGCTTCAACTACGATGCGCTTTTCTGCGACTCTCGGACCCGGCCTATCCTGCTGGCCATGTCGGTCGGACTGATCGTCGTGGCGATCGGGCTGTTCTGGAGGAAGCCGGCCTCCACGCGTGACGCGCACTAACCAGCGACAGGCCGCGTCGCGTCTGGTTCTTACCTGGAGGGGCTATGCCGAAGCAGTCACCGACTTCGCAAACATCGCAAGCATTGATCGTCCATGCTGACGAGGGCCGCGCCTACCGCGCCTTCGGGGACACGCTCGCCGTGAAACTCGCCGGGGCATCGACAGCGGGGAGCTTCATGCTCGCCACAGCATCGACCCCGCCGGGCGGCGGACCGCCGGAGCACATTCACCACAACGAGGATGAAGTGCTCTTCGTTCTCGAAGGGAAAGTCGCCCTCTTCATCGGCGGCGAATGGACAGAGGTTGCCCCCGGCGGCTTGGCCTATCTTCCTTGCGGCGTGCCCCATACCTTTCGCAACGTCGGGGACACCACGAGCCGGATGATCGTCCTTACGCTGCCCGCAGGGTTCGAGGAGTTCTTTGCCAGAGCGGCCGCCATGTTCGCTCAAGGCACGCCCGATATGGCGCAGATCGTGGAGACATGCGGCGCATTCGGCATTGAATTCGTCGAGCCCAAGGCCTGACGAGTCGAATCTTCCCCGCGAGGCTCTGCCTATTGCAACGCCCTCATCTCTGCAGCGTGGCCACGCGAGCCAGCCGGGGCTTCTCGTGGGCGATATAGTCGTTATAGGCCATCTGTACGGAATCACTGTGACTCCCGGCGTTGAAGTTGATGCGCTCGTTTTCCGCGAGCCGCTCGTCGCTGATCGTCGGCAGGCCGAAAAGGCTGCCGAATGGGGGTATGGAACCGGGGGTCAACCCGCCGGTGAGTTTGAACACTTCCTCCTTCGTGGCGAAGCGCATGCGCTTGACGCCAAGCAGTCTTCGCACTGCGCTGCTATCTAAGGCCATGTCCGCAGGGAGCACGACCATGACGAAATCCTCTTCGGCCTTGAGCATCAACGCTTTCGCTCCGCTATGCAGCGTGGTTCCGCGCACGGCCGCGGCCTCGGCGCTGGTATAGACGGGGGCGTGGTGCATCTGCGTGAAGTCGATGCCCGCGGAACGCAGTGTTTCCAGCAGGCGGTTGAAGACGGGGGGCGTCGTTTCGCTCATGTCAGCACCGATGCGAATTACGTGCGTAGCGGGTGCCCCACCCTTCTAAGGGTGGGGGACGGGGGACGAACGTGCCTAACACGTCGAATCCAACCGCATGATTCCACGGCTCGGTCCCCCACCCCAGGATGGGGTGGGGCACCCTACCTCCCCGTTCCGGCCATTATGGGCGCAGCGAGCCGAGCACGACCAAGGCCGCATTATACGCCGCGTGACAGCCTGCGGCCGGTCCGTATCCACGGAACCAGAAAATCGCCGCGAGATAAACCCCGGCCACGGTCCGGAACAGAAAGCGGATGCCGTCGAAGGGGTCTCGACCGATGGGCGGGTGATGATGGGCGGCGAAGGCCAGAGACGACAGGATCACCGCGGCGACGGCCACACCGCCGCGGTCCAGTTTCAGCAGGTCGGCGGCTAGGATCACAATGAGCGAGATGATGAGCAGGCGGAAGACCAGTTCTTCGTAGATTCCTGCCCCCACCCCAACCGCCAACCGGGCCAGGAAGCCCCCAATCCCATCGTCCGGCCCGAGCGGCACGGCCCAGTTCAGCAGCAACAGGGGAACGGAGAAGGCCACCGATTCCACGTAGATCCAGCCCACACGGTTCCAATGCACAGCCCACCGGTCGCCGGAAGCGATGTGCGTGGCCAGGAGGATCACGATGACCGCCAAACCCGGGGCCCAGACCCCCACATGCCCGAACAGCTCGAAGAAGCGGAGCACGGCCTCAAAGGCGATGATGCGGTCCTGGCGGGCAAACGAGGCGATTTCGTAGAAAATGATCAGCGGCAGCAGGAAAACCAGCGCATCGAGAGGACGGGCCAGGGTGCCGCGGCGTGCCCTCCGTGTGCGAACCGCTGCGTGTCGTTGAGACTTTGCCATCGACTGCATATCGTGCCGAGAATGACTTTACGAGCAAGGGCAGAAAAGAAAGCTGCGAAACCGCGGCGGTACGTGACCGCAGGCGAGCAGGGCACCCACGTCGCTTCCCCTGGGACGATGTTGCGGGAGATCTACGACCGGCTGTACGCCGCCTACGGCCCACAAGGGTGGTGGCCGGGGCAGACCCCAACAGAGGTGATCATCGGGGCCGTCCTGACGCAGAACACGGCCTGGACCAACGTCGAGCGGGCGATCGCCAATCTGCGGCGGGCGAACGCCCTCTCGTGGATCGCTCTGCGCGATCTGAGTGAGGCGGAACTGGCGGCGTTGATTCGCCCCGCGGGCACCTATCGCGTCAAGGCGGTGCGGCTCAAGGCCCTGGTTAACTATCTCTGGCAGCATCACCAAGGCTGCCTGGACTCGCTGCTGGCCGGTCCCTTGGACCAAGTGCGCGATCGACTGTTGTCGATCCATGGGATCGGTCCGGAAACCGCGGACGCCATTGTGCTGTATGCTGGCGCTCGGCCGAGCTTCGTCGTCGATGCCTATACGAAACGGCTCCTTCATCGCCACCTGCTTTGCGACGAAAAGGCGAACTATGATCAGGTACGAGGGCTCTTCCAGGAGGCCCTCCCGCCCAATGCCCAAATGTATAACGAATATCACGCTCTCTTGGTCGCCGTGGGCAAGAAGCATTGCAGGAGCCGAGCCGACTGCGACGGCTGCCCGCTGAGCGACCTGCCTCATGTCACGACCCCCTAGGAACCGGGGGCACTGGCCTTTTGACAGACCGGAGCAAGAATATAGAGAGATGCCATTCTCCTCCTCCGCACCGCCGCCTGCCCTGAGTCAGACCGCATGACATGGTACACCCTTCGTGTTTTCGTGATCGCATGGCTGGTACTGGGCTGCATCAGTGCCGTGCATGCGATCATGTATAAGCGCGATCCGAAGAGCGCCGGCATCTGGGTGTTGTTCAGTTTTGGCTTTCCGCTGGTGGGCCCTTGGCTCTACATGGTCATCGGCATCAATCGCCTGCAGCGGCGGGCATTACGGCGGCGGGCAAGGCGTGAGCCGCACGGGGGCCTGCCCGATCATGCGGTGACGCTAAGCGACGCGGATCATGCGGCGATCGGACATCTTCAGTCCCTGCGGACGATGACCGACCGCGTGACGCGAATGCCTCTGGTGCCGGGCAACCTCATCGAGCCGCTGCACAACGGCGAGGAGACCTATCCGGCGATGCTCGGGGCCATTGAGCAGGCCAGGCAGACCATTACCTTCGAGAGCTACATCTTCGACACCGACGAGGTGGGCTGGAAATTCATCGATGCCCTGCGGGCGGCGGCGGCGCGGGGCGTGCGCGTGCACGTGCTGCTCGACGGGATCGGGGCCGTCGGTTCGTCATCGCGCATGGGGCGGCGGCTGCTCAAGACGGGCGCCCAGGTTGCGGCCTTCTTTCCATTGCGCGTGCCGCTGGGGCGCATGCGGATCAATCTTCGCAATCACCGCAAGATCCTCGTGGTGGACGGGCATACCGGCTTTACCGGCGGTATCAACATCTCGGCCCGGCACATGGTGCTAAGCGGCGGGCGGGGACTGTGCGAAGACCTGCACTTTCGGGTCACCGGTCCGGTGGTGGCGGAGATGCAGCAGGCCTTTGTCGAGGACTGGCTGCTGGCCACGGGCGAGACGCTTCGAGGCGAAGAATACTTTCCGCAGTTGAGCATGACCGGCAAGGCCCTGGCTCGGGGGATCATCAGCGGCCCGGACGAGGACTTTGAAAAAGTCCACTGGCTCCTGCTGGCCGCGTTCGCGGCGGCCCAGCGTACCGTGCGCCTGGCCACGCCTTATTTCGTGCCCACGCCCGCGCTGATCGCGGCGATGACCATGGCCGCCCTGCGCGGCGTGCAGATCACGCTTATCCTTCCATCGGTAAGCGACATCGTTTTCATGCCCTGGGTGGCCAATGCCTATCTGGAACAGTTTCTTGAGCATGGGGTGCGGGTGTACCTGCGGGGCAGACCATTCGTGCATTCCAAGATCACGGTGGTCGATGAGCGGTGGCTCTGGCTGGGGTCGGCGAATTACGATCCGCGGAGCTTCCGGTTGAACTTCGAGTTCAACGTCGAGGCCTATGACGTAGAACTCGGACCGCGAATGGCTGCCTGGCTGGACGGCATCATCCGGCGGAGCAGGGAAGTCACCCTCGAGGCGATCCGCTCACGCTCCGGGCCGGAGCGCTTCCGGGACGGGCTGGCGAAGCTGTTCTCGCCGTATCTTTGATGCAACGAACCGACGATCCTTCGTATCAACTCGGCGTGGTCAGTTGCACCTCCCGCAGCGATCGCGGCAGAAGCCTTGCGCGGCGCAGGTGCCCATGTTGCACACGCCGCCGACATCGCACTGTGCATTGGTGTCGCA
>SBAX01000108.1 GCA_005240095.1 Phycisphaera mikurensis
GGACAAGGAGACGCTGCGCAAGCTGCACCAGACGATCCAGAAAGTGACCGACGACCTGGACGGCATGCGTTTCAACACGGCCATCGCCGCCATGATGGAGTTCACCAACCACCTGACCCGGCTGGAAGTCCGGCCGCGCTCGGTGCTGGGGCCGTTCGTCCTGCTGCTGAGCCCGTTCGCGCCGCACCTCGGCGAGGAGCTGTGGGCCGCGCTGGGCCACACGAACACGCTGGCCTACGAACCGTGGCCGGCCTACGATGAGGCGCTGACGAAGGCCGACGAGATCGAAGTGCCGATCCAGGTCAACGGCAAGCTGCGCAGCAAGGTCCTGGTGCCTGCCGGCACCGATCAGGAAGCGATCAAGGCGGCGGCGCTGGCCGATGAACGCATCCGTGCCCTGATCGAGGGGAAGCAGGTGAAGAAGGTCATTGTGGCGGGCGGGAAGCTGGTGAACATTGTGGTGGCGGGGTGAAGTGCAGCAGTTTAACCAACCGTTCCAGCCGACCGCGGCCCCAGGACGAGGTTCCCGGGGCATTCTATTTCACAACGGCCGCGGCGGTTGAACTGCGGTGTTCGGCTCGCTTTTCTTGTGCGTTCCCTTCATCGCCGCTTTCTGAAGCGAATTACGTCCTCCCGTGCAAGCTGTCTCGCTCGACTCGCACCTTGTTCCTCAAGGAACAGGTTGGTGAGTTGTTGCTCTTGAAGAAGCTCGAACGCTTCCGAAAACACCCGGACAACCACGGTCTTGTTGGCGTCAGCATCAACGACGAGGTAAAGTGGCCCGGAGCAGTGAGCGGCATCGATGCTGAGACTCGAGAGCGATGTATTCTGATCTGACACACTACTCTCATCGAATTCGAGCCTCACACTCCCAGGCCCAGTCACTTTCACCTGAAAGACATTGCGAGCTGGAACCATCCTGTTTGCCTCGAACAATTCAAATGCCAGCCCATTCGCGCCGCATTCGGTAGAAATGACGACATCAATCTCCTCATCGGACGGGTTAGGATCATGGCAGCGGAGCAAGACAGCATGATGAAGTAGGTCCAGTAACACTACGTCTCTCCTCGCGCCAGCCAAGACGCCCGAGTATGCTCCCAGCCCGCGCACTACGGCTTGCTCCTGATACTCGCTCACGATCGGCGTATTTGGAAAGAGCCGTTTCAGTAATTGGGAAACCGTATATATCTTCGCCCCCTGTCCGGCCAGCATCACAGCGGCAAGTTCGCCGAAGTGATTCCACTTCCAGCTATCCTTTGCCTTGGAGAGCACCTGCGCTATGAGTGCTTCGACTCGCACATCGAGGGCCTGCACGGCTGACTGGAAATCGGCTCGCGTGATTTGGCACTGAAGTAGGCTCAGCCCCGCGGAGCATTCCATCTCGCCCAGTGTAATCGTTGCCGTATCCGAAGTGCTCAAGAGGGTCTTCGCGCGACAGGCCTCTTGTAGGAGGCGACGGTCATCCACTTGCGTCCATGGCAGCCCATTCCGAATCATCGGTGCAACATCACGCGCTTTGACGAAGCGAAAGAGAGCCTCGTCATAATCCATGCCGCCTAGTTCGTTGTCTCCGGCAATCAGGTCAACTTCGACAACGCGACCTAGTTCAGGAAACTTGTCGTCTGCCGGTTCCAGGTCTATCATCGAAATGTCTGTCGTCCCCCCGCCGATGTCAATGACCAGGATTAGGAGCGATTCCTTGGCCGAAGTCGTGACCTTCCTGTGTTGGTCACGCCACTCCAGCGCTACCAGTCCCGCGGCGTTCGGCTCACCGATCAAGCGCTCGACGCCGAGACCCGCCCGCGCACACGCGCGGGCCAACGCCGCAGATTGACGACTCGAAAAACTGGCCGGGACGGCCAGCAACGCCCTCGAGATCGTGGAGCCCACAAACCGCTCGGCATTCTCCTTCAGGAAGCGGATAATGAGACTGGCCAGGAGTTCCGGTTCGAATCGTTTATGCTCTACCGCCACGTCGGCTTCCGTGCCAAGCAACCGTTTCACGTTACTAACAGATCTTTGCGGAGAGTGGACGGCCGCAGCAACTGCCTCCCAACCGACGTAGTAATCCCAGTTGTCGGCGAATGTGACCACGGAGGGAATCAGCGTGCGACCGTTGTCGTCCGGAATCGCCCTCCAGCCGTGTTCTTTCGTGAATAGAGATATAGCAGAGTAGCTTGTTCCGAAATCCAGCGCCACCAGCGGCGCCGAAACGTTGTTGGCCGAGACGGGGGTCGCATCGCTAGGCGGCCGTCGAAGCTGGCCGAACGAGTGGCTCGGCTCAAGGAGGTTCAGCAACTGCCTCAGTCCCTCGTGCCAATCCTGGGCAAGATCGACGCACTGTAGCGAGCGAAGGGTATACTCCGCACAGATGCGGTAATCTGGCACCTCGCAGGAGTTGAGCAGAATGGGAATTAGCCACGGCTCCGTGAATCCTCTGCGGGCTACTGTGTTGAAGGCGACCTCCAATTCCTCGTGCATGTAGGTTTGCTGCCGATGGTAGTACTCGCGCGAGAAGCAGGCCAAGAAAAACGCACCGTTCAGAATCGCCCGTTGAATAGCATCCTCCCAAGGCTCGCCAGGCGCAATGGAATCGCGATCGAGCCAGATAGTCGCGCCGCCCCGTCGCAGGTCAGCGACTAGGCGATCAACTATCTTACTGTTCTCGCGAACGTACGAAACAAAAGCGCGGGCCATATGATTAGACCGATGTATGTACAAGCGCGGGGTGCCATGACCGGCACCGGGGGTAAGAACCGGCCCCCGCGCCGCCCCGGTACGGACACCGAACGCCGGGTGAGCCGGCCACCATTCTCGCGCGCCCTGCCCCTCTGTCAACCAGATTCCGGGAGAAAATCCGCTGCTGCACTCGGCACGCGGGGGAACTGGGGGAACCAGGGCATGCGGGGTTCGTTGAATCGATACCGCGGATGTCCCAGTTTCCCCCGGACCAGTTTCCCTGTCCCAGTTTCCCCCCATACCTCTTCGACTCCGGCCCTTGGCCCCTCGGCCTGCTCTTGCCCCAGACATCTGTAGGGTTTGACGATACAATTCGGGGCATGTCCATTGGAAGGAAGGGGCGGACATGGTATCGGCCGACACGAAATCGATCATCGAGCGTGCCAAGCGGATTTATGCCGAGCAACTCCAGGCCGTGCTGGAGCCCCAGCACCGGAATCGGTTCATCGCGATCGAGCCGGAATCCGGCGAGTATTTCCTGGGAGATACGTTCGACGAAGCGGTGAAGTCGGCCAGGGCGAAGCACCCGTCCCGCCTGTCGCACACCATTCGGATCGGGCACCGCGCGGCCTTTCACATGGGGGCCATGCAGCGGTGAACGGGTTCGTGGATGCTCAGCTGCCGCGCAGCAATTGCTGCGTCAGGACGAACGGCTCACGTGGGATCGTCTCCAGCCGGAAGCGCGGCAGCAATTCCCCCACCGCAATCGGTTCAACGCGCTCGATCCAGACTCGGCCGCCGAATCGCATCACACGGCCTCGGCGGCCACTATAATCACGCGGGCGTGTTCCGGCAGTTTCACCGCGGGGTCGAGCGGCCGGACGAGGCCATTCTCGACCACACCCGCTACGGCCAGCGGGCGCCGGCGCAGCCGACCCAGATGGGCCTCCACCGGCGACGGGCTGGCGTCGGGCGGCAGCTCGGGAGGTGCCAGAGGCGGCTCGGCGGCGATCTGCTCGTCGCGCGCGCACCGCGCGGGGCTACGTTGGTCCACGGCGGGGTTGGTCATGGGAGGCCCTCTCAGTAGGCGGTGATGACGAAGATGGGCACCTCGCCCAATTCGCCGAAGACGTCGGGGATCTCGTCCTGCTCCCGGTCATACCGCCAGATCACCCAGATCCGGCGGCCGGACGGGGTCGCGGCGAACATCTCGAAGGAGCCGTCCTTGCGCTCGCGGAGGCTGAAGACGCGGTCAAACGCCGCCTCGACTTCTTCCGCCGAGAGGTTGTGGGCGTCAATCTTCTGGAGGTTCCACTCGATCCACTTGAACTGCCGCATGCCGGATCCCCCCGACGGTCCCTGTCAGGATAGCCCACAGCGCCGGCACGCTCAAGAGGGCGGCCGAGCCCACTACGGTCGGGTAAGAGAGCGGCGGTAACATTTATCGGCGTTGGTCTGTGACCGGCGGCTAAAGGGACGTGCCTCCGATGCTGCCCAGCAGTTGCTGCGTCAGGGCAAACGGCTCCCGCGGAATCGTCTCCAACCGGAAGCGCGGCAGCAATTCCTTCACCGTGATCGGTTCGGCGCGTTCGACCCAGCCACACGACCACGCCAGCAGCCCCACCAGCGCTTCCGCCGACACGCCGGCCGCCCGCAACGTGCTCAGCCGCGTGTCGCCGTGCCGCTTCGCCAGCCGTCGGCCATCCGGACCAACCACGAGAGGCACATGCGCGAACCGCGGGGGTGTGAGTCCGAGCGCCTCGTAGAGCAGCAGCTGCCGCGGCGTGGACGGCACCAGGTCGTCGCCGCGCACCACCTCGGTCACGCCCATTGCGGCGTCATCGACCACGACGGCGAGCTGGTACGCCGGCGTCCCGTCCGATTTCCACACGACGAAGTCGCCGCCCATCGCACGCAGGTCGATTCGCGTTGGCCCGCACACGCCATCCACATACTCGGGTGAATACTCGCCGAGACGGAACCGCCAGGCGAACGGTCTGTCCGCCAGCGCCCCCGCGTCGGCCGCACGCCGGCCCGTGCAGGTGCCCGGATAAACTGGACCCTCATGCTCCAGGTGTGGCGCGCTGGCCGCCCGCTCGATGTCGCTGCGGGTACACGTGCAAGGGTAGATCAGCTCACGAGCCTGGAGTTGCCGCAGGGCCGCCTCGTACAGCGGCAGCCGCTGCGTCTGTACAACCGGCCCTTCGTCCCAGTCC
>SBAX01000330.1 GCA_005240095.1 Phycisphaera mikurensis
GTCCTCACCTACGTCCACGACACCTGGTGGCGGGCGTTCAACGAGGTGGGCGAGGCCGACTACCCGGACATCACGCGGGAGTACGCCCACGTGGACGCCGCCTGCATGTGGTTCGTCAAGAACCCGGAGTGGTTCGACGTGATCGTGGTGGAGAACATGTTCGGCGACATCATCACGGACCTGGGGGCGATGATCCAGGGCGGGATGGGCGTGGCCGCCGGCGGCAACATCAGCCCGCAGGGCGTCTCCATGTTCGAGCCGATAGGGGGCAGCGCGCCGAAGTACACGGGCCAGGGGGTGGTCTGCCCGCTCGCCGCCATCGGCGCCGCCCAGATGATGCTCGAGCAGCTGGGCGAGGCGGAGGCCGCCGCCCGCGTGGAGGCGGCAATCGTGAAGGCGCTGGAGAGCGGGAGGATCAAGTCACTCTCCGCCGGCCGCATGGGCCTGTCGACGTCGGAGGTGGGGGACCTGGTGGCGGGGCTGGTGTAGGATAATGCTGCCATGCCGACATATGAGGAAATCAAGGGTAGCGAGTACAAGGTGCGGTACGTAGCGTTTGAGGTCGCCGGTTCGCCGCCTTACAAGCAGGCACCCGCGGACGCGAATGAGGCCGCGAACCAGCGACAGCGCCGAGAGCTGTTGCAGCAGGAAGCGCGGAAGGCGGCGGCCGAGGCCATAGGCGAAGGTCCGATCACTGGGCCGGCCTCCCTGTCTATCACCTACCGTCGCGCAAGAGGTAGAGCTGACGCCGGGAACATCATTGGCGGAATCTTGGATGGCCTTGAAGGTATCGCATACGTCAACGACTACCAGGTCAAGGAAGTGCACTACGCTGAGGAATCAGCCAAGCAGGAATCGTACTCTGTTACAGTTTCACTCCTCTGAGAGCCGCATCGAATCGCTGTCCGCCGGCCGCATGGGCCTGTCAACCTCGGAGGTGGGGGACCTGGTGGCGGGGCTGGTGTGAGGGTTCAGGCGGCCGCGCCGGTTGAGGCCTCCGCGGTGCCCGCCGACCTGTCGGCAGGCCCATCGTAGATAACGAGGTCGCGCACCAGCCAGCCGACGTGGTTGTGGACGGCGGTGCGGGAGCCGGGGAAGAGCGTCCGCCAGCGGCCGGGCGTGAAGTAGTTGAGGTATCGGTACTCGCCGCTCGGGCTCTTCGGGTAGGGCCCGATACTGAAGTGTGACACCAGGAACGACTTCACCCCGTGCGGGTAGAACTGCCACAGCGGCAGCCTGTAGTGCGGCTCGATGAGCGTCCAGATGTGCGGGATGACCAGCGCGTAGCGACGGGCCACCCGCCGGATCTCGTTCGCGACGGTCTCCAGGTCTTCCGGCGGGATGTGTTCGAGCAAGCCCACGGCCACGGCCACGTCGAACTCGCCGTCCGCGAAGCAGCTCATGTCCCGCGCGTCACCCTGGACGTAGCGAAAGTTCTCCTGGCGGATCGTGGGCTCCGGCAGCAGGTCCAGGCCTACGATCTCGTTCTCGCTGTTGAACGCCTCGAACGACGCGCCGTTGCCGCAGCCGACGTCCAGAACTCTGTCGCCGGGTTTGACGGCGGCCAGCTCGCAGATGCGCTGATAGCGGCGCAATCGGGCCTGCTGCCTTCCGATGAGGGGAAGGTGGTTCAATATGGCTCCCCCTGTTGCGACGAGTATAACATCTCCCTCATGTGTGGGGACAAACCTCCCTCCCCTGTGCTAAATTCGATTCGCTCCTGCCTGCCGACGGCAGGTGCCCCGCTAGGCCGCGGAGGGTTACCAGTACTGCGGGTTGAAACCCGCAGCTTCCTCCCCGATGGCGTGACAGCCAAGCTGAGGGTTTTAACGGCAACTATCCCCTTCACGTAGGTAGCCGAAGGCGGTATACTAGGCGGCAGAGGAGGCGACGGCCATTGACTGTCTGTATCGCGGCCCTGTCCATGTTTCAAGATGTGGCAAATGTGCAGCATCCGATCATCATCCTTGCCGCTGATCGAATGATCACCGCTCGCCGGATTCGCGAGTATGAATTTGCGGA
Source organism: Phycisphaera mikurensis (assembly GCA_005240095.1). Classification (GTDB taxonomy): domain Bacteria; phylum Planctomycetota; class Phycisphaerae; order UBA1845; family UBA1845; genus SBAX01. Next base: position 2,023 of record SBAX01000330.1, read on the forward strand.
TCAGACGAAACTGATTTGGCACCGCGAGAATGTTGCGGTGATGATGTCCGGTTCGTTGGATTCTCTCTTGTTGGCTTATCAAAACACGCAGTCGCGCGTGGCGAGTGACTGCAAAGTGGCAGACCTGGCGAAGACGCTTGCTGAGGAGATTCAGGCTATTCGCCGCAACAACATCGAACGGCTATACCTTCAGCGATACAATCTTACGCTCGACAGTTTCATAGCCCGTCAACGCGAATGGACCCCGGATTTTTTCGAGCGCCTAGATGCACAGATCACGAGCGATGATAACGATGTGGGTGAGGTGATCGTTGCTGGTTTTGACGACAGTTCCGCCCACATCTATACGATAGAAAGTGCGGGCTGGGAACGCGCCTGGGATGGAACCGGTTTCTGTGCTGTTGGGATTGGGGCAGAACACGCAGAAGCAGAATTCGCCCGTGCTTCATACACACCTAAGATTCACTGGATTTCAGCGATGCGGCTCACGTTCTTTGCCAAGAGACGCGCCGAAGAAGCCCCCGGCGTCGGATACAACACGGACCTTTGGTATGTGACAAGCCAAGGCCCTATGTATTTCTGGCCGCGTTCGAGGGTAGACACTGCCCTAGGTGCTATGTACTACGCGCGGCGCATGGCGGAAATCCAAGCTGATGGCACCGACTCTATGGAACTTGGCAAGATTCTGGAGGAGGAATTCGATGCCCTCACGCCACGGGCAGCCACGGAAGAAGAGCGTAGAGAAGCCGAGGCCAAGGCAGAAGAAGCAGACGCAGCCGCTAACGCGCCGGACGTTTCAAGCGGCTCTGAGGAAAGTGAGCCGCCGGGTTAAGCCTTCTCCACCCGGCCAAGCATCGTCTGGAACATAGGGGCTTCGTCAGAGCGATGATTGTATCGGAATGCGTATTCGTTGAGGTAGGACTGTAGATGCTTGGCGCTTACGGCGTGGTAGACTCCGCCGATTCCGCGCTTCAGCAGCGACCAAAATCCTTCAATGGTGTTGGTGTGCACATCGCCGCGAACGTAGACCTGAGAACTGTGGTGTATCCGGCGGTGAGCGTATCCGCGCTTGCGGAGTCCTGCAAACTCCCTGCCTTCGTCCGTATACACGATGGCGCTGGGCAGTACGCGCTTGCGGATGAAGGGCAAGAGCGAACGGGCTCGAACATTGTCTACTGGTGTCGCCTTGATCGTGCCCCGACGCTGGACGACTCCGACCACGGGAACCTTGTTCGCGATGTAGCCGCGCCCGCGCCCGCGTCGCTTTCCGCCGATGTAGGTCTGATCGATCTCAACCTCGCCGCCGACTGGTCCATCGTCCTCATTCAAAAGGGAGCGAATTCTGTTGAACATGCGCCACGCCGTCTTGTAGGTGACGCCAAGCTCTCGTTCCAGTTGCTTCGCGGAGATGCCACAGCGAGTCTGCGCCATGATATAGACCGCATGAAACCACAGACGCAGCGGCGTCCGCGTGTCCTCGAAAATCGTGCCTGCCA
>SBAX01000298.1 GCA_005240095.1 Phycisphaera mikurensis
ACACGCGGGCCACGATCAAAGAACTGTCACGACGCGGCATCGACCTCCATCGAATCCGCTCGTGTTTGGATAGCAACTTTGCGCTGTACTGCTAAGATCTTCACCACCGCGTGTTCAACTCGGGCTTTGCGTTCTTCGGGGATCAGCGTCGGGTCGACGACCGCGTCGGCCCAGCCCAGGTAGATGAGATGTCCGTCGCCGGCGTCGAGCACCTGGACGGCGAGGGTGGCGCGATCTTCAGGCCCCTGAGGGCTGGTGGTAAAGCCCCGCCCGGTGTGCATGGAGATGAAGACATCAGGTTTCTCGCCGCTGCTCGCCTTGAGGAAGCCCATGGCCGCGAGCTCGGCCTCGACCGTGTCGCGAATCAACTGCAGCAGTCGCGTGTCGGCGATCTCGCCCGCGGGGGGCGGCTCGGCATGGGGCCACCAGTCGAAGGTGCTGCCGGCCGTAGGACGCTCGATGGTCGCGCCCCAGTATGTATGAACGTGCACGGGCCCGCCGGCCCGACAGGCCGTCAGCAGCAATACCAGCGGGAAGACCCGCAAAAGACTCCGCATTACAAGTCTCCGAACACCCACATAACTCGGGACGAGCGCGTCGGTGTCTGCGGTGCGAGTCCGGGCGTCTGACCCTCACCCCAGCCCTCTCCCCTGGAGGGAGACGGGGTCATGAAGCAGCTCTCACCTCAAACAATCACGATTGTCGGGCAAGCGCCGTAGATCGTAAAGGCCCTTACTTCGAGGCCGGTTCGAGGGACACCGCCAGCGCCTCCGTGAACGTGGCCTCGACCTGATCGCCGGGGCGCAGCTTCTTGACGTAGTCGCGCAGCGCGGGATCCGTCACGTAAAGGGTTCGGGTTCCGCGCGGACCCGTGTAGGTGACGGTGTTGCCTTTCCTGTCGATGGCCTCGATGCGAACCGTGGCCTGGGTCTTGATGCGCGCCGTGCCGCTGGGCTGCCCGGGCTGCGGGCGCGAGGTTTCCTCCTCGACCTGCATCTGCGGCCCCTTGTCGCCGGGCTTGCGCATCTCCAGAGCCAGCGACTCGTAATAGCGAACGCGGACCTGGTCGCCGACCTTGGCTTGGGGGAAGGCGCGAACTGACTCGTCGACATAGAAAGTGAATTCGTCCCCGCGTGGGCCGATTACACTCACCAGGCGATTGGGCACGTCGATGGCCTGCACGGTCACCAGGGCCTCGGTCTGCTGCTCAATGGTGTGCCGCGGCGATGAGCAGGCGCCCAACAGGGCACACCCCGCGCTCAGGATCAATCGCGTCTTCCCAAACATGAACACTTCCTTTCATTACGTCCAAGGCGCACTCGCCTCTGATTCAGCTCCGCAGCCCCAGAAAGAACGAGATCGGTTCTCGCAAGGGCTCCAACAGGTGCTGCAAGCCGAGGAGTTCCAGAGCGATCGTGGACACGACCCCGGTGAGGAATGCAAGAAGTAATCCAAGCGCGTTCATACGTACTCCAAATGTCGGGTCTTGGCGGTCACGCGCCCTTGCTTTCGCGCAGCTCCTTGAGCCGTTCGCCGGCGGACTGGGCCCACTGGTCAATGACGCTCTTGACATCATCGATGGTGGAGAAGGGATTGAGCTCGAACTCCTTGCCCTTGCCGGAGCGGATGGCCGCGGCCAGTTGGGCGCCGCTGACGGAGTCTACGACTTCGGCCTCCATGGAAGCCCCGGCACGGCCCGCGCCGGTGACCTTGGTGGCGGGGTGGACGTTGAGATACCACTTGGCCTCCTGGATGTCGGTGATCGCCACGCGCACCCGCGCCACCTTGGGGCCCGGCTGGCTGGTGATGCGATACCCGCCGGTGGTCAGCACCTTGACCAGGGCTCCGTGCATGTATTGGGCCACCTCGGCGCGCTGCTCGCGGGTGATGTTGTTGTTCTGCTTGGCCCGGATCTGCACGGGGTCGACGATGTAGGCGTCGTACTCCCGAAGCTGCGGGGAGATGTAGCGCATCTTCCCCTCGTCGATCTTCTGCAGTTTGGAGTAGTCACTGATAAAGCCGGTCCGCGGAGGAGCAGTGGATGCACAACCGGCCACGAGCATCACGCAGAACCCGCCGACAGCATTCCTTTTCGTAGTCATAGTCCCGACCATCCTTTCTTGTGTGTCTCGGTTCGAAGGCTCAGTCTAGCGGTTGTCTCTCACTTGGCAAACGGAAGTGACACCCCCCTATGACGGCAGTAACGCTCGCGATACCAACCTGACACCTGCATCACGCCGCCCTATCCCGCTCTTTCAGAGCTTGTGCGCTTAACTCTGCCAACTAACCCAGGGCGATGCCCTGGGCTCTGCTATTTTGGCCCCTTCAGGGCCCAAGCGCAAGAACTATCTGAGCCTATTTCGGGAACAGAAACGTGAACACAAATCGCAGGCTCCAGTCCGGCGCGGAATCCGGGCCCTCCGCCCAGTAGCGTCCGAAGAGACCCAGGCTGATCGGCTGCTTGCCGACCTTGAGCAACTGGCTGACTCCGGCCTGCACCGGCACTGTCCACTGGTCCTCATCCCAGTCGTAGGTCGATTCCGTGTTCATATTGAAGGTTGTCGCCGTCTTTGTCGTGTAGGAGAGGAATGGTTGCAGGAAGGTGAGGTTCACTTCCTCCCGCTCGTCGTCGCGGGCGAAGGACCAGATGTGATTGGCCAGCGCGCCGTAGGTCCACGGGCCGGACTGCTTGAGAATGACGCCCGTGGGCCCCATGCCCCAGCGTTCGCTGCCCAGGGAGTCATCCGTGGCCGTGGGCAGCAGGAACACTGGGCCTGCGCCCCAGATGAACGGATCGGTGCTCTTAGGCGAGAGGAACAGGCTCTGCACAGTATCGCCCAGCCCGCCCTGGCTAGTCGTTCCCAGCACGTCATCCTGCCACAGCACGGGCAGAATCGTGCGGCTGATGAGGTTCCAATCCTCCGTCAGGGAGATCGGAATGACCGGCTGAATGTTGAGCAGGTAACGCTCCGCCTGCGTCCGATCGTCGTGCAGCAAGCGATTGGCGAGCCGCGCCGCCGGTGGTGGAAGGAGGCGCAGAAGTGGATGAGCTTCAGGTATATCCACGCCGCCACCGAACTCGAAATTGAACTGCAAGGGCACGCTGATAAGGTCGGCCACGGGGTTCTGCAGCTTCTTGGCCAACTCTTCGGAACCACCCACCGACTGGTCATCCTGTGCTTCCCGCGGGGATGGAGGCTCTCGCAAGGATAGTGACCCCGCAGCGGCCAGTCTCTCGGCTTGTCCGCCCGTGACGGCTAGCGAGATGCTGCACAGACCGGCGACTCGGATCATTCTCGTGTGTTTCGTTCTCATGGCTTCATCTCTCAAGGGGAAGCAATCGGTCCCCTCATGGCCGCGTAGCGGACGGCTCATACGGATCCGGCGTGCCCATCGGGATGAGCGGATGCTGCTTCGCGCTCTGTTCGAACTCGCCCACGATCTTGAGAACCGGACCGACGACCCACGAGTCAGGTGTTGGTTTCTCCTCGCGCGGATCGGTGTAGAGGTTGTAGATCGTCGGCACAGGGTTCCTCACCGGCGGGTCGAACATCGTATCTTGGCGCATGAAGTGCAGCTTCCAGTTCCGCCACTTCACCGCTTGCAACCGCTCCGCACAAAAGATCGGAAAACCTTCGCGGGCTGACTTCTCGGTCTTGCCGAGGAGAAAATCGGACTGGTCGAGACTGTCGAACGGTCGGTCGGTCGGCACTTTCGCGCCGGCGAACTTCGTGAGCGTGGCGAACATGTCAACGCCATGCACGATCTCGTTGCTCACGCGGTCGGCGGTGATCTTGCCGGGCCAGCGAATCAGGAACGGCACGCGGATGCCGCCTTCGAGCGCGGTGAAGTATTGCCCGCGCCACGGACCGGCCCAGCCGTCCCACGGCTTGAAAAACTCCGGGCCGTTGTCGCTGGTGAAAATGACGATGGTGTTGTCGCGGACACCGGCTTTGTCCACGGCGTCGAGCATCTGGCCGACGTTGGAATCCATTTCGGCGAGCACGTCCGCCCAATCGCCGTTGCCGGTCTTGCCTTTGAAGGCGGGATTCGGTTCGGTCGGCAAGTGCGGCTGGGTAAGCGACACGTAGGCAAAGAACGGCTTGCCCGACTTGGCCTGCTTCTCGATGAACGCGACCGAGCGGCGTGTGATTTCGGCATCCATGAGGCGGCGCTGCTCCACGTCATAAACCTTCAACTCGCGGCTCTTCTCGCCCTTTTTGCCTTCGGTGATTTTCTCCGGCGGCATGATATCCGGCGACCAGCCGGGCGCGGACGGCCAGAGTGATTCATCGGTCGTGCGCGGAATGCCGAACCATTCGTCGAAGCCCTGATCGTTCGGCAGCCGTCCGTCGTGACTGCCAAGATGCCACTTGCCGTAGTAACCGGTCGCGTAGCCCGCGTCCGACAGCGCTTCGCCGATTGTGACTTCCCATCGCGTCAGGCCGTCGGCTACACCGCCAAACGGCACGGAATGACAGCCCGATCGAATGGCCCAACGTCCCGTCATGAGACTGGCGCGGCTGGGTGTGCACTGCGTCTCCATGTTCATGTTGAGCAGCCGCAGGCCGCTCTTTGCGAGGCTGTCGATACGGGGCGTGGCCGCGCCGCGCGTGAGGCCGCCGCCATAGCATCCGATTTCACCGTAGCCAAGATTGTCGGTCAGGATGAAGACGATGTTGGGTTTGGCATCCGGCATTGCGGGCTGAGCGTGCGCTGGGCGGGGTGCGGCGGGCAAGGCCAGTACGGAAGCAAGCGCGCCGGCGGCGAGGATTCGACTACGGGTGGTGTTCATGGCCCTTTCCGTTCCGTATTCCGTTTTGGGTGATTTCAGAGTGTCTGCGCGGCGTTACTTGCCACTGCCGCTTTCCTTGGTGAGCTGATCCATGACCTTCTCCAAGCTGAAGCTGCCTGACTTCATGCGCGGCGGGAACTCCTTGAAGCTCGAGAGCCACTGCCCCACGTAGGCCTGCGCGGGGACCAGCATGTAGATGCGGTCGAACTTCCACCGCCCATAGTCGATGCCCTCGTGGTCGGCCCGCTCGAACGGGTCCATCCGAAGATTGAAGAGCTTCGGGACGCGAAGTTGGGTGAATGGCTCCTCCCAGACGTTGAAGCCATGCGCGCGCTGCTCCTGGAACACGAGTTTCCAGTTGTTGTAGCGAAGACACAGCAGGCTGCCGTCGTCGCTCCAGTAGAAGAACTCCTTGCGCGGGGATTCCTCCGTCTGGCCGCTCAACCACGGGATGAGGTTGTAGCCGTCGATGTGCGCCTTGTAGGTGGTGTTGCCGATTTTCTTCGTGCCCTTGAGGACGTCTTCCTTGACGTTCGGGTCGCCCGCGGCGGCGAGCAGCGTGGGCAGCAAGTCCTCGTGCGAGCCGATGCCGTTGAGCACCGTGCCGGGCTTAATCGTGCCGGGCCAGCGGGTGGCGGCGGGCACGCGCCAGCCGCCCTCCCAGTTGGTGGCCTTCTCGCCGCGGAACGGCGTGGTGCCGCCGTCCGGCCAGCTCATCACCTCCGCGCCGTTGTCGGTGGAATACATGACGATGGTGTTTTCGGTGAGGCCGAGGTCGTCCAGCAGCTTGAGAAGCTGGCCCACGTGCCCGTCGTGTTCCACCATGCCGTCGGCCTCGATGCCCAGGCCGGTTTTGCCCTCGGACTCTTTCTTGAGGTGCGTCCAGATGTGCATGCGGCTCGTGTTGAACCAGCAGAAGAACGGTTTGCTGTCCGTCTTGGCTTTCTTGATGAAGCTGACCGCGCCTGCGAGGAACTCCTCGTCGATCGTCTCCATGCGCTTCTTCGTCAGCGGGCCGGTGTCCTCGATTTTCTGCGTGCCGTCGGCGTTGGCAAAAGAGTGGATCACGCCTCGGGGCCCGAACTTCTTCCTGAACTCGGGGTCCTTCGGATAGTCCACGTTCTCCGGCTCCTCCTCAGCGTTGAGGTGGTAGAGGTTGCCGAAGAACTCGTCGAAGCCGTGGTTGGTGGGCAGGTGTTCATCCAGATCGCCGAGGTGGTTTTTGCCAAATTGGCCCGTGGTATAGCCCAGCGGTTTCAGCAACTCGGGAATGGTTGGATCGAGCTTGGTCAGTCCTTCCTTCGCCCCCGGCAGACCGACCTTGGTGAGGCCGGTGCGGATCGGCGACTGGCCCGTGAGGAACGCCGCGCGTCCCGCGGTGCAGCTCTGCTGGCCGTACCAGTCGGTGAACAGTGCGCCTTCCTTCGCGATGCGGTCGATGTTGGGGGTCTTGTAGCCCATCATCCCCTGGTTGTAGGCGCTGATGTTCCAGTAGCCGATGTCATCGCCCCAGATGATCAGAATGTTGGGCTTCTTGGCGGCCCCGGTTTGTGCCGAGGCGCGAGGCGCCGCAAGGGAAAGCACCACAAGCGGTGCGGCCGCCGCGCCGGCGAGGGCCAGTGGGCTGAAGAGAAATCGGTTCACTCTGGTTTCCTTTTTCACTTTGAGTTCCTCTCTCACTTTGGATTCGTTTATCAGTGCGGATTTTTCCGATTCAAGTTCGTCGAGGGTATCCGCCCCCCACCACCTTCTGACAAGGGGTGCTCATTTACTCGGACGCGGCGATGGCGATTTTTCCTTGCTTCAACCTCTGCCGGTCTGCCGCAGTCAGTTTTTCCGGCGTCAGGTCAATCACGACCTTTCCGATCTCACCGGTGAACTTGAAGGGCACGTGGTAATCCTCGCTGACGGGCGTGCCGGTGTCTTCGCCGCAATCCAGTGTCTCGTCGAGCGAGAGGCGAAAGGGCAGCGTGCGTTCGACCCGGCCGGTGGCCACGGTCTTGCCGTCCACTTGCAGCGTTCCCGTCCCGCCTTTGCCGAGGCCTCCGCCGTCATACTTGAAGTCGAAGAGGATGGTGTGCTTGCCGGGGGTCAGGGCGTCGTTACCGGCGATGTTGTAGCGAGCGACGCCGGCCAGGTTGTAGTGGAACACCGGCTTGCCCTTGAGCACGTAAAGCCCCCAACCGCTGAAACGCCCCCCGTGCGTCAGTAACATGCCCTCCGCGCCGCCGGCTGGAATATCAACTTCGGCCTTGATCTGGTAGGACTTGTTTTTTGTGTCCGGCGCGGCGCCCTCCGGAATACGCACCAGGCCGGGATAGTAGGTGAACTCTTCGCGCCCTTTGGTCAGGCTCGGACGGAGGTTCACGTCGAAGCGGTCGATCCGACTGTTGTTAATCGGCAGCACATTGTACTTCTGGGCCTCGACCCAGAAGAGGTCTTGCAGTTCCTTGAGCTTGGCCGGTTCCTTGGCCGCGAGGTCGTTCGCCTCGGGAAAGTCCTCGGCGACGTTGTAGAGTTCCCACTTGTAGTCGAGAACGGCAGGCAGTCGGCCCTGCACTTCGGCCGCCGAATCCCACGGAGCAACCCCCGGTGTCGTGGCGGCCACCCAGCCGTCATGGTATATGGCGCGGTTGCCGAACATCTCGAAATACTGCGTCGTGTGCTTCGAAGGGGCTTTCGCATCATCAAAGCTATAGATGAGACTTGTGCCTTCGATGGGCTTTTGCGCGACGCCATTGATGCTCGCGGGCGCGGGCACGCCGACGGCTTCGAGGATCGTCGGGGCGATGTCAATGACCGAGCAGAACTGCGTGCGGATGCCGCCCTTGTCCTTGATGCGCGCGGGCCAGGAAATCACCAGGCCGTTGCGCGTGCCGCCGAAGTGCGAGGCGATCTGCTTGGTCCACTGGAACGGCGTGTCCATGGCGTGCGCCCAACCGACCGGGTAGTGGTTGAACGTGGTGGGACCGCCGAGTTCATCCATGCGGCGGATGACTTCCTTCATGTCCTCAGGGATCGCATTGAAGACCGTCATCTCGTTGAGCAAGCCCTGCATGCCGCCTTCGGCGCTGGCCCCGTTGTCGCCTTGGATGTAGATCACCAGCGTGTTGTCGAGTTCGCCCTGCGCTTCGATGGCGTCGAGGATGCGGCCCATCTGGTGGTCGCAGTGCGATAGGGCCGCGGCGTAGACCTCCATCATGCGGGCGAAGACTTTTTTCTGGTCGGCGTTCAGGCTGTCCCACGCAGGAATGCTGTCGGGACGCTCGGTCAGTTTGGCGTTCGCCGGGATGATGCCCGCCGTCTTCTGGCGGGCGAAGGTTTCCTCGCGCACCTTGTCCCAGCCTTGGTCGAACTTGCCCTTGAACTTGGCGATCCAGTCCTTCGGGGCGTGGTGCGGGGCGTGGGCCGTGCCCGGCGCGTAGTAGGCCAGGAAGGGCTTGCCCGGCGCGGTCGCGTGCTGCATCCGAATCCAGTCAATGCAGTGGTCGGCCATGTCCTTGTCGAAGAAGTAATCTTTGGCATCGTGCGGCGGCTCGATGGGCTTGGTGTTTTCGAAGAGGGCCGGGTTCCACTGGCTCGTGTCGCCGCCGATGAAGCCGTAGAAGTATTCAAAGCCCAGCCCCGTCGGCCAGAGGTCGAACGGTCCGGCCTGGCTGGTCTGCCAGTCGGGCACGTTGTGGTTCTTGCCGTACCAGGACGTGTTGTAGCCGTTCTGCTTGAGGATTTCGGCGAACGTCCCATTGCCCTTCGACATTAGTGAATTGTAGCCGGGGAAGCCCGTGCCCAGTTCCATGATGACGCCGGTGTTGGCCGAATGGTGATTGCGCCCGCTCAGGAGCGCCGCCCGCGTGGGAGAGCAGAGCGCCGTCGTGTGAAACTGGTTGTAGCGAAGCCCGTTCTTTCCCAGCCGGTCCATCGTCGGCGTTGGAATCGGGCCGCCGAAAGTGCTCGATGCCCCGAAGCCCACGTCATCGGTGAGGATGAGCAGGATGTTGGGCGCGCCCTTGGGCGCTTCGATCGGCTTGGGGAAGTCCGGCGTGGAGTCCGCGCCGGTGCGTCCGATCTTGCCCTTGAAAGGCTGGTCGGGCCGGGGCAAGACCTCCTGCGCGAGTACGGTGGGTGCGAGGGGCGCGACCAGGAGGCCGAGTGCGGCGAAGAGTGCTCTGCTGCGTTTCATCATCATGTCCTTCCTATGGGAATCGTGGTTCAAGTCTCTGGTTTCGTGGTTCATTCGAATCCATCTTGCGGACGATTCGACGCGCTTCACCGGTGGCATCGTGTACTTGCCGTCGAGCAGTACTTGCTCTGGTCCGTAGGCCCTGCACATCAGATTGAACTCACCCGCCGGGCTCGGCAGCCAGTTGGATTCCTTGTCCTTTCCCGGAGAGTCCTTTTGGATGTAGATGGTGAGCGAGCCATCTTCCGCGAACTTCAGCCCGGGTGTGCGGTCGCCGATGGAGTAGCGTTTGATGGGATTGTCGGCCAGCGTCAGCGTGTCGCCACGGTACATGGTGATGGACCAGAAGTCCGTGACCGGGGGCAGCTGCCCTTTCTCAAAGCGCAGGGTGTAGCGTTTGCTGCCGTCGAGCGGGTCGCCGATGTCGTCGACGTGAGTCTCGGGGTACATCGACGACGCGGCCCGGTTGGCGTAGATCGCGTACTCGGCGATGGCGGCGCGGTCGAGGTACTTGTTGCCCCATTCGCCCGCCTTGATGGTCACCCAGCCGTTATCGCCGCGTTTGGAGGTCCGGACGCGCTCGTCGATCAGTGCCCGGGCGTCGTGTACGCCGCGCGTCATCGCGGCGGCCGTCGCCTGATCGGCCTGGGAGGACTCGAACTCCGTGAGCGCCTTGGTCAGGTCCTTGTCGAAGCGGGCGAGCAGCGCGCGGTCGCCGTCATCGAGCGGCGTGCCCGGGTCCTTCACGGCCTCCAGGATCAGCGCCAGGAGCGTCAGCGGTCGGCGCTCCGCCAGCCCTGCGGTGACGGCACGCAGCGAGGTCGGCGGTTGGGGCGCATCCTTGGAGTCCTGCGCCCGGTCGGGGACGGAGCCTTGCGTGAACTTCGACAGCGGCAGCACCACGAAGCCGTGCAGCGTTTCCACGGCCTTCTTCAGGTCCGCATCCGTCTCGGCCTGGTCGGCGAAGCTGGAGTATCCGACGCGCAACGCGATATTGTGATGGCCTTCCCCAAGCCGCACCTCGGTCGCCCCGTCGGGAAGCTTGCCCGACCACTTGGGCCCCACGATTGCGTACAGCCCGGGCTTGCTGCCCGACCGCGATCCAATCCCCGGCGCGATGTTGGTCCAGGGGTCCGCGAGTTGGATACTCCAGAAGCGCTTGCCGGCCTCCGGCACTCGGACGATGATTGGTTCCGCCGACGGGTCGAGGTATCCGGCCCCGTAGATCGTGTCGTTGTTGGGACGCACGATGAAGAGCAGGTCCGGCGTGACCAGCGAGCGGCGGTAGCCTACTTGGTTGAGCGGTGCCGCCGGACGTGACAGCGGCTCGGGCACGGCCGTCATGAGCTTCTCGAGCCCGAAGGTGTAGTAGCGAGGCAGGAACCGAATGTAGGACTCGACCGCCGTGGCATAGGCGGATTGCTCGACGGCCGGTTGGGCCGCATTCTCGTGCGCCGGCGCCATTGCCGTGAATACGCCAGTCAGCGCGAGGCTGCGCGCGGCGGCGATGAAGTTTTGTCTTTTCTTGGTTTTCATTATGGTGATCCACCACGCGAGCAGCCCGACAACTGCTGGCGCGAGTCGGCGCGGCGAGCGTTCCGAGTGAAAATGTGCGGGTAGCGGTTCCCAACGATCCATGGAGTGTTCCTTTCGGTTTCGGGGTTCCATTACGGCTTGTGACTCTTTTCGGGAAGAGCGCGATCTTCGGCGGCCGCGCGCTCCTTCGATCGCTTCGCCCAGGCCTCCTGCGTCATCACGCAACGAAATCCCAGGTGGTTCGTGCCGGTGGTGGACTCGCCCTTGCCGCGCGTGCCGACCATGTAGCGCGTGCAGTACAGGTCGGTACACAAGAACGATCCGCCGCGATGGATGCGCTTTTTCTCGCCGGGTTCCGACGGATCGAAGGGGATCTTCGGTCCCGGCGGATTTCGGGCTACGCCACCCTCGGCCACAAGCTGTGCAAAGTAATCCGGCCGATACCAGTCGCTGCACCATTCCCACACGTTGCCGGCCATGTCAAACAGACCGTAGCCGTTGGCCGGGGATTGCGCGACCGGCGCCGGCCCGACGAACCCATCCTCGCCCGTGTCCTTAACCGGAAACGGTCCCTGGTAGGTGTTGGCCATGAACTTGCCGCCGGGGCGGAACTCATTACCCCACGTGTAGAGCAGTCCCCCCGTGCCGCCCCGGGCCGCGAACTCCCATTCGGCTTCCGTGGGCAGTCGCTTACCCGCCCAGTTGGCGTACGCCGCGGCGTCGTCGTAGGCGATGTGGACGACCGGGTACTTCTCACGGCCTTCAATGGTGCTTAGCGGGCCTTCGGGATGACGCCAGTTTGCGCCCGGTTCATAGCGCCACCAGCGATAGTGATCGTCCAGCGGCACCGGATCGGTTGTGGGCGTGAAAACCACCGAACCAGCCACAAGGTTTTCCGCCGGTGCGGTAGGAAACTCCGCCTGCGTCGGCGTACGCTCCGCGATGGTGACGTACCTGGTGGCGCTGACGAACTTCTCGAATTGTTCGTTGGTGACTTCGGTTGCGTCCATGCAGAAGCCGTCGACGAACACGCGATGGACGGGCTGGGCATCACGGGTCACGCCCGGCAGTCCGCAGAGCGACTCGCCGGACTCATCGCTCCCCATGGAGAACTCTCCGCCGGGAATCCATGCCATTCCCGGCGGACAAGAGGGTGCCGAAGGCTCAACGCCCCATGTGCTGACCGCGACAGCAGCCCAGAACAAACCAAGCACGATTCCTTGTACTCGCTTCACCATCATCCCCCAATGCCTCTGCCCGCATCTCTCTCGGCAAGATGCGGGCCGACCGCGGCACGCTATCGGCGAGACCGTGCCCGTCGCAGGGCTTCCAGCTCTCTTTGCAATGGCCGCCAGTATCGGCGGTCGGATTCACGTTCCTGCTCTTCCTCCTCGCGAAGCTCACTCTCCAATTCCCTTAGATCCGCATGCAGGGCCCGGCTCAGGAGCGATCGCCGACGAGCTTCGCGCCGGCAAACGCCGGGATACCGTTGGGCGACCTCGATCAGTAGTTCGGGCGTACGCAGCTCGCGCAACCAGAACCGCACCTGCAGGGGAGTCGCGCGATCGCGATCCTGGAAATAGTGCGCCTCCATCAATCTCTTCAGCATGGGCCAGTCCTTGTCTCGCTGCGTCTTCTTCGCCTGTACAAGGTCGGGCAGTGACAACACGTTGATGGTGAAACCGTCGGGCAGCGTGATCGTGGTGCGGCGACGCCACAACGAGGCGAACGGCCCGACCCCGCGCAGACGGGCCATGACGTCAATCCGCATTCTCGACAGGTCAGGATGGAGGCAGCGAAAGTGGACCGCGTGCCCCTTCTGCAAGTATTTGACCTGAAACGGCGGTACGGCGATCACTTCCGCCTGCAGCTCGGCCAGAGCTCGGCGCAATCGGTCCAGATTCCTGGCATCGGCGAGGATGACCAGATCGGTGTCGCGGCTAAACTCCGCTGCGCCGTACAATACGCACGCCTGACCGCCCATCAGCAGGGCGCGGACGCGGTGCTCGCGGATCGAAGAAAGGACTCTGCGTATCGGGCTGGGGATCAAGCGAGCCTCCCAGCATCAGGAACGCCTCCCAGAGCTTCTCGCTTTCCAACCAACGCTCCGCGGGGCTGAGGCGATACCATTCGGCGAGCTCGGCATCCACTAAGTCTTCCGGCTGGATCATTCCGAGAGCATATCATAAGCCTCATGGCGTATACCAGATGGGCGAGGTATACGCCCGTTCCTGCGTGGTCATGGGCACTTCCTTAGGCATCTTCACCCCGAAACGCTTGGCGTCGTAGGCCGTCCAGCGCGGAGTGGGAATCTCGATCACTCGCGCGTAGTAGAAGGCCCGCAACTTGGGATCGAAATCCGGATCCTTCCAGACGGCAATCAACTCCGGATCGCCGATGGTGTTGGTCCAGAGGGCGTTGTCCACGTCCACGGTGCTGCCCACCGGCGGCAGTTTTCCGTCGCTACCGGGTTTGCGCTTGTCGGCGTCGCCCCAGACCACGTCGTGGACCTTCTCCTGCACCTCTCCCTTGCTATCCAGCCAGCCCTTGATGATCTGAATGCGGTCGAGGTTCGCGCCCATGGGATCGCGCAGGGCCGCCACGAGGAACGTGGGCGACTTGCCCGAAGGCGCCTGCCGCAAATCGCCGCCCATGGGCACGCCTTTGGTGTAACCGGCGATGGCCGGGCTTCGCGTGTGCGCATCTTTGTCTTCGAAGTCCCAGCCGCCGAAGAAGCGCACCACCACACGCGAGCCGGTGGTGGCGTAGACTTCCTTGCGTTTCATGGCATCCCAGATCGCCTCGCGGGTGTTTTCCGTCGCCCACACGGCCGCATAGCCCGAGGCCGCCAGTTCCCAGGCCATCACTTTCTTGTCGCCGAGCTTGGTGAATTCATGCTCCCAGCGGTGCGGGCTGGGCTCGTAGGGCGGGGCCTTGCTGAAGAAGTTGTCCTCCTCGACTGCGGAAAGACCCGTATGCGCATCCGTGCTGCCGATCATGCCGAACTTGAAGGGATTAACGCCGAGCTGCTGCTCAAGCTTCAGACCGTTCTTCAGCGCCGCGCGTGCGTACTCGTGCTGGAAGAACGCGTCCTGGTGGAGCTTGAGCGCGTTGAGGTTCATTTTGTCCCACGCTTCGTAGCTGGCAAATTCATCGGTGGGCGAAAGGAACTTGTG
>SBAX01000415.1 GCA_005240095.1 Phycisphaera mikurensis
CGGCCCCTCTCCCTTGGAGGGAGAGGGGTGACGCGGCGGCTCAGCCAAGGGAGTAAGCGGATTTGGCGCTGCTGGGAGTGAACATCGATCACGTGGCCACCGTGCGGCAGGCGCGGCGCACGGATGAGCCCGATCCGGTCTGGGCGGCCGTCGAGGCCGAGCTGGGCGGGGCGGACGGCATCACCTTTCACCTGCGCGAGGACCGCCGCCACATCAGCGATCGCGACGCGCGGCTGCTCAAGGAAACGGTGGCGGTCAAGCTGAACATGGAGATGGCCAGCGATGACGCGATTGTGGCCATCGCCGTGGGGCTGCGTCCGGACCAGTGTACGCTGGTGCCCGAGCGGCGCGAGGAGCTGACCACGGAGGGTGGGCTGGACGTGGTCCGCTACCAGACGCGGGTGGGCACGGCCGTCGCCCGCCTGCGCGAGGCGGGCATCGTGGTCAGTGCCTTCATTGAGCCGATCGCGGAGCAGGTGCAGGCCTCGGCGGACATCGGCTTTCAGGCCGTGGAGCTGTGGACCGGGGCCTATGCGCACGCGAAGACCACCGCGGAACGTGAGGAGGCGCTGACATTGCTGAGGGACGCGATTGTCGAGGGGCGGCGCCTGGGTCTCGAGGTGCACGCCGGGCACGGTCTGACCTATCGCAACATCGCCCCCGTGGCCGCCCTGCCGGGCTTCAGCGAGTTCAACATCGGCCACTCCATCGTCTCCCGCGCAGTCTTTGTCGGTATCCGCGAGGCCGTGCGGGAAATGAAGGAACTGCTCGTCCGCCACGCACCAAGCCCTCCTCCTTAGGAAGGGTTGGGGGTGGTGGAACAGGAGCCGGCCTCGATCCGTGGACCGACGATCGGCGACGGAGGAAGCGAACGTGCAGTGCGTCATTTGCAAGCATGGGCAGACGCGA
This sequence comes from Phycisphaera mikurensis, assembly GCA_005240095.1. Taxonomy (GTDB): domain Bacteria; phylum Planctomycetota; class Phycisphaerae; order UBA1845; family UBA1845; genus SBAX01. The sequence continues at coordinate 910 of SBAX01000415.1, forward strand.
AAAGCCGCAGTGACCGTCACCCTCGAACGAAACGGCACCACCCTGGTATTCAAGGGCGTCCCGGCTGATGTCTGTCAGAACTGCGCCGAGCAGTATGTCGATGAGGGGACGGCGCAGCGATTGTTCGCCGAGGCCGAACGCGCCGTGCAAGCCGGCGTGGAAGTCGAGGTCCGCTCATATGTCGCAGCATAGCCCGCAGCGGCGGTTCGTGTTATCATCTCGGCGACCTGATGCCACCCGAAACGACCAGCCGCCCCGCCCCCGAGATCATCCGCGTTCGTCCACCGCCTTTCTCGCTGCAACCGATGATGGGCCCCATGATGTTGGCGACAGCGGTGCTGATAGCCGTGTTCGCTGCCGTGCTGATCATCGTTTACACGACTACCCCCCTAACGGGTAAGGCTGACTTTCCCATGGGGACGATCCTTTTAGTGTTTGGAGGGGCGCTTGGCATACTCGCAGGCACGACAATCGGGTCAGCGGTGTGGCAAGGTCGCAGGATACGTCGTGATCTCGCAAGGCGCCCCCCACCCATCGCTCCTCCGGCCGACGGGACCGAGGTGGTAGTCGCCGCCCTGGAGAAGCTTTGGACGCATCCCGCGCGTCCTCCCAAGCCGAAACCGATCGTCGATCTCGTACGTGCGTTGTCGCCGACCTATTTGACTCGCGCTCAGATTGTCTGCCTTGGCGAGATTGAATTGCCGCACGCGAGCGAGACTTTTTTTGAGCCTGAAATACTCGCCCCCGAGCATCTCCTGCGATCGCACGGCATGCGGGCAATCATGCTTGCGGGCGCGGCTTTGGTTGTAATGACGCAGACCTACTTCGCTCCATCGCTTCGAGCTTTTCAGGGCCCAGTCTTGGGCGTACTCGCCGCGATAGCGATCCCCGCCGTATTAATCTGGTTCTGGTTTGCAATGATTCGACCTTCATACGTGCGGATGGCACCAGGAATCGTCCAATTCCTGACGTTTGGAGGCAAGAGTCGTGGTCCTGTATCCTGCCGCAGCTACGAGATGACGCCGGGGACCATTGTCATAGTGTCTCAGCCGGGTTTTCATGGGGCTTGGCATCTGAGCGGGTTGAAGAGGAGGTCAGCTTGGTCTGAGCGGTTCCTGAAACAAATGCGCTTTGCGGGCGTTCGCGTTGTTTTCGCCCGGGACCGGCATCATGACGAGCTAAGGTTGGTGAATATCGCGAAACCGGCCGAAGTCCTTGAGAAGCTCCTGCAGTCGATCACGTCCACGGCGCGGATTCCGGAACTTCCCACGACCGAGCTGGTTCGGTAAGCCAACGGGAAGCGGGCTCGCACGTCTCTGGGGTGGCGTTACAATACTGGTGGCGGGTGGAGCATGGAGAGCCGACGATGAACGCAGCGGGATTTCATGGATCGATGACTGCGATGGTGACGCCGTTTCGCGGGGGGGCGGTGGACTTTGCGGCGCTGGAGCGGCTGGTAGAGCGGCAGATTCAGGGGGGCACCGACTGGCTGGTGCCCCTGGGCACCACCGGGGAGACGCCCACGCTCACCGAGGGCGAGCGGGAGCGGATTCTCGAGACGGTCCTGGCCAAAAGCAACCGCCGCCGGCCGGTGATGGCCGGGACGGGCACCAACTGCACGGCCACCACGATTGAACACACCAAGCGTGCGGCGGCGATGGGGGCGGACGCGGCGCTGGTGGTGACGCCGTACTACAACCGCCCGCCGCAGGAAGGGCTGTATCGACACTTCGCGGCCGTGGCGGAGGCGGTCGATTTGCCCATCGTCCTTTACAACGTCCCGGCGCGAACCGGCGTAACCTTAAGCAACGATACGATTGTCCGCCTTCGCGAGCATCATGCCAACATCGTGGCGGTCAAGGATGCAACAGGCAACGTCGACGGAGTGACAGACCTTGTCACGCGCTGCGACATTGCGGTGCTGGCCGGGGATGACAACCTGACCTTGCCGATGATGTCGCTGGGCGCCGTGGGCGTGGTCAGCGTGATCGGGAACCTGCAGCCCGCGTGGATGAAGGCCCTGGTGACGGCGGCGATTGAACACGACGCGGCTACCGCGACGTTCTATCACCGCAAGGTATACGACCTCGCGGCGGCCATCGGGCGCTTCGGGCCCAATCCCATTCCCATCAAGACGGCCATGGCCATCAGCGGGCTGATCGAAGAAGAGTTCCGACTGCCGCTCTGCCCGGTGGACGCGGAAGCACGCGTGGCCATCGAACGCATCCTGCGTCGGCACGAGGCCCTGGAGGCCTGCGCCGCGTGAGCAACGTGACGGGCTCCATCATGTCGAGCCAGGGCAAGACCCCCCTCAATCCCCCCTTATTAAGGGGGGAGGCGGGTGGTGGTCCTTCCTTAC
>SBAX01000119.1 GCA_005240095.1 Phycisphaera mikurensis
ACACGCGGGCCACGATCAAAGAACTGTCACGACGCGGCATCGACCTCCATCGAATCCGCTCGTGTTTGGATAGCAACTTTGCGCTGTACTGCTAAGATCATCGTGGCGAAGGTCTTCATCGACCCATCGTAATCCGTGCGACCCCAGTTGACCTCACCGATCGCAAAACAGGTAAGACCCCCGCCATAGGTATCGCAATCTGCCTGCACACATGGACCGGACCCGAAGTCCTCGCAGAAGGAACTCGCCGATTCTCCAAGACGGTCGCCGTAAGTCGGTTTGCAATAGCTCGATTCGCACTTCGCCCACGATTCGCCGAACGCCGCAGCGCACTCAGCATCGGTCGCGCACGAAACAACCGACGGCGTCAGGTCGGCCTGATCACCTTCGTAGCCGGATGTTTCGATCGTGATTTGAACAGCTCCCGGCCAGCCTGGAAAACCGTCGCCGTTGAGGTCCCATTCGCCAACCTGAAACTCGAACCACGCGCGAAAGCCACCTTGGAGGGCGCGAAGTTCATTGCCCACGATGACCGTACCCGGCGGATAGGAACCGACCTTCGCCGGGACGGGGATGACTTGAAGCGTCCCCGCGGGGAAGTCGCCGGCCACGCCGCCAGGTCCCTGTGCTGGGCAGATGCTGGTCAGCCACGCCGACAGCAGCAGAGCCACGCGAGAGGTCGCTTTCACACCCAGATCGTACCGGAAAGTCGTCCCAGGTTCATGAATCATGGGACCTGTCGGCCCCAAGTTGTGCCACGCGCCCCACCTTGTGTCGTTGCGGGCCGAAAGCCGCGACCCCCTGTCAGGGTTGCGGCGCTTGGGGGGCGTCGTTCACTGGGGTAGCCCGCCGCCCGAACGCGACTTTGGCTGCGATCATCAGCAGCAGGCCCAGCGTCCCCAAGCCCCACGCAGAGACCGTCGGAATCGCACTTCTGGCGCACTGGATTTCGCCACACGAGCGTCCCTCGTGCCACGTGCAGTTCGGGCAGTGGCAATCGGACGGCAGGACGCCCTCAACGCATGAGCCGAAGGGGTCCAGGTCGCAGCATGCCCCCGTGGCGGCACAATCCGGGCCCTCCGGCGGGCAGCGCACCTGCGGAGTGAAAGCAAACGGCGCCGGCTCATCGTCGCCGCACTCGGCCTGCGCCACACCATCCGTGCAGCCCTGATCCGTTGTTCCCAACCCGAAGCAGCACGCTCCGGTCAGAATGTTCACCACAAAACCGGTCTCCGAAAGCGTCGGGATTCGATCCCCCACCAGTGTCGCTTCGAACATGAAGGTTTCGAAGGGCTTCAGGTTGACCGTGTACCTGCCTTTGGCGGCGAGGGGGATGTCGAGCACCAACGTCGCGCCGTAGTAGTCAATTCCCCCGTCCAGCCGCGGAACGTTCGTCGGGTAGAGGGAGGTGCAACCGGTGGCCGGGGGGTCGATCTGGCATGCAGCATACCGGCACGGGCCCGAACCCGTGTCCGCACACCATGAATCGGGGCGGCCCGTTCCGGAGCTATCCACGTAGGTGGGATTGCACGTTCCCACCTCGCACCGCGCCCAAGCCTCGCCGAAGGCCGCCACACACGCGTCGTTGTTGCTGCAGGGAATCGTCGGCGGCGTCAGATCAACACCCGGATTGGGTGGATCGGCGCTCTCGCCCTGGTAGCCGCTTCTATCTATCTTGAACTGCCAGCCCTCCAGCGGCGGAACATTGTCGCCGTCCTGGTCCCAATGGCTCACATGGAACTCAAACCAGGCGCGAAATCCGCCGGCAAGCGCCGTCAGCTCGTTGCCCACGATCGTCGTCCCCGGCGGATAGGAGCCGACCTTGGAGGGGACCGGCGTGAGGCGCATTTGTGGCCCCGGCGCGCAGCTCTCGCAGGTCGAATCCCCTCTCCAATAAACCTCGGGACCTGCTGGACAGTCGGCTTGCAGCACGTCATCGGTGCATGCGAACGTTGTCAGGTCGCAGCACGGCCCCCGCGCTTCCTCGCACACGATGCCGGCGCAGGTCTGGCTCTGGGTCCATTCTCGCAGCGGCCCGCTACATTCGTCCTGGAACAGGCCGCCCGTGCAAATCCCTCCGGTTCCCGGACTGCCATCGCAGCAGGCCCCGGTAGGCAGGCAAGGTGTGGGAAGATCGGCGCACCCTACCCCGGCGGTCCACTCCGATGGGGCCGGACAATCCGCCAGCAGCACCTGGTCCATACAGGAGAACGTGCTGCGATCACAGCACGCCCCCTTAGGCGGGGGACATTGGATGCCAAGGCAAATCGTACTCTCTCCTTGCGGAGTGTCGTCGGCCATGACGCACTCCACCGAGTCCATATCCGTGCAACCACCCGCGCTGTGACAGCAGGCCTGCATAGAGGGCGGCAGAATGTTCACCACGAACCCTGTCTCGGAAAGCGTTGGGATGTCGTTCGTCTGGCCCACTGTGTTGTCACCCATGAACGTGTTGTCCGGCGACAGATTGACTGTGTACCTGCCAACGGCCCCGTTCGGGACGTCCAACACCAGCGTGGCTCCGTAGTACTCAATGCCCTCGTCAGGCCGTACTTCGCTAGCGGGGTAAATCGAGTAGCAACGCAAGTTGGGCGAGGACACATCGCAGTCGGCAGACTCGCAGAAGCCCGATCCCGTATCCGCACACCAGGAATCCGGGCCAGCGGTTCCGATTCGGTCCACGTAAGCCGGGGCGCAAGTTCCAAAGGGCCCGCACTCGGCCCAAGGCTCGCCAAGGGCACTCACGCAGGGGGCGTTGTTGGCACAGGCAATGGCCGGCGGTGACAGATCGACTCCGGGATTGGGCGGATCGGCGTTGGCCCCCAGAAACCCGCTGCCATCGATGCCGAACTGCCACAGGTGCAGCGGGGGGATGTTATCGCCGTTGGGGTCCCAGTCGCTGATCTTGAATTCAAACCACGCCCGGAACCCCCCGACAAAGGCTGAAATCTCGTTGCCGACGGTCGTCGTGCCAGGGGGATACGATCCGACCTTGGCGGGCACGGGCACAACTTTCAGGATGGCCGTGGGGGGAACGCCGGCGACCGTGCCCGGGACGGGATCCTTCTGCCCGGCCGGGCAAAGGCTGCTCAACCCCGCGGACAGCACTGCGGCGATGCGACTGGTCGTTTTCACAGCCTCACCTCCCCGCCTTCTTTGCGAATTGGACGCCGGTATCCTACCAAAGACTCGCCAGATCCGCTACGGAAATCTTGGCAGATCCATCCCAGAGGGCCTGGGTACCTTAGCCCGAAGCTCGGGAGGGTACCGGCGGCACCCTCGGCAGGCCCCACCAGCCAACGACCTGGCCCCCCGCGTCCCTTCACCCCGCTATTTCCTGTTGACATGGGTAGGCGGGGTCGTACAATCGCTCGCACCGTAACGGTTTTTGGCAACCCTTTGACAGGAGGTCACCACCATGCGACGGAACGCCGTCACCTTTTTTGCATCCTTAGCCCTGCTCTTCGCCGTCAGCGGCTGCGCCACGCTCGGCAATCTCTTCAAAAAGAAGGAGCCTGCCGTCGTCGACGAGTATCCGGTGGATAACCAGGCCGCCCCCATGGACTATCCCATGTCCAGCGGGGGCTTTGCCCAGACCAGCGGCGGAAAGTCCCACACCGTGCAGAAGGGCGACACCCTCTACAAGATCGCCCGCGCCTACTACAATGATCAATCACGGTGGAAGGACATCTACGCAGCCAATCGGGCAGAGATCGGCGATCCCAACCAGATTCGCGTCGGCCAGCGGCTGACCATTCCGTAGCCGTTGCAGCGGCTGCGCGTTCCGGCAGCATTGCTCCCCGCGGACAGTCCGCGCGCCGAGTGAACCCCCCTTCTGGGAGGGCGAGGGTGAGGGCGACCGAGCAGGAAACCCGAACGCCGAGCCGCGTCAACCCTGCAAGCAGCAACGTGAGTGCCTCCCCCCTTGATAAGGGGGGACCAAGGGGGGTCGTTCCATCGAAGCCGGCGGGGTCCGTCCAGCTCGATACGCCCGTGCAATACATCCGTGGCGTGGGTCCGCGGCGGGCGCTCGAATTCGAGAAGCTCGCCGTCCGAACTGTCGCCGATCTGTTGGAACACTTCCCCTTCCGCCACGAGCTCAAGCCCCGCTCCATCGGCATCGACCAGCTCGAACTAGGCAAGGTGGCCACGGTCGTCGGCGAGCTGCGCCGCATCCGCGACAAGGGATTCCGCGGCAAGGAACTCATCACCGCCACCGTGGAGGACGGCACCGGGAGCTGCCGCGTCCGCTGGTTCAACTGTGCGTACCTGAAGGATCGACTCGAAGAAGGCCAGGTCGTACGCCTCACCGGGAAGGTCGATGTGTGGGAGGACTTCGCCTCCTTCACCAACCCCGAGGTCACGCTGCTCGATGAGGACGAAGGCGATCCCCTGAAGAACGATCACGATCGCTACGACCCCGTCTACCCCGCGACGGCCAAGCTCCCCGCCAACCAGATCCGCCGCATCATCGCCGGCATCCTCGACGACGCCGTGCCGCTGATCGACGATCCGCTGCCCGCCGCGCTGCGCACACAGCGCAGCCTGCCGCCCAAGCGGGCGGCCGTAGCCCGCTTCCATCGGCCCACCTCGCCGGAGGAAGTGCCCATCGCTCGGCGTCGGCTGGCCTACGAGGAACTGCTGCTCTGCCAGCTTGCCCTGCAGGTCAGTCGCCGCAGCGTGGCCGCCGGCCCGCCGGCCAAACCCATCCTCGTCCGCGAGGCCATCGACGAGCGCATCCGCCGCCGTCTGCCGTTCAAGCTGACTCCCGGCCAGGACCTGGCCGTCAAGGAAATCTGCCGCGACCTGGCGAAAACGACACCCATGAACCGCCTGCTCCAGGCGGATGTGGGCGCCGGCAAGACGGCCGTAGCCGTCTACGCGTCTTTGGCCACCATCGCCAATCGCCGGCAGGTCGCCCTCCTCGCGCCCACGGAAGTGCTCGCCGCCCAGCACTTCGCCAAGATCGAAAGGTATCTCCAGGGCAGTCGCGTACGC
>SBAX01000440.1 GCA_005240095.1 Phycisphaera mikurensis
CCGCGGCCACCATGATCCCCTGCAGTCCGCGATTGCTCGGCAACCCGTGGGAAATGAAATACGGCAGAATCAGTTCGTGGCGGGCGAGCACGTGATCGGGCAGGGATTCGAACGGGCGGCTTTCGTAGTAAAGGAAGAGCAACGTGCCCACCAGAAGAAAGACGCAGACGATGGGAAAGCCCGCGAAGGCGTTGAAGATCAGCGACTTTTGACTCTGACGCAGGTTGGAGCAGGTGAGCATGCGTTGGGTGAGATCCTGATCCGTGCCCATCGCCGCCATGGTGACGAAGATGGCGTGCAGCGTCAGCAGCCAGAATCCTTTGTCGTCGGTGGGATCAAAGGTCCACGTGAAGGTGTGGAACTTGCGGGCGTAGTAGCCGTCGCCGAAGTTCTGCGTCCAATGCCCGGGGGTGTAGAAGAAGAGCAGCCCCACCAGCAGGCACGCGGCCGCGATGTAGACCAGGGCTTGAAAGGCGTCGGTCCAGAGGATGGCTTTGATTCCGCCGTAGGTCGCATAGATCATCGCGATGCCCGTGGCCCCGATGACCACCCATTCCAGACGCCACTGAAAGATCTCCGAAAGAGCCAGGCACGCCACGAGCATGCGTATGCCGCTTCCGAAGATCCGGGAGGCGAAGAAGAACAGCGACGCGGTCGTTCGCGTCCAGGGCCCGAAGCGCTGGCCCAGATACTCGTAGACCGTGGTCACCGAGCCGCCGTAAAACGCGGGGAGCAAGAGAAGAACGATGAGGATACGCCCGATGAATGAGCCCGCGTACATCTGCAGATAGGACCAGTCGGTTTGGAATGAGCTTCCCGGGACGGCAATGACGGTCAGGGCACTGACCTCCGTGGCGATGATGGACATGCCTGCCAGGAGCCAATGCTGCCTGCGCCCGCCGAGAAAGAAATCGTGCGTGCTGCGCTCCCGCCGCCCGAACCAAAGGCCGATCAGCAGCGTGATCGCGAAATAGGCCGCAAGAACCGACCAATCAACCCAACCGAAACTCAACAGCTAGCCTCCATGCAACGACGTCATGTCAAGGTCAGAGTGTAGCGTCGCCCCTTGTGGGCGGCGCTTGGATGTCGAAGCACGCCGCGGAGCCAAGCGCCGGGGACAAGCCCCGACGCTACATTCGATGCTCCTAGCTTCTGCGTTCCAGCGCCGCCACACGAACGTCGTCCGCAACCCTGGCCAGCGCCCGGCGAATATCCATCAACCCCGATGCCTTATTCCGCGCCATCCAACATTCCGCGAACCTAGCGTTTTCACCATGCGTTTGGAGTATCCAGAGGTCGCTGGCCAGTTGGCTCATGCATGGAATGGCGCGGTCGGATGTGCCACTTGCCAGTTCGCGGGCGAACTCTGCCTTGCCCACGAACCCAGAAGTAAACGCGTAACCAATGGCGAGATCGGCCAGATCTTGGGCACGCTCCGGCGCGGGCGTTGCCCCACCGCTTGGCCTGCCGCGCTTCGCCGCGTCACACGCCGCCCGCAACAACCAACTCGCCTGGATCGCCGCGTCGCATGATCCTTCGAGTGCTTCCCTCGCCAGCAGGGGCGACTCGCTCATTTGAGCCGCCGGTTGCCAGAACAACCTCCACGTTTCGCAGGCATCCCCGATCGCCGCGGCCGTGCGAAGCAGAGGCATCACGGACGGATCTTCGAGGCCGAGGACGCTCTTGCCGAAGGTTTCGTCGAATGGGCTTCCTGTCGGATGATCCGCCGTCCAGGCGCAGGCCGCGCCGAGGGCGATGCCGTGCCAGGAGGAGCCCAGGGTGTGGAAGTGGCCGTGATCGCCCCAGTCAGTGTTGATCAGCCCCTTGGCCCGGCACTGGCGACCGGCCTTGGCGAAGGTAGAGATGTTGCGCTCGGCCAGGGTCATGGCGGGCAGGATCCGCTTCCAACCGCTGATTCCCGGGCAGACGAACGTGTCCAGGCCCGCCTTCACGAACGCCGCGGTCCCGGCGTAGTCCGCGTTGTCGTCATAGCCCCAGTGCAGGACCGTCAGATCGGAGGGCAGTCGGCCGAACTGCTCGGGGTGCTTGCAGATCACGTCGCTCCAGACCTGCACTCCGCGCCCGCGCGAGGCGCCGAGGTCATACGTTCGCAGAATGTGGTCGATGTAGGGCCGACCAATTCCATCTGCGAATCTTTGGGCGTTTTTTCCTTTTCCTAAGTCCCAGGGCTCATCGCCGCAGATGTTCACGACCGGACCGGAGAACGCGTCCAGAATCTCTGACCAGATTCTCTCAACCAGCGTGAACGACTCGGGATTGGCGATGTCCAAGGTGAACCCCCGCGCCCGCCGCGGCCAGTCCAGCTCTCCCCAGGATTGGTTGCATTCGATCTCTGCCAGATGGCGGTACTTCGGCATGGAGAGGATCTTCCCCATGTGGCCCAGCGTCGCGACGGCGGGGACCAAGTCGATGAAACGCTCTTTGCAGTACTCGTCGAGTTCACGGACTTCGTCCGGGGTCAGACCGTCGTCGGCTCCGCAGATCTGCGGATCGAACTCGAACGTAAAGGCGTGCTCGATGTAGAGTTGCAGTTGGTTGACCTTGAGCGATGCCAGACGATCCACAATGAGCTTGAGCGTATCGAGTGTGGGCACTTTCCCACGGCTGACGTCATGCAGCAGGCCGCGCGTCGGAAAATCAGGCCAATCCGTGATCTCGCAGCACGGCACCTCGCCCGTGCCGCCGCGCAGTTGATCCAAGGTCTGGAGTGCGTAGAAGCAGCCCGCGGAGCTGGCCCCCACGATGGCAACCGCATCGGGCGTCACCACCAGGCGATAGCCGCCGGGCTTTTCATTGACCGATTTGTCGACTGTGATGCGTACGTCCACCGGCCGTCGGGTGTCCCCGCTGGGCGCGGGGAGGTTGCTACGCCAGCGGTGAATGGCGCTCTGCAGCCGCTCATCGGCGGAGGCGAGCATGACATGGCAGCGGGCGTCGAGGATTGCCGATCCCGTGGTGCGCTGGAAGCGCTTGGGCTGGGGCAGTAACGCGGGCGTCTGCATGGTTAAAGATCAGTGTAGGGCACGCCGAGCTGCGCCGCGCATGCCTGCACGGTGTGCTCCAGCACCGTGGCGATGGTCATCGGACCCACGCCCCCGGGCACCGGCGTGATCAGCGCAGCCTGCCCCACCGCGGAATCAAAATCCACGTCGCCGATGTTTCCTGCGTTGTACCCCGCGTCGATGACCACAGCCCCGCGCTCGAGCCAGCCCCCCTGCACAAACCGCGGCTTGCCCATGGCCACGATGAGCACGTCGGCCCGGCCGATGATTGCCGGCAAGTCACGGGTCCGCGAGTGACACAAGGTGACCGTTGCGTGGGCGTTGATGAGCATCGAGGCCATGGGACGCCCCAGAATCGGGCTTCGCCCCACCACCACCGCGTCGGCCCCGTCCAAAGAAACTTGGTACTCCCGCAGCAGACGCATGATCCCCGCGGGGGTGCAGGAGGGAAACGCGGGCATGCCCAGGATCACCCTGCCCAGCGAAGCGGAGCTGACGCCGTCCACGTCCTTAGCTAAAGGGATGGCCTCGAAGGCGGCACGCTTGTCGATGGGCTCGGGAACGGGGTGTTGCACGAGTATCGCATGAACGCTGGCATCCTCCACCAGCGCCGTAACCGCCTCTACCAGTCGCTGCGTGGTCGTGTCCTTGGCGAGTGTCACCCGGCGGCACTCAATGCCGATCTCGCTACAGCGCTTGTCCTTGGCTACCAGGTAGGCATGCGAGGCCGGGTCATCCCCGACCATGATGGTGGCCAGCGTGGGAGCCGCCCCGCCCCGCGCTCGCAGGGCCGCAATCTTCGCCCGAAGCTCATCCAGTATGCGCCGGGCCAGCTCGCCCCCGCGCATCAACTTGCCGTCTTCGGAAGAGTGCATGGCTCACAGGCTACGGGTGGGAATCGACAGACACAAGCGGCTGAAGGTCTATGTCTTGGGCACATCCCTGGCCTCAGCGACGCGCCTGCCGCTTGCGTTGTTCGTAATCACGCAGCGTGCGGTCAAGCAACAGGGCGTTTCTTGCGATCAGCCCATACTCGCGAAAGAGGGCCCAGGCGTGGGCGGCAAGCAACAGGAACGCCGCGGAAAGGTGATAGGTGTGCGGATCGCCGCTGCGCCAGGCGGCCGCGCCGCTGGCCGTCGCCGCCACCATCATCAGCACCAACGCCCCCAGCGTTCGTGCGAGGCTGCGCTTGATTGCCTTGGCCTCGTCCAACGCGGCCAGGTCGAGCCCGCCGAGGTGAATGGCTTGGGCAATGACCTTTCCCGTGACCGTCAGATACGTAAACGCCAGGACCTGGACGCCGCAGCTCAAAAGCAGCGTTAGGACAGCCAGAAGCACGTGGCGGTCGGGCGTGGCGGCTGGGTCGAAGAAGCCCAGACCGGCGGTGATCAGGAGCAGGAGGAGGATCGAGGCGGACAGATAGCGGAAGACTGGCGGCATCGTGGCGTACCCACCAGCATACCCGTAGCGTCCGTTTACGTCTCTCTATGGCACCTTATCGACCGTTGTGACCTGGGCAGTGACCGCCCCGCCGTCGCGAATCAACTCCTCAATCCGACGGGTCGAGAAGCGGACGTTACTGCCCCTGGAAGCCTCTTCCTTGAGCACGCTCTGATAGAGTTCCAAGGCGCGGTCGCGGTCGTGAAGGCGGAAGTCGTAGACCACGGCCGCCTGGAAACGGGCCGGATGGGGTGTGTGCGGGTCCCAGGTCCAGGCGCGTTCGTACCACTTGACGGCGAGCGGCTCCTGATCGGGAAGGTATTCCTTATGGATTTCGCCGAGCATGAAAGCGGCGTCATCGATCTTGTCAGAGCTGGGGTACTGCTCGATGAGCTGGCGGAAGGTGTCCGCGGCTTGGATCATGGTCTTCTCTTTGTAGAACAAGGGCACGCCGTGGCCTCCCTTGCGCATCATTTCACAGCCCATCTCATACAGAACGTCGGCCTCCGAGATGGAGTCCGTCGGGCGCAGGCGGTCGGAGGGGATCTCGCTGTCCAGAAGATAGCGGAAGGCCTTGACTTTGCGGGCGCCTTCCAGCTCGAAATCGGCCCAGGACTGCTTGGTGATGTAGCCGTGGTCGCGGTAGTAGTCGCGAAGCCTTTCCAGGCCTTCATGGTATGCGGCGCGAGTTGCAAGGACGTTCTCTACCAGGTCGACCTCGCCCCGCTCGACCACGGAAAGCCCGGCGGTAGAGGCCGGGGCGCGAGGGCCGCTTGCAGCGGCCAGGTCCGCTCCCTTCGGGGTGCGGTCGCGCTCGGCGACGCGATCAACGTTGCACCCGCCCAGAAAAGCGCAGAAACCCAACGAGAACATCAAGCCCAATGCCGTATTGTGATTTCTTGTGGACATAGCCTCTCCTTGGCTCAAAGGTGTGGAGCTTTCGCTCAACTCCTAGGTCGGCAGGTTAGGTCAAAGAGGAAGGGCTGTCAAGCGAATTCCGGCCGGCGGCGCCGGGGCTTTTTTTCCGTCCGGCAGAAAGCAGCCTTGAATTGACAAGCCGGCGAGGAGGGAGGTAGCGTCGTGCCGAAGTGGTGTGCTTCGCCGCAACCCCCTGTAGTCCCCCTTGGTAAGGGGGACGGCTAAATCAGTCCCCTTGGCAAGGGGAACCGCTAAGTCAGTCCCCTTGGTACCGCGGGACGGCGAGGAGCGGCGCTGCTGACGAAGGCGCGGCGCTTTTTGAAACCAACGGAGGAGAGCGATGAGACGGACATTTATGAAGCTGGCGGTTCTTGGTGTGGCGGCTCTGGCGGCGGTGTCGATTTCGGTGGCCCTGGCCGGCCCGCCGGTGTGCCCGAAGATCTATGCCCCGGTGATCTGCGACAACGGGAAGATCTATCCGAACCAGTGCGAGGCCGACCGGCACCACGCGAAGAACTGCGTGCCCTACGGCGACTTGTAGATCGTCGACTCGGTATCGATTCCCGTGGCGCATCGCGGAGGGTTGGGGTGCGCGCCGAAGGGGGCTTTATGCCCTCAACTGGTCAACGCGGTGCCTTGCCAAGCGGGCGCATTCGGACGCGGCGTTCATCAACGACCCAGACAGCTCCGGCTGGAGACTCACTTGAGAGAATCGCGACCAGATCACGCATAATCTTCATCACGTGCTCAACTTCCTGAACCTTGGCGCGGATTACAATTGCACCCGGCGACGTGGCCCCTGCGTGAACCCTTATGTCGGCGAATCCGAGGTCGAGTGAGATCATAATCCGCTCCTCGGCACGACACGCGTCGAGGAGAACGGGGTCCGGGGAACCGACGAGCGCCTCATCATAGACGGTGGCCGCGTCGTAACCTGCTTCGCGCAGGAGGAGCGCGACCTCGTTGGGAAGGTTCTCGTCGACCTTAAAGCGCATCACGCGGCTTCCGGACTGAGCGGAACGATTCGCTCGCGTGCGAGCTCAGCGGCGTATCGGACGGCAGCCTCGATGCCTTCGCGGGAGAGCGTGGGATAGCTGCGCAGGATCTCATCCACGGTATGGCCGGCTGCGATGTTATCCAGCACGACGGAGACCATCACGCGGGTGCCCTTGATGCAGGCCTTGCCATGACACACGTTGGGATCGACGGAGATGTAATCTTGCCATCGCATAGTGACATTGTAGGCCGGTCCGCAAACGCCCACAAGGAAAGCCGGTTCCGACACCGACTCCGGGCTGGTGCCAGACTGGAGGCTACGCCCAGGTCGGGCGGCCGCACTCGGGGCAGATGCCGCTGACGTTGCCGGTGAGGTTGTAGCTGCAGCCTTTGCACAGATCAGGGTTCAGCGCGCGTTCGACCTCCGCAGCGCTGGCGCCCATGAATCCCACAAGAATCCCGGCGCGACGCAGGGTCCGCGTGGCGCTGTTGTTTACAAGTACCAGAAGCACGAAGTTTGCGCATGGAGCGAACGCGCACAGCGCACAGAGGATGATCATCAATACGTGGTTGCCTTCGGCGTGTAGGACAAGGACGACGGTCACCGCCATCGCCAGAATCAGGACAGCCCACGACCCTGAGGTTGCAATGAGGATCGTGGACGCCGCGGGTCCTGCCCGTGCCGAAAAGGCTGGTGGAAGCAGCATCATGGCCACGTAGAGGGCTACATTGCCAAACACCTGCCACAAGAGCCATCGTTGATAGCGGGCGAGCTTGCGGTAGTTGGGAGTGCGGGGCCTCACGTTCCATCAGACTATGCCACCTTCGCACAAACCTTTTTGGCGGCGTCGGTGAGGTCGGAGGCGGGGATGAGCTGGGGGATGGCGGCCTCTTTGAGGAGCTGGCGGGCGCGGTCCACGTTGGTGCCTTCGAGGCGGACGACGACGGGGACGTTGAAGCCGACTTCCTTGGCGGCCTTGATGAGGGCCTCGGCGATGGTGTCGCACTTGGCGATGCCGCCGAAGATGTTGACCAGCACGCCCTTCACCTTGGGATCGGCGAGGATGATGCGGAAGGCCTCGATGGCCCCCTCCGCGGTGACCGAGCCACCCACGTCGAGGAAGTTGGCGGGATCGCCGCCGTGGAGCTTGATGATATCCATGGTGGCCATGGCCAAGCCGGCGCCATTCACCAGGCAGCCGATGTTGCCGTCGAGGGCGATGTAGGAAAGGTTGTGCTCCTTGGCGCGGAGTTCGTTGGGGTTCTCCTCGGTGGGGTCGAACATCTCCCGCAGGCGGGGGTGGCGGAACAGGGCGTTGTCGTCGAAGTTCATCTTGGCGTCGATGGCCAGGATCTCGCCGGACTTGGTACGCACGAGGGGATTGATCTCGGCGAGGGAGCAGTCGTACTGGTAGAAGACTTTGACGAGGCCGCGGATGACTTTTTCGGCGGCCTTGGCCTGCTGCTTGTCGCTGAAGCCCAGGGCGGCGACGAGCTGGGCGCACTGGAAATCGAGGAGGCCGAGGTGCGGATGCAACCAGCGCTTGACGATGGCCTCGGGGTTGCGATGGGCGACGAGCTCGATCTCCACGCCGCCCTCGCGGGAGACCATGAGCACGGGGCGGCGCTTGGCGCGGTCCACGACGACGGCCGCGTAGTATTCGCTCTCGATGTCCACGGCGGAGGCGAGGAGCAGCTTCTTTACGGGCACGCCCTGCGGCCCAGTCTGGGGGGAGACCATGCGGTTGCCGAGCATGAAAGTGGCCGCGGCTTTGACTTCGTCGGCGGAGTTGCAGAGCTTGACGAAGCCGGCTTTGCCGCGACCGCCGGCGAAAACCTGGGCCTTTACGACGGCGCGCCCGCCGATGGCGTTGTAGGCGGCGACGGCGTCTGTGGGGTTTTCGACGACGTGGCCGGGGGGAACCGGGACGCCTGCCTCGGAGAGTAGCTGCCGGGCCTGGTATTCGTGGACTTTCATGTCGTTGTCTCTTCTAAAAAACACCCGAGCCGAGAGCGCCAGCGACTGATCGCCCCGTCAAAGCGCGGAAGCGTCAACCCCGCGCCCGGCGTTTGGGGCTCGGTTCGGAAACGGTGTTTTAGCGGGGTCGAGGACGGGAGGCAAAGGTTGGGCGGCGAACGGACGTGCGACGGATACGGTGAGAGAGAAGCATGTGTCGCCCCTAGAGGGGCTTGCTTTGTCATGCTCCTTTGAACCCACGGCTCGCGCCGTGGGCTAGCATGTGTCGCCGCTGAAGCGGTTGCGAGCACGACCTCGCCTCGCGCCTCTCTGAAGGGATTGGAGTGCTCTTGCCGAGCACGTGCGGGGACACGACGCTCATCGCAGTCAAGCCCGCTCCCTGACGGTCGCGGTACTGATCACACGGGGACCGGCAGCGGCGTCGCCCTCTCACGTCCGCGCGTCGCTGCGGCACAGCTCTCACCCCTAGCCCCTCGCCCGGGGGAGAGGGGGAAGGCATGGCTCGGCAGGAGCCTCACCCTCCCGTCTTGGACTCGAACATCCGCGCGGGCTGAAGCCCGCGGTTCGCTGCGAGATCAGCCGCCACCGCCGCCACCGGCGATGATGTCGATGGTGTCGTTGTCGCCTTCGTTGTTGGCGAGTTCGCCGGCGGTGCCGAAGAGGCGAGCGGTGATCTCGATGGTCTCGCCCGCGCCGCTGCTGACCGTAAGCACGCCGGTGTCTTGGTCGATGGTCACGTCCACGCCGGGCGGCAGGGCGCCGTCGCCCGGCTGGGCGGCGAAGAAGAGCACCTCCAGGCCGCGCTCGGCCAGCGACACCCCGCCACAGGTCTGGTCGGCGGCGCAAGCGTCGCCGTTGACCGTGGTGACCGTAAAGAGATTCAAGGTCTCGCCTTCCGCGATGGTGGCCGGCAAGGTCAGTTCGATCGTCGCCACCTGAATGGGCACGGTAAGCCGTCCGCCCTGGGCGGCACCCGCAGCGCCGTCGACGCAGTTGATGACGGCCACGAAGTGCAGGTCCGTGGTGGCATTGACCTCCGGAGCGGTGAACTGGGCTTCCTGGGCACCGGGGCCGGGCGTGAGGGTCACGCGTATGGCATCGGAGACATCCTGTACCCAGACGGGAACGAGCGCGGGGTTGGTTCCGTCGGCCAAGTCGATGGTCACGAGATCGCCCGGCTGTGCGGCGCCGCTGGATTTGGTGGACACGGCATTGGTGTCCACGGGGCGGGTGCCAACCTGCATCGTATCGGTGCCTGCATTGAACCCAGCCGCCGTGCCGGTGGCCTGGAACTGGAGGTTGAAGATCGCGCCGGATTGGATCGTGCCCGGGGCAGTAAAGGTCACGGGATCGACGGCCCCATTGATGCCCAAGGACGGCACACCGATTTGGGACCAGGTGATGGCGGCATTGGCCGGCGTCGAGGTGGCGTCGAGTGTGACCGAGGAGCCGGGGCACACGTTGGCTCGGTCGACACCCGCGTTGACCTGAACAGGTTGCGGTTGCGTGCCTCCCCCACCGCCGCAGGTGGCGTCGTCGCAGGCATCGCCGCAGGAGTCACCGTCGGCGTTGGCCTGGTTTGCGTTGGCAATCAGTGGGCAGTTGTCGCAGGCGCTGCCTACGCCGTCCCCGTCGGGATCGAGCTGGTTTTGGTTGGCCACGTTGCGACAGTTGTCGCAGGCGTCGCCGACGCCGTCGCCGAGGCCGTTGCTCTCGGAATCGGCCTGGTTGGAGTTGGCTACACTCAGGCAGTTGTCGCAGGCGTTGCCGACGCCGTCTCCGTCGGTGTCGGCTTGGTCGGCATTGGCCAGGGTGCGGCAGTTGTCCTCGTCATCGGGCACGTCATCGCCGTCCTGATCGCCTTCGCAGATGTCGCCCACGCCGTCGTCGTCCTCGTCGGCCTGGTCGGTATTGGCGTCGTTGGGGCAGTTGTCGCAGGCGTCGCCCAGATCGTCGCCATCGCCGTCGGCCTGATCGGCGTTGGGATTCAGCGGGCAATTGTCGGTGACATCGCCGACACCGTCACCGTCGTCGTCATCCTGATCGGGATTGGGCTGGGGGCTGTTGTCGCAGGCATCACCCACGCCGTCGCCGTCGGTGTCGGCCTGATCGGGGTTGCTGGTAGTTGGGCAGTTGTCCTCGCCGTTCGGGGCGCCATCGCCATCGGCATCACCCTCGCAGGCGTCGCCCACGCCGTTGCCGTCGGCGTCGGCCTGATCGTCGTTGGCCGTCCCCGGACAGTTGTCGCAGTCGTCGCCTACGCCGTCTTCGTCGCCGTCGGACTGGTCCGCGTTGGCGACCTCCGCGCAGTTGTCGCAGG
>SBAX01000412.1 GCA_005240095.1 Phycisphaera mikurensis
CCTTCCTTACTAAGGGGGGAGGCGGGTGAGCATCCCCCGTTTACAAGGGGGGAAAAAGGGGACTCACACCCGACGCTGATCGAGCGGGCCTCGGTTTGGGCGTCGTGGGGTCTGGCGGGGACGATTTTTCTCACCGTGGGGTGGCTGGCGATGGCCCCGGACGATCCCCAGGGGGCGGTGAGCATCCTCACACGCACCCGCCCGGTGGCGATGCTCCTTCAGGCGGCGGGGCTGGCCGGCGTGACCGCGGCGCTGGCCACCGTACTGGCGGGACGTCGCCTGCCGCACGTGGGCACGTTCGCGGCGGCACTGGGGCTGGCGGTGGTCTCCCTGCGGGGAGAGTCGGCCGTATACCTGCTGCTTCAGCGGCCCGACAGCAGCCCGCAAACGTACTCTGCGCTGGCCGGAAAGCTGGCGCTTGAGGCGGTGCTGTGGTTCGGTGTGATCGCGATTGCTGCGGCGGTGACAGAGCTTGTCACCCGCTGGTTTTCGGCACGTGCTGCGAGGGAGACGTCCGAGCAGGAGTGGCGACACGCAGGCGTGACTCTGCTGAGCGGTCTGGTGGTCTTCTACATTCTCGGCGGCGGCGTCACCGCCCGGGCGATCGAACACGGTCAGGCGTGCTTCCTGGTGGCGGCGACGGTTTGCCTCGCGGCATATCTCGCACATCGGTTGGCGCCCACGCGGTCGCCGCTGCCGACGCTGGTGGCGGTGGGGGCATTGGCCGTGGTCGGATACGCGTGGGCGTGGCTGCGGCCAGGCGGCGGCGGGCTGCCGGCGAACATTCCGGCCAGCCCCTTCCTGCGGGTGCTGCCGATCCAGTTCATTTCGGTAGGCGCGGCGGCGGCAATCGGGATGTGCTGGTATATGCAATCTCCTGTGCGTACGGGCGATCAGGATGAAGCCACGGACGGGCATCATGAAGACGGGCGCTGATGCAGGTCGCACGGTCGCGCCAGGAGAGCCTCGACGTGTTGCGCTTCCGCGTCATTCGGGAGACCGAAGCCGCCCTGCTCTACGGCTTGGAGCATCCCGAAGCGACGACACGAATTCCGGTGGTGGAGGTGGGAAAAGGGGCTTTCGCGCCGGCGGTGGCCGATCGTTTCTGGGCCCACGTGCTGGGATCGCAACAGGTGGCTCGTCCTTGATGCCGGCGGCAGCCGCGGTGGGATGAAGTCAGCTTTGAAAGGAACCTGACATGACGACTTTTGGGGCTCCACCCTATCCACCACCGGTCCCCGCGATGTACGGCGGGCCGGCTCCGCAAGACGGTCCGGCGCCGTGGAGTGCGGCGGCGATCGCCGCGTTTGTTCTGGCGCTGCTGGGCTTCATCGGGGTCACGGCGGTGCTGGCCCTGCTCTTCGCGGTGGTGGCGTTTTTCACCACGCGTGGCGGGCGGCGCCGCGGCCTGGGGCTGGCGGTGGCGGCGATTCCGATCTCCCTGCTCACCGGCGCGATCTCGGCCGTGATCTTCGCAGGGCTTCTGGTGTGGGGGCAGATGATGGAAGTGCCGGCACAGTTGGAGACGGTGTTCAACTCCGGCGGGGACACGGCGGCGCAGGTCGTGGCCCTTCGGGAACTGACTTCCACGGATTTCGATGAGTCGGTGGATGATCGGACCTTGAGCGCCTGGCTGGATCAAGTGCGCAGCAGGCACGGCGGGTTGACGAGCCTGAAGTTCGATGCCCAGAACTCCAAACTGACGCCGGAAGGTGCGATGCGGATGACGCTCAAGGGCAAGTTCGTCAACGGCGCGGCGGACATCGGGGTGGTCTTTGATCGGGAGGAGATCTGGTCGGGCAGTATCACCGACATCGAAGTCGACGGGTCATCACCCCGCAAGCCGATTTCCAAGGAGCCGGCGGCCACCCCACCGTAGGCTCGGCAGGAGCGGTTCGGCTGCTGAGCTCCCCGCCGAAGCCCTCGCCCTCCCAATAGGGGCTGTCCCCGCGTAAAAACCCGCACCAGCCCGGTTTTCGGCCTAACCGGGAGGTTGGCGAATACGTATAATGGAGGCGGACCGCGACCGGGGGATCGCGGGCGATTGGTGCGGTGCGGTAATATCCCCACTCCATCCGATGAATAAGAATCTGAGGAGGGACAAGTCGAAAATGCGGGCTGGTTCCCGAACGCTGATTGTTGGCCTCGCGGCGATCGCCGTGTTGTCCTGCGCGGACGCGGCATGGGCATGGGGTCCGGCCACACACGTGGAGCTGGGGGGCGCGATTCTCAGCCGACTGGGTCTACTGCCCGCGGCCATCGCGGCCATCCTGGCGCGGCATCGCATAGCCTACCTGTACGGCAACATCGCCGCCGACATCGTCTTCGCCAAGCGGCTTAGCCGGGTCAAGCAGTTCTGCCACCACTGGTCCACGGCGTTTCGGCTTCTGGAGTCCGCCCGCGACGACCGGGGTGAGTCCTTCGCGTACGGCTACTTGTCGCACCTTGCGGCGGACACCGTGGCCCACGGGAAGTACATCCCGCGGCAGATCGCGGTGAGCAACTGCTCGATGAACTTCGGGCACTTCTACTGGGAGCTGCGGGCGGATGCGGCACAGACGTCTGCGACCTGGGGACTGCTGGAAGATCTGCTGGAATACGACCACGACCATCATCACGCGAGCCTGCAGGAGCACATTACGGACACGTTCCTGTCCTACGAGCTCAATCGCCTGCTCTTCGATCGCATGAACGCCCTCACCGTGCGGCAGGGCTTCCGGCGGACGATGGGGCTGTGGCACCGCTATTCGCGATGGGACCTGTCGCCTGATCTGCTGGCCGGCTACCGCAACGAGTGTCTAGAACGGATTATCTCAGTGCTCAGCGAGGGCGGGCGTTCGCCGGTGCTTCGCTTCGACCCCAACGGAACATCCGCCTTAATGGACCTGCACGTGCGGCGGCGGGAACTGACCCGCATGCGCCGCCGGGGCGCCCCCACGAGGCGGCGCCTGCTCGAAGCGACCCACACCTGGGCGCCGCAAGCCACCGTCACCAAGCAGCCAGTGCCCGAAGTCGTCGAGGCGTAATCCGCGACTTTACGATCAACCCTCAAAGAGCGATTGCTGGGCGGGGATGTCGTGCGCTTCGCGTTCGCGAACGTCGCTGATTTCCTCGATGAAGGCATCGACGGTGGCGAACTTGCGGTGAACGCTCATGAAGCGCACGTAGGCCACGGGGTTGAGCTTGCGAAGGTGGGCGCCCACGTACTGGCCGATCTGCTCGGTCTTCACCTCGCGATCGTGGTGGGCGAAGATATCCTCCTCCACACGATCGACCAGCTCCAGCACCTGCTCCTCGCCGATGTCCAGCTTGGTGCAGGCCCGGGCCACTCCGTTGACCACGTTCTCCCGGTTGTAGGGCACGCGCTGCCCGTTGGCCTTGATCACCGTGAGGCGCACTTCCTCCTCGACGCGCTCCTTGGTGGTGAAGCGGCGGTTGCAGCCCTGGCAGACGCGTCGGCGGCGAATGGCCGACCCGCCCTCGGTCACGCGGGAGTCGATGACTTTGTTGTCGTTGCTCTTGCACGAAGGACAGAGCATGGCCCGCCTCAATGGTTCGTGGCGGCGGACGATGGGCGGAATCAGAGCTGTAACGGGAAACCAGCCAACGACCACTCGCCCCGGCCGCTACGCAGCATCTGGAACGGGTGCTAGGCTACCTCCACCAGATGTTGGGTGTCAATTCTCAGGCATTTTCGTACAATTCCCCGCCGGAAGGCGAAGTTTCTATGGGCAGGCTGGTCGAGAAGGTGGTCGGGGGTGTTCGGGTGTTGGGCTACTCCGTGGCCGGGGAGGAGGCCGTGGTCATTGCGCCCGAGCACAACGTCGCCTTCGACGTAGGCCGGGCCCCGCGGGAGGTCATCCCCATCGACAATGTTGCCTTAAGCCATGGGCATATGGACCACGCCGCGGGGGTTGCCTACTACTTTTCTCAACGCACCTTCGTGGGACTTCAGCCGGGACGAGTTATCGTCCATCGGGCTCTGGCGCAGCCCATCCAGAAGCTGATGGACGTCTGGTCGGATATCGAAGGGCACCCTTCGCCGGGACACGTCTACGGAGTGGATCACCTCGAAGAAGTGGAGATTCGCCGCAGTCTGCTGGTTCGCGCCTTCGCGGTGAATCATGCGGGCAATGCTCTGGGGTATTCGCTGATTGAGCGGCGGCACAAGCTCAAGCCCGAATTCGCCGGGAAGACCGGGCCGCAGCTGGTGGAGCTCAAGAAGCAGGGCGTGGTCATCGACGAGAACTTCGAAATCGTGCTGCTGACGTACACGGGCGACACGGCCATCGGGCGTTTCCTGGACCTGGACTTCGTGCGCAAGAGCAAGGTGCTGCTGGTGGAGTGCACGTTCTTCGATCGGGACCACGTAGAGCGGGCCCGGGCGGGACGGCACATCCACGTGGACGACCTGCCCAAGGTCTGTGCGGCCGTGCCGGAGGCCCAGATCGTGCTCACCCACGTGACCCGCCGCACGGACCAGCGGCTGACCAAGCGGATCCTGCAGAAGGTCCTGCGCCCGGAGGACGTGGGTCGGGTGTCGTTCCTCATGGAGCGCCCGCCGCGCCCGTCGCCGGTATCTGCACCCGTGGAAAGCACCGAATCGGTTCCTATTGCACCACGCTACGGTACACCAAGCCCGCAATAGCGGCGGCGGAGATGACGGAAACCACGCCGGCACGCGTTCTTAGAAGGATGACGAATGCGCTTGCGCTCATGGCGGCGGCGAAGAGGTCAAGGCGTCTGCCCTCGGGCATGAGGACGTCGCCCGCGAACCAGACGGCGAGGTTCAGCACCACGCCGACGACGGCCGCGGAAATAGCCGTGAGCGCGCCCGACAGGCGGTCGTTCTTTCGCATCGTCTCCACATAGGGCGCACCCAGGAAGATCCAGAGAAAGCATGGAGTGAAGGTGACCCACGTAGTCAGCAACGCCCCGAACGTCGCTGCGGTCAGAGGCGAGAGCGTTCCAGGATGGTTCCACCCGCCCAGAAATCCCACGAATTGCACGACCATGATGAGCGGGCCGGGCGTCGTCTCGGCAAGGCCCAAACCGTCAAGCATTTGCGTGGATGAGAGCCATTCGTAGCGTTCCACGGCCTGCTGGGCGACGTAGGGCAACACCGCGTATGCCCCGCCGAAGGTGACCATGGCGGCCTTGCTGAAGAAAAGCCCCTCCTGGGTGACAGCATGGTTCCAACCCAGCCAGGAGCCCACGGCCAGGATCGGAACAGCCCACAGAATCAGGCAGACGAGCAAGACCCTCACCGCGCGACCCAAAGTCGGCCTGGCGCGCGGGGGAAGGACCGGCTCGCTCTCCACAGGCTTTGCCGTCGCCGGATGCGCACTGGAAGAAAAGACGACGGCCCGCCGCCACCGTGTTCCGCTCAGCACCAAACCAAGCAGTCCTGCGGAAAGGATGATCAGCGGGAAGGGCACTCGAAAGAAAAAAATCGCCACAAAAGAGCCGGCCGATAGAAACCACGTCAGCGGCGTCCTCAATGTCCGCTTGCCGATCCGCCAGACGGCGTGGGCGACGATGGCAATAACCGCGGGCTTGAGGCCATAGAAGATCGCAGCCACCCAGCCCACGTTTCCGTAGGTGACGTAAACAAAACTGAGCGTCCAGAGAATGAACACAGAGGGGAGCACGAACAATACGCCTGCGGCGAGCCCGCCCAGCGTGCCGTGCAGCAGCCAGCCGATGTACGTGGCCAGTTGCTGGGCCTCCGGGCCGGGCAGCAACATGCAGTAATTGAGGGCGTGCAGGAAATGCGACTCGCCGATCCACTTGCGGCGATCGACGACCTCCTCGTGCATGATGGCGATCTGCCCCGTCGGCCCCCCGAAGCTGATGAACCCGAGCTTGAGCCAGAAGCGCAAGGCGTGGGCCAATGGGGGACCCGCGACGCTCGAGGTAGGGGGCGCAGCTGGCCCCGGCAAGTCTTGATCCAGCGTTTCCAGTCGATTCAAAAGCTCTTCCCCGACCGACTATGGCGAACCGGGCAGAAACGCCACGCGCTTTGGCGCTTTGCCAACCTGAACCTTGGCCTGCGTCTTCATCTTTCCGCGCGGGTCAACGTCAACGAATTGCAGCGTTCCGTCTCCGATGTTGCTGACGAGGACTCTGACCTCCCCGCCGCCCTCGCCGCCAGGGATCTTTTCCACGCAGCACGGCTTGGAGACGTCGGTCAGCCGGTCGAGCAACTTACCGCTGCGGACATCCACCGCGTCGACGTAGGACCGCCCCTCGTTGGCCGCGAGTACGATATCGCCGCCGATCGCTTCCACACCGTGGTAGGTTACTTCTTGCGGGGCGCGATTGTCCGGGGGCGCCGGCCTCGTAGGCACCCTTCGATTCGTTCCACCCCCAGGACTTGTGCGTTTCATCCTTGGCGGCATCCTGCCAGCGAAGCAGGAAGTAGACGTTCTCCTTGTCGTAAGCGGCCCTGAGAGTGACCGCGACCTTCTTGCCTTTGGCGTCGCCGCCGCGACCCTCAGCCTCGAGCTTCGATTCGGTCGCGGCTTTCCACACCGCGTCGTCCGCCGAGCCGTCCAGCTTGGGCGGGGCGTCGGTCCTTACGGCTTGCAGCGCAGGCTGAGCGACCGCCGCAGTTGCCCAAGCAATGCACGACAGCGTGACGACTACGCAGCGATTTGCCTTTGACATGGCATCCTCCATTTTCTCAAGACTCAGAAAACGTTCATCACATTCTCCTTACGAGCCGCCCTTCCCGACGTAAGCCTGCACGGCCACGGCGCTCTTCACGCCGCGCGCCAGATCGGCGGCGTTTCCGACGCCCCAATAGTGCAAGAACAGCATCCGCGGCGATTCGCCGACCATGTGGTGATGGATGGCGACGATATGAATGCCCGACTTGCGCAGCGCCTTGAGCACGGGCTGCAGCTCCGCCTCCAGAACGGCGAAGTCCCCGTCCACGATCGCCGTACGGTCGTCGCCCGCGAACGCCGCCCAGGTGTTCACGCCCATTTCCTTGCCCACTTCGCAGCCGCACGCCATCGTCACCGTTCGGCCGATCACCACCTTGTACATGCCGTCCTTGGCTTGGCCTTTGACCTCCAGGATGTCGTCGATTGCCTGCGGCGTGATCGCGTTCTTTTCTGGAACAGCCGCCAGGCCGAACGACCCTGCGGGCTGCGGTGTCTTGGCCCGCACGCCCTTCGCCGCGTCCAGGGCCTTCTTGACGCCGCCCGCCAGTTGTTCAACCGTTCCCTCGCCGCCGATGTGCATGAAGTACACGTTCGGCTCGTCGAAGAAGAAATGGTTGTGCAGCGCGGTCACGGCGATCCCGGAATCCAGGCAGGCATCCATGACCGCGCTGACCTCGTCCTCGAAAAGCACCAGATCCCCCATGATCATGCACTCGGCGGCGATGCCGGCCTTGAACGCCGCCCAGGATGTGAAACCAGCGAACGGCTCCATCTTCCGGCCGTCAACGTGGATGGCAACGTCCGTTCGCGGGACGGTGATCTTGAACACGCCTTCCGCGGCATGATGCGCGACCGGTAC
>SBAX01000153.1 GCA_005240095.1 Phycisphaera mikurensis
CGGCAGGAGCCTCGCCCTCCCTTATGCGCCGGGCGGATCGAGAATAACGGTTCTTCGCAATGTCCCAGATTCCCTCGGACATCGCCGCGTCCGCCGCCCAGGCCGGCTTCCAGGCCCGGGAAGCGACTAAGGACCGCGAGGCCAACCGCGCCGGGCAGTCCCACGCCGCCACACGGCAGGTCAAGACCGTAGACGACGCCGGCACGACCGTCGAAACCACCGACGCGGACACCGCCGTCTTCGCCGATGCCGAGGGCCAGGGCAGCCAAGGCCGCCACACCGACGAGCAGCCCGAAGCAACCACGCCCAACGAGCCCACGAAGGACTCGGGCATCACCACCGACCTCGACGGGCGTCTACACGTGGACCTCGAAGCCTGAATCATTTGACCGCGCCTCCCCCTTCGTCCCCACGTCCCTTCGTCCCTACGTCCCTCTTTTCGTGTTTCTGCGTGTCTGTGTTTCTGCGTTTTATTCGACAATCGACAATCGCCAATCGAAAATCAGCCCATGCGGTTTCTCATCGAGTTCGAGGGTCCCATCGTGGACCTCGCCCCGGCTTGGTTCGCGGCGCATGAGGCCGCGGCGACGGCCGTGGGCTGGTCGCGCCTGGATCAGGCCACCTTCTGGCGGCTCATTCGCACCCAGGGCCGCACGGCCGAGGTCCTTCCCGGGGCCAAGCCCCACAAACTCGCCGACTACCTTGCCCGATTCGAGCAGCAGCTCGAAGCGTCGGAATCGATCCGCGAGCTTCATCCCCACGATGAGGCACCGGCAGCCTTGGCCGAGCTGGCCCGCCGCGGGCCATGCCACATGGTGACACTCGGTGCCAACCTTCCCGCCCGGCTTGCCGTCCTTGAAGAGCAGGGCCTACGTAACCTGTTTGCCCAGGCGGTGGCCTTGAGCTCCGATCCCCGCCGTCGGCCCGACGAGCTGCGTGTGCTCGCGGCGTCCGATCCGCGGGCCATCGTCGTGGCCGGCACCGAGGCGTTGGTCCGCGCCGCCCAGAGCGCCGAGCTGTTCACCGTCGGCCTCACCTGCGGGTGCTGCGCCGAGCGACGGCTGCACCAGGCCGGGGCAAGCGTCGTCCTGAAAGATCTTGCCGAACTGGTACGGTCCTTGCAGTCCGGTGCCGCGGACCTGATCCGTGCGGGGCTGTTGCCAGCACCGTTGGATTAAAACTGTAGCGTCGCCCCTCGTGGGCGGCGCTTGGACTCGACGGCACATCCTTGGTGAAGTGCTCCGGACCAGCTCGTTGCCAAGTACTGCGTGCCAACCGAGAATCGCACTCATGGGTATCGCCGACGACCCCCTCGTGCGCGAACTGATCGCCCTGGCCAAGGCCGAGGACGTAGGCACCGGCGACGTCACCACTGCGCTTCTCGCCGATCCCGCAGCGGACGCCTCTTTTCATCTGGTGGCCCGGAGCCCGGGCGTTTTTGCCGGGCGCGAGGTCGCCGAGGCCATCCTCGCCGCCTTCGACCCCGGCATTCGTGTGGAGTGGACCGCCGCCACCACGGATGGAAACTCCCTCGATCCTGCACCTGCGATCCTGGCTTTGGTGCGCGGGCCTCTGGGTAGCATCCTTTCCGCGGAACGCACCTTCCTCAATTCTCTGCAGCGCCTCTGCGCCGTGGCCACACACACGCGCAAATTCGTGGACGCAGTCGCGGGAACAGGCGCCGAAATCTACGACACGCGAAAGACCATCCCCGGCTGGCGGGTGCTGGACAAATACGCGGTCCGCTGCGGTGGCGGACGCAACCACCGCGCGGGTCTACACGACGCCGTGCTGATCAAGGACAACCATCTGACTGGCGTGCCGCCAACCCGCCTGGCCGGCGTGGTCTTCGACATGCTCAATCGCTTGAGAACGCCGTCATCGGACGCCATGACCGTGGAAGTCGAAGCCTCCTCCCTCGAGCAGTTCGAGGAGCTGCTCAAGATTGTGGGCATCGACATCATTCTGCTCGACAACTTCTCCATTCCTCAATTGCGCGACGCCGTGGCTCGGCGAGATGAGCTGGGTCTCCGCGGCAAAGTGGCTCTGGAGGCGTCCGGCGGAGTAACCTTGGCCAACGTGCGAAAAATCGCCGAGACCGGCGTCGAGCGAATCTCGGTGGGCGCCCTGACGCATTCCGCCCCGGCCGTGGATCTGGCCCTGGACCGCATCTGATGCTCACCAGCGGTGCTTTCGGGTATCTTCTGGACTACGTCATCTGGTGGCTCGTCTTTGCGTCGCTGCTCATCCACACCTGGTGCTTTTTCCGCTACTTCCCGCGGACCCGTTACAAGCGCCTCGGCCTCGTTCTCGGCAACCTGCTGGTATTCCTATGCCTGCTTGGCGTGGCCGCACTCGCCGGCGAAAGCTACTTTCGATTCGCCAGCGTGGAGACGGATTCCTTCGGCGTCTCGCTGCCCGCCAGGCGCTGGTTCGTCCTGTACACTGATCTCAACTCCGAAGGGTTCCGCGACCGGGAATGGGCGCGGGTCAAGTCTCCGGGCGTTCGGCGCATCGCCTTCGTGGGAGATTCCTTCACCTATGGATGGGGCATCGAGCGCCCGGAGGACCGCTTCCCCGATCGCATCCAGAGCGCCTTTGATCGCCGAGCCCGCGGCTCTGTCGAAGTCATGAACCTCGCCAAACCCGGATGGAACACAGGCGAGCAATTCGCCGCTATTCGCGAAGGAAAACCGCGCTATGACATCGACGAAGTGGTCCTCTGCTACGTGGCTAACGACCTCGAAGACCTGCTTCCGACGTCCGACGCCTTCAACCCTACCCGCCCGCCGGAACCGAAGTTCTTCAACATCGACTCATCGTGCCTTCTGGACTACCTCTACCGCCGGATTCTCGTGCCTCGCGCACCCAGCGTTCGGGAATACTTCCCCTGTCTTCAGAACGGCTACCGCGACCGGGCTCTATGGCGGCGGCAGAGCGAACGTCTCCGATCCATCGTGGACTTCTGTGCCCAGCGCGGCGTGACCTTCCGCGTCGTATTGCTGCCCCTCTTGAAAGTTCCCGATCAACAGTTCCGCCAGGAGGAAGTCCACGCGCTGCTTCGCGATTTCTTCGCCTCGCACGCTGTTCCCGTCGTTGACCTCTTGCCTGTAGTGTCGGGCACGACCGAAGACTTGGTGGTGAACGCTCGGGATTCCCATCCCAATGAACGCGCCCACCAGCTTTTCGCCGAGCATATCTGGTCCGCCTTCTACGCGGAGGCCCCCCGGCCGGCCCCTACTTCCGACGAAAGATGAGCACCGGTTCCCCCCAGATCCGCCCGTACCGCAGCACCTCCTCATACTCTTCCGGAAAAGACGATCCGTCCTGAAGAAGATTGAAGAGATAGGCCTGGGAATTCACGATGTATTCGGGTTTCAGCGACTGAACCATCAACGTGGGCAGGAAGTTGTTCATCCTCGTGTAGTAGTTCCCCGCCCCGTCGCGAATGTCCCACTCCGGCGGCGGATAGAAGCCCAGCGCCTCCGGCGAGCAGAGCCCTACGGAATCAATTACTTCACCCCGATAGTAATACCCCAACACTCCGACCTCACTGGTGAGCACGCGATCGCCGGGATTGGCATTGGAGTTCAGATACTCCGCCGCGGTGCGGTAATGGGTGAAACGCTGGATTTCCCACAGGTCCCACAAGACGCCCCAGGGATTGACCGGAAACAGAAAACCCCTGTGCGAGTAGTCAAACTCCCCTCGATTGATTTTGTAGTCGTTGGCGTTAAGAAACACGACGAACGCCGCAAGATAGGCGAGCGCCGTTCCCTTCGCAGGACGCCCCATCCACGATGTCACCAGATCCACAAAGCGTATCAATCCGCAGAACAGCGCGATGATGGAAAACACAACAAAGGACGGGAAATACCAGGGCTGAGTGTGACCGACAAACCCATACAGGAGAAGGAAAAGCGGCGGATACAAGAAATAGACAACTCCATCGCGCTTGCGTATTAGGGAAATCAAGGCCAGCGGAATCATGAGCAGGACAATCCATCGCGTGGCGAGCTGTCCAAGGGTCTCAAATTCCGGAGCTGCCCAGCCGTCGGTGACCAGTGAGCGCGCCGGGTGCCTCCACAACGCGGCCACTCCGCGCGGGGTGCCCCGCAGCCGATCGACCAGATCGAGTGGCGTATCCACGTACGGAAAATAGATCGCCGAGAACTGCATCTTCGCAACGATGGAATGCGGCACGGGCGATCCATAATACGCCGTGGCCCAGATGGTCCACCCGGCCGGAACTATGGAAAACACGAGCAACCGCTGCCACGACAATCGCCGCTCCCAGGCCAGAACTGCCCACACCAGCACAGCCGCGAGGATCCCCTCGGGACGGACCAGCGGAGCGAGCGACGCCAGGACAAGCGCAAGGTAGTCGTGCTTCTGTCTCACGCAATAGAGACTGCCCAATAGGAATGCCGTGAGCATGGCAGTCTCGAACCCCTGCGAGAAGATGTAGACGGCCACGCCGTTGATGCCCACCAGGATGGCCAGCAACAACGATGGAAGTGCCCGCCCCAGAAGTTCATAGCCGACCAGATACGTCAGCACCACGATGATGAAGTGGAACACCGCGTTCAGGTACAGCGCGGCGTTGTCCACCTGCGCGAGGCCCAGAGCCTTGCAGAACCCCGCAAGCAGGAATACGAACGCCGGGCAGGTCGAACCGAGCACGGGCGGTCCGTGAATGTTCCACGCGGGCCGCAGCGAATCCATCAGGTTCCTGGCGTGACGGAAGGTGATGTAGGCGTCATCCGAGGGGATGAGCTTCTGGGTGACCAGAAAGATCGCGCAGGCCGTCGCTGCCGCGAGGGCAGCCCACGCCGCACCCGGCGATCCGAAGCGGGTCATCCATCGTTGCATTCGCGACGTGGGCGCCGCCGGCGAGCCGTCCAGCTCTTTCGCCGGTGCCGGATACGTGGTCGGATCGCTCAAGGCCAACCGCTCTCCGCGGATCACTGCCGCAGGAAATTCGCGATCAGCCGACTTCCCTCAGCGGTCAGGAAGCTCTCCGGATGGAATTGCACGCCTTCAACGGGCATTTGTCTGTGCCGGATGCCCATCAGCTCATCGCGATCCGTCCACGCAGTGACCTCAAACTCCGTGGGAAGGGCGGCGCGCTCCACCGTCAGCGAGTGATAGCGCGTCGCCGTAAATGGATTCGACAGGCCGTAGTAAATCCCCGACCCCCGATGGAAGATCGGGCTGGTCTTCCCGTGCATCAGCCGACTCGCCCGCACCACCTTCCCTCCGAAGGCTTGCCCGATGCACTGATGACCCAGGCACACGCCGAGGATCGGCATCTTGCCCGCGAAACGACGGATCAACTCCACGCTCACCCCTGCTTCGTTCGGCGTACACGGACCCGGTGAGATCAGGATGTGCGTCGGCCCCCAGGTCTCGATCTCGTCGAGACCCGCTTCGTCGTTGCGGACGACCTTCATCTCGGCGCGGTCGTCGAGTGCCCCGATGGTCTGCACGAGGTTGTAGGTGAACGAGTCGTAATTATCGACGATCAGAATCACGGTGCAAATGGTAGCCCCCGCGCCCCGCCCGTCAACGACGAGTTTCCCCCACGCCAACCTTGTTCGGCTCCGCCGGGCCGAATAGAATCCCATCGTGCAGCGGATTGACAGCATCACCGTGATCGGTTCCGGAAATTGGGGCCTGACCC
>SBAX01000256.1 GCA_005240095.1 Phycisphaera mikurensis
CTCCGCCGGAGCAGCTTGTCACCTTGGTGATCGAGCTGATTCCGCCCCCCGAGCCGGCGCCGTCTCCCGCAAGCGACGCCGGGAAGCCGGTTCGGTCGCGCACTTCCGAAACCCGCGAGAGGCGGTAACCTTCTCAAGCGTGAACGATCCCGTTGCCACTGCCTCGCCACGAGCCGTGCGCCTGCCGGATCAAGACGTGCCCGGTCCCGCCGGTCGCTTCTGGGCAGGCATCGGCATCGCCCTCCCCGTGAGCCTGCCGGTGGCCTGGCTGTTGTCTTATGCCGGGCCGCTTCCTTTCTTCCTCGGCGTGTTCTTCTTTGCCCTTTTTGGGTTGGTGCTGGGAGCAGTGGTCTACCGCATTGCTTCGCCGGCCCGTCCGTACGGCAAGTGGACGGTGTTCCTCGGAACCACGCTTTTAGTTGCAACTTGCTGGGGATTGTCGATCGTCAAGGAAAGCCGCGACTTTCCGCGAGACATGGCCGAGGAGGCCGTCAAGCGGGCCCGCGAAATCGGCGACCGGACGGCCGCCGAATACCGCGACGACGTTGCCCGATCGATTCGCGGCTACCTGCGCGAGCGGCATCCGCCGGGCGGAACACTCGGCTACGTGCACTGGACGCTGACCGAAGCGGAGATCAAGAAAGGCAGCTTGCCCATCGTGGCCCACACCCTGCGTGCCTCGCAGGGGCGCTGGACGTGGGCCATTCGCGTCGTCCTCTCGATCGCTCTACTCGCTTTCGGTGTTGCCTCGCAGACCTTCTCGCTTACTCCTTCCGCCGCTCCGCGAGGTGTGTCATCCTCGTGACATGTTCCCAGTGCTGAGAAGCGGCCTTGAGCAGGCAAGTTAAGCGTATATTTCCTATTTTATCCATTTTATTGATCAATTTTTGAAGGCTCTCGCCGCGAACTTGACGATGCTAGTTTTCCGTGTAGGTTCTCGAATCGCTTGGCCGTGGACGCGCGGTCGTCCGCCGCCGGCGTCGAGTCTGGATCGCGAGTTGGCGCCGCGTCCGGATTCGAAAAGACAATGGTCTCTTTGAGTGCGGCGGGGGTTCCGTCGTACTCGCGTCCAGTCGTCATTTGGATCGGCATCCGCGGACGTGGGTCTGCGGTCTGCGGTCTTTTGGTCTGTTTTGCGGAGAAGAACGCCCCATGAAGCGCAAAGTCAGTCGATTCGTTGGTCTCTCGTTGTTCGGGTTGAGCACGCTGCTGTCCGGTGGGTGCATCGACTGGGCTGATGTCCAGTTTGGCTTCAACGCCGGGCTGGGCGCAATTCCAGCTAACATCGTCGGTAACTTCATCACCGCGAACTTCCTCGGGGTGACCGGCGACGACGCGGAAGACTAGACGCTGCTCCCTGCGGGGCGCGATTGGTCGGCGATCGCGCACCGCATTGTGCTGGGGGAGATCGCCCGCCCCTGGCAGTGCTGGCGGGCCCCCTTCGGGGCCTCGCCCGATACTGTGAGGAGGGCGGTTTCCTGACGGGATCCGTTTGCCTAACGGCCTTCGGGCTAGGCGTGTCCTTATGGATGCGGCCAGGGCCGGAGAAACCGGTTGGCGCAGGCCGATAAATAGCTAAACTTCGTTGCCGTTAGGCAAACGTGCGCGTCGGCGGCGGCTGCGCGGTCCGCCGCGACGCGTGGATTCACCGGTTCACGCATTTTGGAGTGTACGCTGATGAAGCAAACGCTAACGAGTATTCTCGTGCTGGCCCTCGCCACCTGCGCGTGGGCCCAGGAGAAGGAGACCACGCGGATCACCACCACCACCACGACCGTGGCGAAGAGTGAGTTCGATCTGCTGGGCGGCGAGACCTGGAACGTGACAGACGCAACGCCGTTTATGTGCGGGGCGTGGGACCTGCGGTTGGCAGGGCGCTGGACCGAGACCGCTCGAACCAGCGAGGGCAATGGGGATGGCCGCGGCGACGATACGGATGACCGCTGGACCATCCAGCCCAACTTGGTGTGGGGCGTCGCCGAGAATTGGGAGCTGTCGCTGACGGTTCCGATCAACAATATCGAGAACCTCTCCGACGCGCCCGAAGGGAACTACGATTCCTACTTCGGCATTCTGTGGCGCTTCAAGGAGCAGGAAGGCTTCTGGCCGGCGATGGCCTTGGGCAGCAACCTGCGCATCCCCACCGGGGAAGATTCAAACGGTGTCGACTGGGAACTGCGGCTGGCGCTCACCAACGAGTATGACAGCGGTATCCGCTCCCACCTGAACTTCTTCGGCATCACCGCCAACGGCGACAACATCGAAGACCTGCGCCACTTCCAGTACGGGGCGGTTGCGGGGCTCGATGGCCCGCTGTGCGCCGACGGCGCGGTGCGCTGGGTCCTCGACTACATGTATCGCATCAGCGATCATGACGGTGGCGGTGGGCAGAACATCGGTGAAGCCGGCTGGCAGTGGCAGATCAACGAGTGCAACAAGCTCGGGATGTCGGTGCAGGTCGGTCTGGATCATGCCGAAGAGACGTCGGACATCGGCGCGGCCCTGACCTACGCCTACACGATCCTGCCGTAAGGCATAAGCCAACCAGCCCTGGCGGCTGGTTCCTGAAAAAGCAACGACCGGCGCGGTGCCTGCGAGGGGACCGCGCCGGTTTTCTTTTCGCTGGCGGCCAACCGACCGATAAATCGGCATGGCTTGCGGCGCCCATCCCGTCGATCGTCTGGACGATTTGCAGCTCCGCGACGTGCTCCTGCGTGTAGACACGCGCGGATTCCCGGCGGATCTGGAGCGCCTATGGGACGTGGAGCGGGTGCGCTATCGGCAGACGCTGCGGCGGATCCCTAAGGCCGATGGCGAGCATCGCCGCATTCTCGATCTGGGAAGCTCGCGGGCCTGGCTGCCTTTCCTGCAAATCGTGCTGGGCTACCGCCACATCGTTATGAACACCAGTTACCCCGAGTCGGGCTTCGTGAGCGAGACGATGTCCGTTCGGGGCGCGCCGCCGGCCGATGTTCAGATCTCCGTGTTTGACATCGAGCGACAGGCATTTCCTCACGAGGAGAACCGTTTCGACGTAGTCCTTTGTCTGGAGGTGTTGGAACACCTGAGTATCGATCCCATGGCGATGATGACGGAGGTCAACCGTGTACTGCGCCCCGGCGGGGTATTCGTGCTCACCACCCCCAACGTCATCCGCTACAGCAACGTGGTCAATGCGGCCCTGGGGCAGCACCCCTGCGGCTGGGCCCCGTACAACGGCTTCGACGGCAATCGTCACAACCGCGAGTACACGCCGGCCGAAGTGGACCTGCTCCTCCGCGCCGCTGGGCTTAGCCCCACCGAATTGACCACCTTCGGCGGAAAAAGCCGCGGAGCGTTTCGCGACGCATTGAAGGTTGTGGTGGGCGGACTCCTGCTGCCGGTCCTCTCCTGCCCCCCGCGCTGGCGGGGCGACGTCATTCTGGCCGTCGGTCGAAAAACATCTCCGGTCCGCGATCGCCGCCCGAGCTGGCTCTACTTCGACATGGCCGAGAGAGCCGGCCTCCAGCCCTTGGCCGCACACACATAACCCCCGGTGCGACAGGCACTTGTATCAATCCTCTGGTTTGGACCCTTGAACTTCCAGCTTGACGCTTCCACGGGGCCTACAATCTCTCGAACTGAGCTTTCCACCCCTCGGATTGACCGATGCCACCAGCGCTCATGCCTCGGCGTCGTTGGACGCGCGCAATTTGCGTGGTCTGCCTTGGCCTCTCACTGGTTCTGGCGGTCCTGCTGGCGCTGAGCAACGGCGCGCCCTTCGGCGTTCGTCGGCTGGGTTGTCATATCGCCTTGCACAACGGCGCCTTCGTCTGCTCATTCCAAGAGATTCCCTGGAGGAACTCCCCACCGAAGGTCGGGTGGGAGTGGTTCGCTTCTGCCGAGGGCGTTAACTGGCGGGTTGATCGCCGTCTTCCCCTGTGGCGTGAAGAGGGTCGGTTCTTGCAGGTTCTCGTGCCCCTCTGGCCATTGCTGTTGATCCTGGCTGTGCCGAGTATGTTCGGTTTGCGCGTGCTTCATCTGCCGTCACGCGGTCCCTACCGTCTGACATTCGTCCGTTACGTGGGTGGACTGGCGTTGTACCTTTGTACGTTGACTTATGCGACGGTCTTCGTGACGTTCTTCGATTCAGGCTGCTGGCAACCCTTCCCTCACGCGCGTTTGATCTCGGTCCCGTGGCTTCTGGCGCCCGTCGGAGGATTGCTTTTTGCGGATCGAATAATTGCCTGGGCTAATCGGCGCTGGCCCCCGAACCTATGCTGGACATGCCGCTACGACCTGACCGGGAACGTCTCGGGTGTTTGTCCGGAGTGCGGAACCAGAATCGGAAGTCGGAGCACGTTGTGCGATGGTGCCATGAGCCCTGCGTCGCACGACGCGCCACATGCTCGCCGAAAGCGATGTTTGCATGCGTTCGTCGCGTGGGGAGTTCTTGGCATGGTTGCCTGGGCATGGACCGGGTCATACCAGGGCGGGTACGTCGGACCAGGACCTGTGTTCGGTTTCGCAGACGGAGCTGTTATGGTGGGGTTCAATTCCGGTCAGTCAAAGGGCTGGGTCCTTGAGAAGGGGCGCGATCCGCCGCGGATGATCTGGTGGCCCTGCACGGAATCCGGATCGGGTTATCGGATCGTCGGTGTTCCGCTCTGGATGCCACTGGTAATCATCGCCGCTAGTTGCGGCCTCCTTTGGCGAGTGCGTGCTGCGCTTCCCGGCCACTGCGCGCGATGTACCTACGACCTGACCGGCAACGTGTCCGGCGTGTGCCCCGAGTGTGGAACGGCGATACGACAACCACGAATACAGTGAGCGTCGCGCCAAAGCGGCCTGTCCATGCAACCA
>SBAX01000020.1 GCA_005240095.1 Phycisphaera mikurensis
AACCCGGTGGCAAAAAGCGCGCCTCCGGCCAGACGAAGCACAGGCGGCAAACCCAGCAACCAGTCGAGACCCAGAATCGTCAGGAACGCAACGACTCCTCCGGCCAACACGGCGAACACGCCGTAGGCGAACAGGCGCCGGCGCACCGTGGTCCGCAATGCGGCGAGATACTCCACGACCGGGCTGGAGGTTGGAGCGTTCACAGCAATCCGAAAGCCTTGCGCATCGCCCATTCGACCGAAATCAACGCCACAAACAGAAGCCACGCGAGCTTCGAGTCCCACAACGGTTCGACCACGTCATCGGGGATCTGCACACTGCGGTCGCGAATAGCGGCGAGTCCGTCGGTCAGACGCCCGAGTTCGAGCACTTGTCCCCCCGTAGACGCGGCCAACCGCTCCAGCGTCTCATGGTCCGCCTCCGGCCGACGGGTCTCGAGATCCGGCCGGTCCACGCGAACCAGAACCGTTGAACTCTGCTCTCCGGGAAACGGCGCGATTCCGCTGGGCTCCAGAGAGAAGCTGCCAGGACCGGGCGGGATGTACACGCCCTCGAAGGTGTTGGACTGTGGGCCGATCCGCAGAGCGTCGAAGCGAGCCAGGGGCAGCTCCTTGTCGGCGTCACGCTCGAGGACGGTCATCTCGACGCGTTCGTTGTGCTCGCCAAGGAGCTGGGGATCGAAGATCTGCACTTCGGCGCGGAGGGGCGTACCGTACGGGTAGGTCCGACGGTCCGTGCGCAGTACGTATCGCCGGTCGAAGGCGCCGCGGGAGTCGCGCATCAGTTCCCGGGCCACGTGAATCCAGTAGGTGTCGTGCAGGAGCTCGCCGGTATGCCGCCGCCAGCGCCAGGTATCATCGGTGGCCTGGAAGAAGAGCTTGCCCGCGCCATACCGTCCCATGACGACGACGGGCATGCTTCCGCTCAGCGTGCGCAGGGAAGGATGCTCCAGCAGCACGGCCGCCCCGGGCTTAGGGCCCAAGGTGCGCGCCAGCCAATACATCTCCGGCAACGACTCCAACCATGCAACGCTTTCCTCGCGATCGGCGGAGAATCGGAACAGCCGGCTCCTTTTGCCCTCGGGCGTGAGACGCGGTCGGAAGCCAGTTACGAGCGGAGCATCGTAGCGGCCCAGGAAGCCTGGATCGATGGATACGGGCAGCAGTTTCTCCAGGGGAGTTCCCAGGAAACGGTGCGGAGCGGCGCGTTCTCCGGCGATGAGCCCGAAACCGCCTCCTTCGTGGCCCACGAAGTCTAGGATCATGTTCATCTGCGCCGCAGTCAGCCAGCCGGCACGGGGGTCCACGTCGCCGAAGAGCACCACGTCGAAGCGGCTGAGTTCCTCGGGCGTGTCCGGAAAGCGACGGATGGCCTCGCTGCCTTCCTGGACGAACTGCTCGTCGGCTTCCAGAAGCAGGGCGCTGACCTGCATGGTTGGCTCACGCAGGAGTGCGTTCTTCAGGTAGCGGTACTCGTAACGGGGGTGCCCGTCGACGTAGAGGACCTTCAGACCGCCCTCGAGGATGTGGACATCGACGCGATCCGAGTTGTTCTCGACGTTGGGTTCGCCGGAAAGGGCGTCGACCTCCACGCGATAGCGGGCGGCACCGGCGAGAGTGGGCTTGGTCCGCAACTCCACGAGCGTTGTGGGGGAGGATGGCTCTATGGTCACGGTGTCGGTGGCCACGGCGGCCCCCGTGCGTTCGTCGATCAGATTCACGTGGACGATCGTGGGGGAGCTGAGCCCGCGAGCAGCGATCTGGGCCTCCACGGCCAGCAGGTCATTGACGAAGACCCCGTCCTGGGCACGGAGGGGACCGACTTCCAGATCGCGAATCGGCTCGGTCGATCCGACGCGGACCGGATAGATGGGCACTTGGCGCCCGGCCGCCAGTTCGACGGCATCCTTGAGACTGGCAGGCTGGGTGGCACGACCATCGCTGGCCAGCACCACGGCGGCGAGGCGACGGCCCTGGCCCT
Organism: Phycisphaera mikurensis; assembly: GCA_005240095.1. GTDB lineage: Bacteria > Planctomycetota > Phycisphaerae > UBA1845 > UBA1845 > SBAX01. Next base: position 1,981 of record SBAX01000020.1, read on the forward strand.
TTTCCAGCACCCGCTCCAACGCTGCTCCCAAGTCCGAGGAGGCGCCGTCGGCGCGGGTCGCTTGCAGAGCGTCGATCAGATCGGGCAGCGAGTTCGCGCCGGCGGCGAAGGCCGTTGACTCGGCGGACCCCGCGAAGGTGTAGAGTTGCACGGCATTGTTCTCGAGAAGTTTGCGCAGCGGCGCCGCGTCGTCGAGGGCGAAGGCCTCCTGCACGCGATGGAGCCGAGAGGGGCGCGGGCCGTCGAGCGCCCGACTCTCAGAAACTGCCGGGGCATCCACAAGGTTCATGCTCAGCGAGGTGTCCACCAGCAGCGCTACGTGGGACGCCTCCACGCGATTGTGTTGGAGAACCAGCGCGGGGCGGCACAACATGGCAACAACGAGCGCTACGACAGCACATCGCACGGTCGCCAGGGCGACACGCCGAGTGCGTGAGACCCGCTCGGAGCGATACGCCGCGGCGATGATACACGCCGCCACCACCGCGAACGTGAAGAGGATCCAGGACTCGGCGCCGGCCTCCCAGCGCAGCAACACGGGCTCATCGCGACCCAGGCGGATGTTCTCCAGACCCAGAAGCCATTCCAACAGCCTGGTCATGAGCCCTCCTCCTCGACGGCCCCGGGGGATATGGGGCCTCGCTCGATCGGGGAAAGGGCCACGCTGTCGCGGGGAGCGCCGAAACGCATGGCCATCCACAACTCGAGGAACAGCAGGGCGAGTACCGCATAGAGGGAAAAGGCGGCCAGCTCCGTGGATCGGGCGATCCCGGTTTGGGCCGCAGAAAGCTCGCGATCGGAGAGAACTCGAACTGGACGCCCCAAAGAAGCAGCAAGGTCGGAGCCAGCCAGTATCGCGAGGTCTGATTCCGCCGGATCCACGTTGGCGGCCACGGCGCGGGACTGGGTTCCGACCGCGAGGGTAAGCAACTGGGCTCTGTCAATCGGCCCGAACACCAGGGCGAGCGATTCATCCCGCGAGGCCAAAGTCGGCTCGTGGACAGTCCCATCGTCCTCAGTTACGCGAAGGGCCATAGAGCTCTCCGCCGGGGTGAGGACTTCATGGATGCTGTCGCCGACTCGTACGTTGCGATGCGCGCCGCGCTGGGGCACGAGGTAGGCGAAGGCATTGTGCATGAGACTGACGAAATCACCCTTGGCCGGCAGGTTGGTCCAGTCCATGTTGACCGTGGTCGTCCAGATGAGCACGCGGCCGTTGCCATAGGTCGAGGAGATCAAGGCCGGGGCTCCGTCCGTAAAGGAAAGCACGGTTTCCCCCCGCACGGATTCAAGCTCGAAGGGGACATAGCCTGTGACCTTGGCGCGAAAGAGCCCGCTATCAGACAGACCGGCGAAGTCCGCCAGCCAACCGGGCGGTTGGGGACCAAGCTTAAAACCGAGCTCCGGGTCCAGGGGGCGAGACCCGGCCTGCGGATTCTCGAGCTGCAGGTCACGAATCAAAGGCCGACCAAGCTTGCCCGGAAGCAGGTCGCTGCCCGAGGCGGAAGCTGAGCGGTTGTAATGCTCCGGGCTGACGAGCTCCCCGAGAGCAAACATCACCCCGCCGCCCCGAGCAACAAAGCGTCGCAGACGATCCCAGGATGATGGCGTAATCCGGGCCACGTTGCACAGAGCGACGGCGTCATAGTTGGAAAGGATCTCGGACTCGAAGGTGGTCTCATCGACGACCTTGGAAAAAAACAAATCGCCTCCCTCGGGCCGCGACTTGATGAGGTCGCGGCTGCTCCCGGACTCCGCTCCTTCCGCCCCGGGCGCCAAGGCGGTGGCGAGAAACCCGGCCTGCCCGTCAAGGGCCTTCATGCCCGGGCGGCCATCGACCAACAAGACCGCCCGCTCGGCGCAGGATTCGACGGAGAGGTATCGCGCGTCGTCGGCGCTGAGAGAATTGGCTCCTCCCGCAGCGACACGGGCTTCGATGGCGTGTGTGCCGGCGATGGGAAACTCGGTGGTGATGGTGGTGACGACCGATTCCCCGGGCTCAATGGGGGCCAATTGTTCGCGACGAACGATGAGCCCGTCGCGACGCACCTGGAGGGTAGCGCCCCGTGCCGTGGTGGAAGCGAAGTTCGCGACTTCTGCGATGACCCGCACTCGCGTGTTGAGGCCTACAAGTGCGGATTCCGGTTCGAGACGGGTCACCGCCAGGTTGTCGTTGGAATCACTGTCGATACGAATCAGATGCAGATCGTTTTCCGGATCCGGCAGGGCATCGGCGAGCTGGCGGAGGGCGCGAACGGACTCCGGAGGACTGTGGAGGTCAGCCGTTTCCCAGTCGTGGCGGGTGAAATCGGAAACCACGTAGACCACACGGCTGCCCTGCGGCATGACGGTCTCTCTGAGGATCCGCAGCACTTCACGAACGGCGCCGGGCACGTCGGTCGTTGCCTGTGTTTCCGGCAGGGAAGAGACAGATTCTCTGACCCATCGACGGTCGTACGCGGGTTGGGCGATGACCGCCTCCGCGGGCGCGGACATGGTCACCAGGCTCACGGCATCGCCGGAGGGGAACGACGCCACGAGCTGCGCCGCGCACTGTTTGGCTGCGGAGAAGCGGGTGCGGCCGGCCTCGTCCTTCGCGCTCATGGAAAGGGAGTTATCCACGACGAGAATACGATGAACCCGGGAGAAGTCAGCGGGGATGATCGCGGAGGCGGGCATGTAAGGTCGGGCGACCGCAAGGCCCAGCAGCACGATGACGGCGATCCGTGCAAGCATGAGAAGCCATTGCTCCAGGCGCATGCGGCGGGCGCTGCGCCGGCTGGCAGCCAGCAGGAAGGACATCGCCGCCCAGGGTACGCGCCGATAGCGCCGCCGATTGATCAGGTGGATCAGGACGGGAATCAACCCGGTCAGCAACGCGGCTCCGGCGAGGCCGGGGTGTAGAAACGGGATGTTGGCAAGCAACAGTCCGAGCATGGTCTTCCTGGTTTAACCAGCCTGCGGGAGTGGGCCGGGGCGCGGGCTCCGCCCACGACGGCTGTCGTGCCGGGGGCAAGTGGCCGGCCCCGCCTCCCCTCGCCCAGCCCCGTCATCACCCGGCCACGCTTGCCCGAGGTCGCTTCCTGCTCGGGCGCCCCCTACCCTCCTCATTCTAGGCTATGATAAAGCTTATCGGCTCCGCGGAAGCATGACGTGGAAAAGGCGGCGGCGACCGGCCTGCGAACGTCCCAAAGGGTTATCCACCGCCCAGAACCCGTGAAGAGCGCTGCCGCAGTCGCGCGCTGCGCGTAGCAAGGTAGCCGCTCAAGGCCGCATCCAGAGACATCGCGGTGTGGTAGAGCGTGTAATCGATCAACATATGCCCGCAGCCGCTCCGCATCTGCTGCTGAAACCGCTCGACCTCCTCGACGTATCGGGCGCGCAACGCACGGGGGTCGGTAAGTAGCCGACCGGTGGCCTCAAGGCCGTCGAAAAGCGTCGGCCCGGAAAAGGGGAGGGTCATCTCCGCCGGGTCCCATACGTTCCACACGATGACTTCATGGCGGCGGTAGCGGAGGAGCTTCAGTCCCTTGAGAATCGAGTCCGGATCATCGAAGAGGTCGGATATCAGCACGATGAGCAGGCGATGGCGCAGGCGTTCGGCGAGCTCGGTGAGCACGCGTGCGATGGAGGTCTTGGCCGGACCGGTTTTCCCGGCCAGCTCGTGGACGAGGGTTTTCCAGTGATGGGCGTGACTGGACGGTCGAAGGAAATCGCGCAGGTGCTCGTCGAAGAGCGTGAGTCCGACGGCGTCCTGTTGTTGCAGGGTCAGGTACGCCACGGCGGCAGCGATGGAGGTGGCATATTCGTGCTTGGTCATCAGCTCCTCGCTGGACCGATAGCCCATCGATTCGCTGCAATCGACGACCAGCATGAGATTGAGGTTGGTCTCCTGCTCGTACTCCTTGATGTAATACTTGTCCGTGCGCCCGAAGACCCGCCAGTCGATGTGCCGCAGGTCGTCCCCCTGGGTGTACTGCCGATGATCGGAGAACTCCACGGACAGGCCGCGCTGCGGGCTGTGATGGATGCCGCTGAAGAACCCCTCGACGATCAGACGGGCGCGCAACTCCAAGCCGCTGATTCGAGCCAGGACCTTGGGGTCCAGGTATTTACGGTAATCCGTGGAGGTAGATGGCATGGCCGCGCGGTCAGCCGGCAAACACTCGGCGAGCAAGAGATTCGTCCAGCGTCGTGGAGGCGTCCGCAGGAAGCGTTTCGATCAGCTTGCGGACGATGGCGTCGCTGGTCACGCCGTCGGCCTCCGCATTGAAGTTGGTCAGGATGCGGTGCCGCAGCACCGGGGCGGCGACCTCGCGGATGTCCTCCGTGGAAACGAAATACCGCCCCTTGAGAATCGCCCGGGCCTTGCCCGCCAGCACCAGATACTGCGACGCCCGCGGACCCGCCCCCCAGGCGACGTAGTCCTTGACGATCTTCGGCACCCCGCCTTGATCGACGCGCGTGGAGCGGACCAGGCGCATTGCATAGCGGATCACGTGGTCGGCGCACGGTACGCGCCACACGATCTCCTGCAATTCCATGACCTCGCGAGCGTTGAGGGTGCGTTCGGTCGGGGCCTCGTGCGGCGAGGTGGTCATCTTCACGATCTGGAATTCCTCGTCCTCCGACGGGTAGCTGACCAGGACTTTGAACATGAATCGGTCGAGCTGGGCCTCGGGCAGCGGATAGGTGCCCTCCTGCTCGATGGGGTTTTGCGTAGCAAGGACGAAGAAGGGGCGCGGCAGTTTGTGGGGGAAGCCTGCCGCGGTAACCTGGTATTCCTGCATCGCTTCGAGCAACGCCGCCTGGGTCTTGGGGGGTGTGCGGTTGATTTCGTCTGCGAGCACGACGTTGGCGAAGATCGGTCCCTTGACGAAGCGAAGCGAGCGGGCGCCGGTGCCGCGATCCTCTTCGATGACCTCCGTACCGGTGATGTCCGAGGGCATGAGGTCGGGCGTGAACTGGACGCGGGAGAAGCTGAGCGAAAGCTGCCGCGAGAGCGTGCTGATGAGCATGGTCTTGGCCAGGCCCGGCACACCCTCGAGGATGCAGTGACCATTGCAGAACAGGGCGATGAGCAACTGCTCGATAACGTTTTCCTGCCCTACAATGGTCCGCGCGATCTGCCCGCGCAGGCGATCGTAGGAAGCGACCAGCTTCTCGACGACGGCCACGTCGTCCAGGGATTCGGCGGTGTCATGTTGTTGCCCTTCCGGAGCCATCCGCTAGTCTCCTGCACGCTAGGGCGCGCCGTTGATTGCGTCGATCAGAAGGCGCAGTCGGCCCGTGCTGCGACGGTCGAAGGCGAACACCAGCCGAGCTTTGTCCGAGTATAGGCCATTCTCACCCCCCACGGGACCGTGGGACTGTTCGATCGTTCCCGCCGTCAGGATATCGGCGAACCCGGCGTTGAGCTGGGATAACGTTTCCGGACTTAAGGGGCTGTTCATCCGCAGGACGAGCTTGTCCTCGACGTAGCGCATGGAATGGTAGCGGCGGTAGAACCGGACCAGCTCGTCGACCACGTCCTCGGCCCGGTCGCAGATCCTGAACAAGCCGAGATCGGTGGGATCGATCATCTTGTTGCCCAGCAGTTCCTTGCGCACGTAGTCCGACCAGTGGTGCCAGTAGCTGCCGCCCGGCGCGTCGCACATGACGATGGGGATCGGGGCGGTCTTGGCGGTCTGGACGAGAGTCAGGACTTCGAAGCCTTCGTCCTGGGTGCCGAAACCGCCGGGAAACAGGACGATCGCCTCGGCCTCCTTGATGAACATGAGCTTGCGGGTGAAAAAGTACTTGAAGTTCACCAGCTTCGGGTCGTCCAGGATGATGTTGTTCGTAAGTTGCTCGAAGGGCAGGCTGATGGCTACGCCGAAACTTTTCTGCCGCGAGGCGCCGTGATGCCCGGCGCGCATGATCCCATCGCCGGCGCCGGTAATGACCATCCAACCTTGCGCCTGGATGAGCTCCGCGAACTTGCGAGCCTCCTCGTACTGGGGATGTCCCTCGGGCGTGCGGGCGGAACCGAAGATCGTGACCTTGGGCACGTCTGCAAAGGGGGCAAAGACCTTAAGTGCGTAGCGCAGCTCCTTAAGGGCGGTGTTGAGGATTTTCAGGTCGCCGCGGTCGGCGCCGTCGGCCGCCAGACGGCAGATGGTGACGATCATCTGGGCGAGCAGGTCGTCGTTTTCGCTGGGAGCAAACTCGGCAAGGAGCCGCTCGATGGCCGCGGCACGTCGCTGCCGTCGATCTTCGTTCGATCCGCGGACGGCTGCCGCCGTCGGTTCGTCTGTCTGCTCGTTCGGCTCCTCGCTGGGAAGCACACCGTATTCCATCGTCATCTAACTATACGCTTGACCAGGTAGCCAGACCAGAAGTGCTATCGGCCGGATGTTTGAACTTGTGCAAGAAACTCAGTGGAACCCCGCCCACGGCACGAGGGTTTACGCCTCCAGGTAGGGCTCGATGGCCAGCTCCATGACCACTTCATCGTGGATGGGCACGCCGCGCTCTCCGATAAGTGGGATCTGCGGTTTGACCTTTCGTGCCTCGTCCACGACACCGAGGTTGATCGCGGTCATGCGGAAGCCGAGGCGTTGGTAGAAACTGATCACGCGCAAGCGATCGTTGGTGGTCACCAGGAAAATCTTCCGGCAGCCTTCCTTCCGCGCTTTCTCGATGGCGTCGAGCATCAGAGAGGACCCCAAGCCGGCCCCTTCCAGGGTGCTGTTCAGGGTAAGGACCTCCATCCCCTCCTCGTCGATGTGGTAGGTCAGCAGGCCGACAATGGCGCCGCCGCGCCGCTCGATCAAGCCGCTCTCCTGATGGGGGTAGAACTTCCGCCCCCGGCTCATCGACAGGCGACTTTGCCAGTGGCGTTCGATGAACTCCGCGACCTCGGCGCGATCTTCATCTCGAAGCTCGGTGCGTGCCATGATCGGATGTTGTAGCCGACGGCCTAACGTTCGGCCAGCGGCGGGACTGGGCTTAGGCTCTGGCCGACTTGACCGCTGCGGGGAGGTCCAGGTACAGGATCCTCCCGCAAACCTTGCACGTCTGGATTTCGTCCCGGGTCTGGAGGCCGTTGACCACTTCCAGGGTGACCTTCATGTTGCACCCGCCGCAACTGTACTCATCTCGCTTGGGCCGCGGCTTGGTCACCGCGGCCAGAGCTTCACCGTCGTGCCGCTGGGCCACGCGGTTGAAAATTTCGACGGCTTGGAGATGGATCTTCGCGGAAATCTCGCTCCGCTCCGACTCGAGCCTCTTGAGCTCCACGGCCGATTGGTCGTCGAAGGCCTTCAGGCCGGCCTCCGCGGAGGCAAGATGCTCCAGGACTTTGGCCTTTTCGGCCTCCACGGTGCTCCCTTCCCCCTTCACCCGCGCGAGCTCCTCCATGTGCTGGAGCACGGCAGATTCAGTTTTGGAGCTGTCGGCCTTTTCGGTGTTCATGGCCGTCAGGATCGCCGCGTATTCCTTGTTGGTCTTGGCCTTGTTGAGAGCTTGGCGATGACGGTTGATGGATTCCTCTTGAGCCGCCACGTCCAGGGAGAGGGCATCTATTCTCATCTGAACTTCGCGGGCCTTGGCGTGGTTTTGCTGGACTTTTTCGTCGATCTGGCGGAGCTGGCGGCGGGCGACGTCGATGTGCCGGGTTTTGGATTCACGGCCGCGACGAATGGCGGCCAGTTGCAGCTCGACGTTCTGGAGACGCCGAAGCTGTTCTAAGAGCGCGCCCATGCACGCCTCCGCCGGGGCCAGTCACTTGTCAACGATCCGTGCGACGCCCTGCATCGCACGCATCGACCGTCCGCCATTATCCGCGCCGCTCGAGATTGTGCAAGCCGTCGCGCTTCGTTCCCTCGCCAGGCCTTTCCAGGCACCCCCGTCGCCGGCGTCAGCCGCAGGCCGTCGGCTCTTCCGTGGTCGGCTGGCCGAACCAGAGAGTGTGCCCATCGGGGTCTTTCAGCTCGAACTCCTTCATTTGATAGAAGGTCACCCGCAGGTCGCCGACCGGGTGGCGCTTTTCCCGCAGCGCGGCGTGCAAAGCTGCGACGTCGTCCGGGTAGAAGTAGAAGATGATCGCGCCCCGTGCTTGACGCTGATAGGCTCGATCGATCTCGCCGCCACGGAGAGTCAGCATCAGCTCCACGTCCCCGGATCGCATGTAGCACCAACGCCAATGGCCGTGCTCGTCCACGTACTTGTCCTGAACGGTGAAGCCCAACGCCTGCTCGTAAAAGGCGATACTCTTGTGTATGTCGGTCACCGGAAGCATGGGCACAAGGTTCGTCAACTTCATGGCGTTCCTCCTCTCAAGAGCCATTGTCGATTGCCGCTTGTCGATTGTCGAATGGATGGAACACTCGGAAGATGCGATTTCAATGGACAATCGACAGGCGACGATCAACAATACGGCGTTACTGGACGCTCCCACGCTGTTCGTTAAACTCTTTCTCCATGAGTCGGGTCGAGAAGCCCAAACGAACCATTCCACGTCGGCTGAAAGGCTTTCGTGATATCGCCGCCGCGGATGTCGCCGCGCGGGATGCCATGATTGCGCGCATCCGGCAAGTGTACGAACGATACGGGTTCGTGCCGTTGGAAACACCGGCGTTGGAGTACGTGGACGCCCTCGGCAAGTTCCTTCCCGAGTCCGATCGGCCTGACGCGGGGATCTTCGCCTTCAAGGACGAGGACGAGGAGTGGATCGCCCTGCGCTACGATCTGACCGCCCCACTTTCGCGGTACGTGGCCATGAACCCGGAGCTCCCCAAGCCTTTTCGGCGTTACCAGATCGGCCCGGTATATCGCCTGGAAAAGCCCGGGCCGGGACGCTTCCGCGAGTTCTACCAATGCGACTTTGATTCCGTCGGCACGGCCTCGATGCTGGCCGACGCGGAGTGTTGCATGGTCATGTGCGACGTCATGGAAGCGCTGGGCGTGACAGCCCGTGATTTCGTGGTCAAGATCAACAATCGCAAGGTTCTCAACGGCGTCCTGGCAGCGATGACCCCGAATGCACCGCTGCCCCCCGATGTGGCCATGCACGTCCTGCGGTCCATCGACAAGCTGGATCGTGTGGGGCTCTCCGGGGTGGCCGATCTGCTTGGTCCCGGGCGGCGCGACGAATCGGGCGACTTTCTCAAGGGCGTCGGGCTCTTACGGGCGCAGGTCGACGTGGTGATGAGCTACCTCCAAACGCAAGCCGACACGCGCCGCGGCGTTTGCGACGCTCTGGAGAAACTCGTCGGGTCCAGCGTCGTGGGCAAAGAGGGAACCGACGAACTTCGACAGATCGATGATGCTCTGGCGGCGGGGGGATACGATGCGGCCCGCGTGAGTATCGACCCCACCATCGTGCGGGGCCTGGCCTACTACACCGGCCCGGTCTTCGAAGGTGTGCTGACCTTCGACATCCTCGACGAAGATGGCGCCACGCGGCAGTTCGGCAGCGTCTTTGGCGGCGGGCGCTACGACGATCTGGTGGAGCGGTTCACGGGCCAAAAAGTCCCCGCCACGGGATCGTCACTCGGCGTCGATCGCTTGCTCGCGGCGCTCAAGGCGCTCGGCAAGGTCGATCACCGCGCGGCCACCGCGCAAGTGCTGGTCACGCGACTCGACAAGAACCTCACCGCTCAGTACCAGGCCATCGCCGCGGAGCTTCGTGCCGCAGGGATCAACACTGAGCTGTACGTGGGCACACAGGGCATCGGCAAGCAGTTCAAGTACGCCAGCGATTCCGGCAAGACCGTCGCGGTCGTGGTGGGCGAGGACGAACTCAAGGCGGGGCAGGTTTCGCTCAAGGACCTCCGCCTGGGCGACGAACTCTCCAAGGACATCGGGGCCGACCGCCGCAAATGGCTCGAAACCCAGCCGGCGCAGATCACCGTGCCGCGCGGCTCTGTGGTCGAAGAAGTCCGGCGCGTTCTCGGGCGGTACCATGCATAGCCGCCGCCGGCGTTAAAGAGGCTCAACTGGCAATGCCTCCGCTTCGCGACGATGCCGTGGTCCTGCGACGACTGGACTACTCCGAGACCTCGCAGGTCCTGGCTCTTTTCGCTCGTGAGCACGGAAAGATTCGCGCCATCGCCAAGGGCATCAAACGCCGGACCAAAACGCGCTTCGCCACCGGCGTGGATGTGCTCGACGTGGGCACGGTGGTCTTCAGCGTCCGCGTGGAGCGTAGCGAGCGCCTGGCCACGCTCACCGAATGGAAGCAGACCCGCAGCCTCTTCGGCCTGCGCGACAAGCTCCCGCGGATTCAAGGCGCCCAATACGCCGCGGAGATCACCGCCGCCCTGACCGAAGACTGGGACCCCCACGCTGACCTCTTCGATGCCCTCGTCGCCACCCTCGAGGCGCTCGCCGAAGCGAGCGATCCCTTGCCCGTCGTGGTTCGTTATCAGATGGCGCTTCTGGAAGCCGTCGGATCGCTGCCCCGCCTTGACGCGTGTGTGCTCTGCGGGCGCGAGTCCGACCTGACCCACTTCTCCTCCTTCGAGGGCGGGCTCATCTGCCGCCATTGCGAGCCGGGCCAGATCGAAAAACGCGAGGTCTCCGCCGCCTCGGTTTCCGTTTTGCAATCCATTGCCGCGGCGCTCCCCCCCTCTTCACCGCGCGGTGTCGCGATGACCGGTGCTTTCACAGTCCTGAACTACCACCTCGCCCACCTCATGGGCCGTGAACCGGCCCTCAGCACCGCCATAGTCCCCCGCGATGCCCAGCGAAAAGTCCAATGACGGTCGACCTGGGAGGGCGAGGCTCCCGCCGAGCCGTTCACCCAAGGCCAGGTCACGCCACATCGAGGTCGTCCGCCAGATAGGCGGGGACCGGTTGGGCGCGGAAGAGCTGGCGTCGCAGGATGCGCTGGCGGTGGCGCTCGCGGTAGCCGTTGACCGCCCAGCGGCTCAACGGGTAGGCGAGGATCGCCAGAATCGCGGCCACGATGAACGATCCCACCCAGATCTCAACTCCCAACCCCACCAGGGTCAGGGAAAGCTCCTTCCAGAACTGGGCCTCTAAGATGCCGGCAGCCGAATCGGCCATGGTCAGCTTGCTGAGGGCGTCCTCGGCGCTGGCCTGGTCGGAGGGCACGATCAGACGGCCGATCAGGATGCAGGGGTAATAGATCGGCACGGCGGTCAGCGGGTTGCTGATCCACACGATCGGAAAGCACACCGCCTTGTTGGCCCGAAACAGCGCCGCCAAGGCCACCGACAGGATGGTCTGCAAACCGATGAGAGGAAGTATGGCGATGAACGTGGCGATGGACACGCCCAAGGCGATGGCATGGGGCGTGTCGTCGGCGTGTAGGATGTTGTGTACGACGATCCGGCGAAGTTTGAGCCACTGCCTGCGCAATCCCGGCCTCCCGACCCGCCGCTGAGAGCGGCGAAAGCCCCCAGTTTATCGGTTCACCACGGGCGTGTCAGCAGGCAAGGACGCAGGCTTCCGATCGCGAAGCGCCCGGCGGACGGCGGTCAGGACTCTGGCGGCGTCCAGCTCCTCCATGCACCGATGGCCGTGGGGACACTGGGAGAGCCGCTTGAGGTAGCAGGGGGCGCAATCCAAGTCGAGCCGGACAACAGACTCGGGGCGTCGGTAGGGGCCGGTGCGCAGGGGATTGGTGGGCCCCATGATGCACACCACGGGTCGCCCGAGGGCGACGGCCACATGCATCGGTCCGGAGTCGTGGCAGAGCACGACGTCAGCCAGCTCGAGCAAGGCGCTCATCTGGCGCAAGCTGGTTCGGCCGGAAAGATCCAGCGGCGAGGACGTACAGGAGTCAGCGATCGTGCGGCAGAGCTGCTGCTCGTCCGGCCCGCCGAGGAGCATGCATCGAGCCGCACCGCTTTGCTGCAGCTCGTCGATGACTTCAACGAATCGCTGACCCGGCCAGATCTTCGTCTCCCAGCGGGCGCCAGGAACGACGACCACCAACCTGCGTTCGTCCTCGCCGGACTGCCCAAGCATCGCCGCCGCGTCGCTTCGATCCTCTTCGGTCAGATAAAGCCCGCAATGGCTCGGCTCGCGGGTCAGGTCGAGCAAATCGAGCACCGCGCAGTACCGATCGACGGCATGGGCGTCGCTGCCAGGACTTAGCGCCTGATGAGTGTAGAACCACGAGGCTCCTTCCCGCGCGGGGTCCAGGCCCACCCGGACGGGTGCTCCGGTAACCCACGCAAAGAACCCCGTGCGAAAGAGACCTTGCAGATCGATGACCAGATCGTATCGCGCTTCGCGCAGCCGTCGCAGGAACTCCACGAAGCCTGCCAGAGCGCGCGGACTGCGCCACATTTTCCCGTAGCGGCGGCGATCGAACGGCACGAGTTCGTTGATGTGCGGATGCCCGGCAAGCAAGGGTGCCAGCGACGTGGAGATGAGCCAATCGATCCTGGCTTCCGGCAGGCCTTGCCGCAGCGCATCCAGCACGGGCAGCGCATGAATCACGTCGCCCAGGGAGCTGGGTTTGATGAGCAAGATGCGCTGGAAGCCTCGCCCACGCAGAGTTGTGCCTGATTGCTGCCCGATCACGCGTCCTACTATACGCGAAGGGTGACCCAGCGGTCATCGCCGACGAGGATTTCATTGGGGGCGAAACGGGCCTTGTAGGCCATTTTTTCGCTGCCCGCGATGAAGAAGCCCAGGTAGTAATAGGCAAGCCGGTGCCTGCGACAATAGTCCATCTCTCGAAGGATGGAGTAGGTACCAAGGCTGCGATCAGCAAAGTCGGGATCGAAGTACATGTACACGCTGCTGAGCCCGTTGGGCACGCGGTCGGCGATACTGACCCCCACCAGCCGGTCGCCGACGCGGTAGGAGAACTCCTGGCTGGGCATCGGGGAATCGTAGAGGAACTCGCGGAACGACTCGAAGCTCCGGGACATGGAGCCGTCGTGTTGATGGCAGAGGTAGCGCAGGTACAGGCTGAACTTCTCCGCGTCGGGAACCGGTTCGGCCACGCGGATAACCACATCCTCGTTGCGCCGCATCACCCGGCGCATGGAGCGGGTGGGCGCGAACTGATCGACCGGAACGCGCATCTGGCGGCACTCGCGGCAGTTTCGGCAGCGCGGACGGTAGATAATCCGCCCGCTTCGGCGAAAGCCGCGGCCAAGCAGCCGCTGATACATGGTGTCATCGAGCCGGTCGACCCAATAGGCTTCGCTGCGGGCCATTCGGCCGGGCAGGTAGGGGCAAGGTTGCTCCGGCGAAACGTGGCGCAGGGAGTCATAATCCGCTTGCGCAGAGGAGATCAATTCCTCGCTGGCCGTTTGGTCTGCCATATCGATGCAGACCATTGTAGGAGGCTCGTCTTCAGCCAGGCAACAGAAGACCGGGTGATAAGCGCTCCACGATCCAGACCAGCAGGGGTGGCAGGAAGACGCCCGGTAGCATGTTGGCTACCGCGATTTTTTTCAGGTCGAGAATCATCAGGGCGGTGGCCAGCAGGACCACACCGCCCACCGTGGTCATCAGGGCGATGGACAGTTCATCGAGGGGCTCGGCGACGGCAAAGGCCAGGAGCGATAACCCGCCCTGAAAAAAAAGCACCGTCAGCACGCTGGCGAAGACCCCCCACCCCAGTGATGAGGCCAGGGCCATGGAGCAGAAGCCGTCCAGCAGGGACTTGATGTAAAGGAAGCTTGGATTGCCGCGCGCCCCGTTTTCGAGGCACCCCAGCAGCGTGAGTGGCCCGACGCAGAAGATGATGCTCGCAGTGAGAAATCCCTCGGCAAACTGGTGGCCGTCCTGCTGCGAGAAGCGGCGGTGGATCCAGCCGCCGGCGGACTCGATGCGCTCATGCAGGCGGAGGGCGGTTCCGATGATCGCTCCTATGAGCAGGGAGGCGATCATGACCATGGCCAGGCGGGCGCCGTAGGTCTTGCCGCCGTCCACCAGCGGAGCGAAATGCTTTACCGTGTCCGAGAAGTTGAGCACGGCCGCGTCGATGCCCAGCGTGATGGTCACCAGGCCCAGCGATTGCAGGATGATCGTGCGATAGCGCTCCGGCAACGATGTGGCAATGGAAAGCCCGGCCAGGCTCCCCACGGCCACGGTGACAACGTTGACGATGGTCCCGCTCAGAATCGACCACATGAGAGTCTCTGGCAAAAAAGCGAGCCGCGGGCTTCAGCCCGCGCGGACGCTCGAACGCGACGACCCAAGCCCGTCGTTTGTTGGCCGCCTTAGTGTCGCCGGATTGGCGGCCGTTCGCCAGTAGCAACCATCGCCCACGATCCGAGCGTGGAGCGGAAGCGACACGATCAACTCGCGTGGGGGCTGATCAATCCGCTCCCTGCCGGTCGCGGCTCGGATCGCCGGTCGCGGCTTGGAAAGCGGACATTGTTTGACTTTTCGGGCACAACTTCTAACTTCGCCGCGATGGAGCCCCTGGAAAAAGTCTACAACCCCCGCGCGGTGGAGCCGCAGGTTTACGCGCAGTGGGAGCAGTCGGGGGCGTTCCGCTCTAAGCCCGATGGGCGCGGGCACTCGCAGACCTTCACTATCGTCATGCCCCCGCCGAACGTGACCGGGGCGCTCCACTTAGGCCACGCGCTTAACAACACACTGCAGGACATCCTTACCCGCTATCACCGCATGCGGGGCTTCAACACCCTCTGGCAGCCGGGGACCGACCATGCGGGCATCGCCACCCAGGCGGTGGTCGAGCGGCGGATTCGAGAGCAGGAGGGCAAGACCCGCCACGAGCTGGGCCGCGAAGAACTCGTCCGCCGCATCTGGCAATGGAAGGACGAATACGAGCGGCGGATCATCAGCCAGCTCAAGCTCATGGGCTGCTCGGCGGACTGGGAGCGCAGCCGCTTCACCCTCGACGAAGGCATGTCCAAGGCCGTGCGGCACATGTTCTTCAAACTCTTCAAGGACGGCCTGATCTTCCGCGGCAAGCGCCTGGTCAACTGGGACACGCAGCTCCAGACGGCCGTCTCCGATGACGAGGTCTACTACGAGACCGTCGAGGAATCCAGCGGGATCGGGATGCACCGCCACGGCCGTGTCGCCGAGCATGGTCTCGGGGCGCGTGGTGGCGATGATGACATACTGCGGCTCGCCCCCCTCCCCTTGATCCCTGGATCCCTGGATCCCTTGATCCCTCGCCCCTTCGTCCCTCCGTCCCTTCGTTCCTTCGTCCCTCGGCACCACCGGATACTTGAAATGCCAGAAATGCCCCTCGACGGTCTCGTAGTAGACCTCGTCATCGGAGACGGCCGTCTGGAGCTGCGTGTCCCAGTTG
>SBAX01000414.1 GCA_005240095.1 Phycisphaera mikurensis
GACTTACGCCGGGCAGCTTCGTGAATTGCTTGACCACGGCCGGCCCGTCGTCGGCATCGCAGACGATGTCGATGTCTCCGATCGTGTCCAGGCCGCGACGCAGCGACCCGCAGAGGTCCGCACGCTTGACGCCCGGCAGTGCCCGTACGCGTTCGAGGAAGGCTTCGCCGATGGGAGTGACGACGCCGAGCGGCGTGCGATCGCTGCTCTTTTCCATGAAGGCGATGCCTTCGGCGATTTTCTTGACGGTGAGTTCGCCGAGACCTTTGAGTTCGGCCATCTCGCCGGAGGCGATGACGCGCTTGAGGTCGTCCAGCGACTGGACCTTGAGTTGCTTGTGGACCAATGCGATCTTCTTGGGCCCCACACCGGGGATGCCGAGCAGGGAGCACAAGGCCGGGGGGAACTTGGCCTCGAGTTCGTCGAGCAGGGCGATGCGTCCGACCTTGAGGAACTGCTCGATCTTCTCGGCCATTCCCTTGCCGATGCCTTCCAGCTCCTGCAGGCGGCCTTCCTTGGCCAGCACGGCCACGTCTTCGTTGGTATCGTGGATCGTGCGTGAGGCGCGGCGGTAGGAGCTGATGCGGAAGGAATCGCCGCCGTCGATCTCCATGAGGTCGGCGATGCGTTCCAACATCCTGGCCAGTTCAGCGTTGATCATGACTTGGCGGGCGGGCGTCGGACCGCCGCGCTCCCCCTGCACAAGGATACTCGTTTTGAGGGCAGGCTGCCGCTGGGCGCGATATCGCTTGGCGGGAGCCACACCTTTCTGAGTAGCCCTTACCCCCTGCCCCTCTCCCGAGGGGAGAGGGGAAGACGGCTCGGCGGGAGCCTCGCCCTCCCACTGGCGCGGCGTTGGTTGACGGGTAGCCCGGGGCCGGTAGAGTGCGGGTGCGGTGGGGACGCAGGTGCGGTCGGTGCGGCCGCCAGTCGGACTCCCGCGTTCCGAACTAGATGGAGTTTCCTTGATGAGAGGTCGCCGCATCGTGCGTGCCTTGCAACTTCTGGCCAGCGGAGCGTTGGTGCTCCAGGCCGGGGGCTGCACCTTCGCCCAGTTCAACGAGTTCCTCCAGACGGTTTTTCTGGGGATCACTGCGGCGGGCGGCATCGCGATTATCCAGAACATCTGATTCCACCGGCCCACGCGGCTCCCGGCTGGCGGAGGGCTCGGCTTGGGGCCTTGGAGGGCGCGGGCTCTGCAGGGAGGCCGTGGCCTACGCTCCTTGCCGTGTCTGTTGACCCGTCTGACGCCCCGCCTATACTGGCCTGTCTACCGCCGGGCTGCGTTGACCATACGCATGCACAGGTTCCTCGCATTCCGGGCGGGGTGAACCCTTACGGTACCCAAACGGGAGAACGCCATGCGCCATATGGCCCACGCGGTGTGGGATCGTCCTTGGGTCGCCCTCGCTGTGGCGACCACGCTGACCGCGACCGCCATCGTCCCCACCACTGCCGCGCAAACCACCACCAAGAAGCCTGCCAGTCCTGCACCGGCCGACATCGCTGCGGATGCCACGGTGGAGGAGCTGTTCAAGGACTTCATCCACTACGCTCAGCTCGGCATGTACACGGCGTCCAATGCCTACGGCAAGGCGCTGTTGGCCCATCGGGATTTGGACCCGGTCGTGGTCATGGAGGCGGCGCATCGCGACCCCAAGGCCATAGACACAGTCGTGCTCGTCATAGGGTCCGCGCGGGACGAGGAGTTTCGCCAAACCGCTGCGCAAGTGATGGAGCTTATCCATCAGGGCGAGTTCAAGCGCCGCCATGATCCGGAGCGCATTGCGGCCAACATCCGCCTGCTCGGCGGCAATCCACAGCAGGAGGCGATGGCGATCGCTTGGCTCCGCGATGCCGGGGAGTACGCCGTGCCGCCGCTCATCAAGATGCTGCTCAATCCGCACGAGCAGGGGCTGCGTGTGCGCATCCTCAATGCCCTTCCGCAGATCGGCAAAGGGGCGGTGAATCCGCTGGTGCTCGCCCTGAACATGAATGACGAGAACATCCGTCAGGATGTGATCAGGGCGCTGGGCAAGATCGGCTATCCGCAGGCCATTCCCTACCTGCGCAAGGTGGAGAGCGATCCCAAGGCCCACCCCGCGACGAAGGATGATGCCAAGACGGCCGTTGCGAGCATTGAGAACACGGTAGGGCGCAGTTTTCCGGGGGCGACCGAGGATTTGTTCTTCGAACTGGCCGAGCGGTACTTTGATGAGGAGGAGGACGTCCGCGCCGACCCGCGTCTGGATGAGGCCAATGTGTGGTACTGGGACTCGGCCAATCAGGAGCTGAAGGCCGTGGTCGTGCCGCGGATCATCTTCGGGCAGATCATGGCCATGCGCTGTGCGGAGGAGGCGATTCTCATCCGTTCTGACCATACGGACGCCATAGGTCTCTGGCTGGCATCCAACGTCCGCCGTGAGGATCGGCTGGGCCTGGACGTGGAGAGCGGGGACCCCACGGAGCCCGGCCAGCAGGATGCGACCCGGCCTGCGGTCTTTCCGCGAGCCTTGTACTTCTCCCAAGCTGCCGGACCGCGGTATTCCCTGGAGGTGCTCGAGCGCGCCGTCCGCCGACGCGATTCCGCGGTGGCGTTGGGAGCTATTGCTGCGCTACGCACGACGACAGGTGCGGCGTCGCTGGCTGGAAACGAACTCGCCCAGTGCCTTCGCTTCCCGGACCTGGTAGTTCGGATCAAGGCGGCGCTCGCGTTGGGGGCGGCCCTTCCGAAGAAGCCGTTTCAGGATGCGCAGTTCGTGGTTCCGACTCTCGCCCAGGCACTGTCGCAGACCGGTCGCCAGCAGGTGATCGTGGTGGACGCGAATCAGGAGAACGCCAATCGCGTGACTGCCGTGCTGCGGGCCAATGACCGCGACGTGGTGACGGATACCAGCTTCTTCCGCGCCCTGGAGAAGGCGCGGGCAGAGCTTCAGAGTGTTTCCGGCATCTTTCTGTCTACGGACCTTTCGGAGCCTGATACCAAGGAGGCGCTGGAGCGGCTGCGCGGGGAGTTTGCCTTCGCCAAGACGCCGGTGGTCCTGCTGGTCAAGCCCGGGCAGTCGGTGATGGCCGAGGACTTATCGCGCAGCGACGGTTTTACGGAGACCGTGAATGCCGCGGGGGTCGACGCCGCGATCGAGGCGGCGCTGGAGCGCGTCCGTGGTCGTTCGGCGCAGCTTGCCCTGCCCGCGAACGAGGCCCTGGAACTCGCTCAGCAAGCGGCTGATACGCTGCTGCGTATCGCCGCCGATGGACGCACGGTGTTCGAAGTTGATGCCGCGGCGCTGGCGCTCATCGCTGTTTTGTCAGGCAGTGATGAGAAGCTGCAGAAGACCTCCGCCGCGGTGCTGGCGCTGATCGGCTCCCCCGCCGCGCAGCGGGCCATCGCCCACGTGGCCCTGGATGAGAAGACGCCTAAAACCCTTCGTGTAACGGCTTTCGCGTCACTTGCCGATTCCGCCAAGAATCACGGGAACATGCTGGAGGAAGATCACGTGGCGCGGCTCGTCAAGACGGCGATGGAGGAGGCCGACCTGATCACGCGGACGGCTGCGACCCAGGCCCTCGGCGCGGTCAACGCCGGGAAGGCGGGCGAAATCATCAAGACCTACCACGGCGGTTGATCGGACGCACCGTCAAGTCGGCCCAGCACCAGGCTGAGCGCTGCGGCTCGGCAGGAGCCTCGCCCTCCCCGCAGGCCACCGAAGGTCAAAACCCCGGCTAGCGGAGTGCCACGAGCTTGGCGGTTTTTTGTTCCAGGCGACGGACGTTGCCGGAGCCTAAGTCCGTGTCTACAACGGTGCCCTTACGGTCGATCCAGAGGACGGTGGGTACGGTCTTGTTGGGGATCCCGTAACGGTCACTGACTTCGCCGCCGTTGAGCAGGACGCGCTGCTGGAACTTGTTCTGGTCGACGTACTGCTGAAGGATCTCCTTGTCCTCGTCCCAGGCGTTGACCGCCAGAACCACGAGGCCGTCCTTCTTGTATTCTTCGACCATTCGGCTGAGGTGCGGAGCCTCCGCACGGCAGGGCGGTCAGCTATAGGCGAAGAAGGCGACGATCACGGGCTTGCCGCGAAACTCGCTGAGTCGCACCTTGGCCCCGTCCAAGGCGGTGAGCTCGAAGTCCGGGGCGGGCTTGTTCTTCGGGTCTGAAGCGAAGCGGCGTCCGGCCGCGTCCGCGCAGCCTGCCAAAGCCAACACGGCCACCACAATAGAGAGAAACCACACCTTGTGCTGATGCATTCTAAGCTCCTCTACGGATGCCGACCGACCGCCGGACGACCCTGGCATGCTACCCGGGCGGTAACGGCCGTGCAATTGCCGCCGACGACCTCGCTCTTGTCGGCCGCGTAATTAGAATGAGTCCAAAGGAATACGGGAGAACCCAATGCATACGTCCAATAAGCCTCTTAGTGCGGCCACCTGTCTTCTTACTGCGGCGCTCGGTTACCGAACCGCGGCGCAGTTGCCACCCACTCCCGCCGAGCCATCCGCGGGCGCGAAGCCACAGCTCTACGTCGCCCAGCGTACGCAGGACCTCGGCACGGTGATCGAGGGAGACAAGGCCACGATCACCTGGCGCCTGGAAAACCGCGGCAGCGCCGACCTGGTCATCGACCGCACGGTGGCCAGTTGCGGCTGCACGGTGGTGCAGCTTGCGGATGCGGAGAAGACCGTTCCGCCGGGCGGATCGCTGGCGCTGAAAGCGGAGTTCGACAGCACGGCGCGGCGCGATTCGCAGAACAAGAGCGTGACCGTGTTCAGCAATGATCCCGCAGAGCCCCAGCTGCGCCTGGATTTCAAGGCCAAGGTGGAGATGCTTTTCGACATTCAGCCCGTGGGGATGGTCAATCTCCGGGCGATCCGCCGCGGGCAAGCTGCTCCGCGGGCGGTCGATGTGTTTCCCGGGCCGGGGCGCAAGGAACTGGTCGTGAGGTCCGTCGAGTTGCCCGAGGACGCCCCGCTGGCGCATCAGGTCGAGCCCTATGAAGACCAGCACGGCAAGGGGCAACGGATTCGCTTCACGGTCCTGGAAAGCGCTCCCCTGGGGCAGCTGAACGCCGTGGCACGGGTGAAGTTGGCGGTCGATGGGATCGATCGCGAACGTGAGATTCCGATCCGCGGCGAGGTCATTGCTGATCTGACGTGGCTGCCTAAAGTGCTGGACGCGACGCGGCAGCCCTCGCTGCCCGGCAAGCGTCTGGCTCCGATCACGATCTCGTCTCCGGAGAAGCTGCCCTTCAAGATCGTCGAGGCCGGCGCTGGCGGGTTGTTCGAGGTCGCGGTCGCACCTTCGGGCGGCGAGCCAGCTACGGAATACTCCGTCACGCTGACTCTTCGTGAGGACGCGCCGCCGGGTCCGTTCGGCACGACGCTGCGGGTGTCCACGAGTTCGCTGGACCAGCCGCTGGTGGAAGTGCCGGTTTTCGGCATCGTCGCGGCGCCGGTTGAGGTGGAGCCCCCGGTGGTCCTGCTGCGCGACGATGGAACGCCCGCGGGTTCCAGCCGGCGGGTGCGGATGAAAGCAGGGGTGCCTTCCACGGCACTGGATATCTCCTCCATTCGTTGCGACAATCCAGCGGTGACCGTTGCCGTGGATGAGACCGCCAGCCGCAAGTACCAGCACATTCGCTTCCTTGACGTGCGCTTGAGCGGCAAGGCCGATCCCGGGCGGCACACGGCGACGCTGCGGGTCACTACCGGCGTGAGGGGCGCGGAACAACTGGAGATTCCGGTGATTGTGGAGTCGGACAAGAAACCAGGTTAGGAGCCAAGGAGGGCCGATGAACACATCTCACGATTCGCAACCATCCCAGCGGCACGTTGGCACGGCTCCCTCGGGCCCGCGCTGGCCCGTGTTTCTGAGCGCCGTGGCGTGGCTGGCATGGTTGATCTTCCTGGCGGCCACCGTCGTCTCCCGGGCCGGAGGCGCGTGACTTGGTTTTACTCAAAGTGAGGCAGTCTTTGAGGCTGACGACGGGCAAATTGGCGGCCGTAAGTGCGACCCTTTCAGGGTCGGGAGCGTTATTGAATGGGCCGTGTCCGGGGGCGGCGCTGCGCTGGCCCCCGGCTACTATCGGGCAGGCTTTCAGCCTGCAGGACCTAAGGGCACCGGCTTCTCAGAGAAAAAACTGCAGTTTGAGTAATTAGCAGCGAAGGCGGAAACGGATGACCGCGACGGCTGTAGAGTCGGTGTTTCCCCCGCGCAATCGCGCTCTTTTCGATCACAACCTGAAGGCGCTGCATCATTCGCAGCCTGCCTTAGCCAGCCTCCTTCACGAAACGCCGGTGCCGCCACAGGCACGTTTGGCGATCGGACGCGATGGGGCGCAAACCATCGAGCTGGTCGGCGACGACGGGACCCGTACATGGTTCGGCGGCTCTTCGATGCCCACGGTCAGTGCCGCGGAGATGTTGAGCAACTGCCGGGCGGACTGCGGCAACGTGAGCCTTCCGGGCATCCTCACCGGCGCTGAGCCGTTGGTGATTCTTGAAAAGATCCCCGCGTTTCGGGCCTTGTTTGTGATCGAGTGGGGAGCTGCCAACCTGGTGTTGGCGATGCACTTGTACGACTATTCGGCGGAAATCGCCCGCAACCGA
Organism: Phycisphaera mikurensis; assembly: GCA_005240095.1. Lineage (GTDB taxonomy): Bacteria > Planctomycetota > Phycisphaerae > UBA1845 > UBA1845 > SBAX01. Next base: position 6,607 of record SBAX01000414.1, read on the forward strand.
CTGGCGTTCATTCTGGAAGATGACCTGCCCGCCCGCCTGAGTGAGTACTTTGAGAGCCATCCCGGGTGCGAACTGCCCACGCAGATGTTCACGGTGCCGCATCGGTCGGCTGCGGCCACGGCGGAATTGCAGAGCCGCCTGGAGCGGGCCGGTGAGAACGTGCTGCGCTGGCAAGCTCGCACGGTCGAAACGTTGGCGAGGCAGCTTGGCAGCCGAACGCCGAGTGCCTTGCCCGTGGTGCCGCGCGTGGCGGTGGTGACGGTCGATCCTTCCCCCGGCGCGGCGGAGCAGGTCCGCCGCATCGAGCGGGCGTGCGGGCAGCTGGGCTGGCCGACGGCGACCTGCGTTCCCGACTCCCCCGACGGATGCCATGTTCTGGCACGTCTGCGAACGATCGAGAGGCACGCGGCCGACTGGGTCCTGATGATCAACAGCACGGCCCAACCGCTGCGCGCGTTTCTTCCAACATCCATGCCCGTAACATGCTGGTTCGCCCCGGACGCACGAGCGCCGGATTGTGCGGGGGCGCTGGAATCGCATGACTTTATGGCCTTTTCGTCGAGGACGGTATGTGACCGCCTGATCGCGGCCGGGGCGAGCCCGCGATTGGTCCTGCATGTTCCCCCCGCGGCAGATGTCCGCATGGGGGCGATGGACGTGCCCCCTACGCGTGAGCCGGAAGTGGACGCGGCGGTGTTGATGGACGTGCCCGACGACCGGCCGGAAGCCAACGGAGTTACTCTACCCAGCTATGTGGCGTTGTGGAAGGAGATGCGGCGTATCACCGCCGAAGCGGTGGATCGGCTGCCGGCAGGCGGCGAAGCGCGCATCCTGGCGGAGGCCGAGCGGTCCACGGGCGTAGCCCTGGCTGACCCTGTGGAACGCGAGCGGTTGCTGAGCCTCGTGGCCACACGAATCATCCCCGCGGTTAGCGCCGCAACAATGGTGCAGGCGCTGATCGCGGCCAGGATCAGCTTTGGCGTGTGGGGTTGCAACTGGAGCGGAACTTCACAGCATCGAGGCCTCATCCCTCAGGGCGAGGCGCTGGCAGGTGTGTTTCACTCGGCTCGGTTTGCGGTGCTACCGCAGGTTAGCGAGGGCGCGGTCCAGTTGGCCCTGGATGCGATGGCCGCCGGCAGCGCGGTGATGCTCAGGACCTCGCGGGAGAGCTTCCTCCACATCCAGCCCGAACTCCGCGACGTGTGTGAGGCTTTTGGCTTTTACGCTACGTCTGGGGAGTTGGTGGGCGCGATTCGGGGTCAAGTTCGAGACACCCGCGAGGCGGCGAGGACGGTTCGTGAGCGGCACTCATTCTCTGCTCGGCTGGATCGACTGGCTGAGGTGATTCGCGGTCAAGCCGCGGCGAGGTCATAAAAAAACACTCGGCTCCGCAGCCCGCCGAAGCGGACGCGTCGCCGAATGTTTTTCTCCCCCTCCCGAAAATGTCACAGCCCTAAGGAAGCGCGATCATGTCGCACACACCAGGCCGCGAGCGAATAGTTATTCTCTGCTGGCTCGGCGCGCAAAGCCCAAGCCGTCAATTCCCTGCACCTCCCTGCAATCTCCCCTCAACCACCCAACGACGATGTGCCTACCCAGGAACCCGCTCCGACCGGCCAGTCCAAACCGGGCTCCTCGGCGGTTTTGTGAGCCGCATATTACCCACACGTCTTGCGGGCTGTCAACTAGAATTCTCCTAAATTCTCAAGTTTTTTCTATTACCCGAATCTACGTGTTTCCCCAGGCGTGGTCCAACTCGCCCCCGTCCGGCTGGGCCGCTCAGTGACCAAAACGGCTCTCCGGCTGTCTGGCGCGCCGCAGATTTCACAGGCTGTGAGATATTGACCTAGGCGACTTGGGCTTCGCCGAGCTGCACGCTCACCCGAGTGGATACGCCCGGCTCCTGCATGGTGATGCCGTAGAGGCGGTCGCCGATGCTCATGGTCCGTTTGGAGTGGGTGATGATGATGAACTGCGATTCGCTGACGAACTCCTTGACGATGCGGTTGAAGCGTTCGTTGTTGGCTTCGTCCAGGGCGGCATCGACCTCGTCGAGAATCGCGAACGGCGCCGGACGCGTCTTGAAGATGCTCATGAGCAGGGCGATGGCGGTCATGGATTTCTCGCCGCCGGACATCAGGGAGATGGCCTGCAACTCCTTGCCGGGGGGCTGAGCGACGATCTCGATGCCGCAATCGAGGATGTTTTCGAGATCTTCGAGGATGATATCCGCCCGCCCGCCGCCGAAGAGCTTGCGGAAGAGAGCGCGGAAGTTCTCGCGAATCTGCTCGAAGGCCGTGCGGAAGCGCTCCTTGGATTCGTCGTTGAGCCGGGCGATGAGTTGCTCGAGCTGGCGCTGCGATTCGGTGAGGTCGTTGCGCTGGCTGGTGAGGAAATTGTGCCGCTGCTCGAGCTCTTCCAGTTCGGTGATGGCATCGAGATTGACGTTGCCGAGGCGCTCCATCTTTCCGCGGAGCTCGGCGATCTCCGCCTCCACCTGCTCCCAGTTCTGTTCCTGATGCTCATACTCCGCGTAGCGCTCGGCGAGGTTCACGCCGAGTTCGTCGGCGATGCGGGCGGTGAGCTCATCGCGGCGGACGTTGGTCTGGGCGAGGGACATCTGATGCTCGTGCAATTGAGCCTCGACGGTGGAAAGCTGGGATCGGGCCGTCTTGACCTGATGCCCGACGGATTCGAGATTGACGCGCAGCTTGTCGCGCTGCTCGCGAAGCTGTCGAGAAGAGTCCTCCAGCACGGCCAGCTCCTCGGTGAGCTTTGCTGATTGCTCGCGGGCGGCGGTGATGGTGTTCTGGGCATCGGCGATTCGGGCTTCGCATTGCTCTACATCGTGCTTTGCCGCGACGACTGAGCTTTCCAGCTCGTGGATGGTCCTGCGGAGAGCGTTGATGGTCTCGGCCGCGGCGGCGCGCTTCTCGGTGAGCTGACCCAGCGAAATCTTCGCCTGGGTGACCTGCTCCTGGAGTTCACGGCGGGCGGCAACGACTGAGTCGATCCGCTGCTGGTGCTGGGCAACTCGGTGCTCGCGCTCCTTGTTTTCTTTCTCCAGAGCCTCCAGGGAGCGCCCTCCCTCGGCGCTTTTTTCCAGCACTTCGTTGATCTGCTGCTCGATGAAGGCGACCTCCTGGGCGATCAGAGGCTGCTCGTGGGTGAGGCGCTGGACGGTCTCGACGAGGTTCTGCAGGGCGGCGTTGGCCTCCACCCGGGCGGTGCTGGACTCGTAGATGGCGGCGCGAAGCTCCTGCTGAAGCGCTTCCAGGTGCCCTGCCTCGGCTTGGGTGCGGTTGAGCTGGTCGGCCAAGGTCACGATGCGCTCGTCAATCTCGAGGAGCTGGGCGTCGATGTCGCGGAGCTCGCTCTTTCGGGAGATCAGCCCCGCGGTTGAACCCGGCGGACCCAGGCGGATGCGGCCGTCGGCTTCGAGCACCTCCCCGCGGAGAGTGACGAAGCGATGGCCGGACACGTCCATCTTCGCCATCACTCGGGCATGGGTGAGGGTCTGCACAATCACGGTCTTGCCGAGCAGGTGCCGGGCGATGGGAAGATGTTCTTCAGCGACGCGCACCACATTGATTGCGGCGGCGACGAACCCATCCTGTCCCGAGAAATCGCGGGGGTTGACCACCGGCGGCAGGCGATCTTCGCAGAGCACCGTCAGGCGGCCCGGCAGGTCTGCGAAAACGTCCGGTGAGGCAAGGAACGATTCGCTATCTCGAACCACGAGGCACTGGTCGGATTCACCCAACGCCGCTTCGATGATCTTCGCAAAGCGCACGTCGGTATCGATGAGGTCCGCGACGAGGCCCACGACGCCGGCCAGGGCCTCGGGTCGATCGCCGCGCTCTTTGTCGTCGAGGATTTTTCGCACGCCGGCGCCGACGCCGTCCATCTTCCGCTGCAGGTCGTGCAGCAGCTCCCGCCGCGAGACCATGGCGCTGCGCCGCTCCTTGGAGTGGGCCAGCTCGTCCACTAGGCGCTGGCGCATCTCGCTGACGCGGGCGGCCTCGAGCTTCTTCTCCTCGAGCTTGCGGGTTTCCTGGCTGATCAGGGACTCGACCTCGCGGACGCGGTGTTCCAGTTCGGCCTTCTGCCGCAGGGCGGTTTCCAGCTCCGAGTGAACCTGCACGTCACGCAGCGAGAGGCGCCCCTTCTGTCCCACGAGCGATTCGCGGTGGGTGTTGAGGCGGATGATCTCGTTGTGCGTCTGGGCGCTTTTTCGCAGAAGGTCGATGATGCCGGCTTTCTCGTCCTCCAGGACCGCCTGCGCTTCGGTCAGGTCGCGGGCGGCGGCGCGATCCTTCTCGTTCAATTCGGCGATGCGGTGGTGCAGGTCGTGGGTCTCGTGCTGCAGGGCGACGGCGCTCTCCTGCACGTGGGCGAGTTCGCTGCGGGCGTCTTCGTGCCGGCGCGAGTCTCCCTCCAGGCGCTCCTGAGCGCGCTCCTTTTGCGTCCGCTGCTCATCCACTCGCCGCTGCGAGGATTCGATGCGTTCTTCCTGGGCGGCAAGGCTCGACTTGGTGCGAACCAGGTCGTTATCGACGTGGTTGATCTCCTCGCCGAGGCGGTCGATTTCAATGGTCAGCTGACTTTCGGAAGCCTCGTGGCGGTCGATCTCGGTGCGCAGTTCGGTGATGCGATCGCCGCATTGCTGGGCCTCCCGCGTGAATTGGGCGATCTGCTCGGTGAAGCGGTGATACTCGGCCATGGCGTAGCTGGAGCGCAGCTCGCTGAGCCGGGCCTGGTATTCCTTGTAGCTGCGGGCCTTGCCGGCCTGGAGTTTGACGCTGCGGAGGCGCTTCTCCAGCTCCTCGATGACGTCGGCCACGCGGAGCAGGTTCTGGGCGGTGCGCTCCAGACGCCGCTCGGCTTCCCGCTTGCGGGCCTTGTATTTGCTGATCCCCGCGGCTTCTTCGAAGATGATCCGGCGATCCTGGGGGCTGCTTTGCAGAAGCTGATCCACCCGCCCCTGCTCGATCACGGAGTAGGCATCGACGCCCACGCCCGTGTCCATGAACAATTCGCGGATGTCCTTGAGGCGGGCGACGTCATTGTTGAGCAGGTATTCGCTCTCGCCGGAGCGATAGAGCTTCCGCGAGACGGTGATTTCCGGCTGCTCAACGGGCAGGCTGTGGTCGGTGTTTTCGAAGACCAGATCGACCTGAGCGACGCTGCTGCTCTTTCTGGTGCTGGAGCCGTTGAAGATCATGTCGGCCATCTGCCGGCCGCGGAGGGAACGGGCGGACTGTTCGCCGAGAACCCACTTGAAGGCATCGACGACGTTGCTCTTGCCGCAGCCGTTGGGGCCGACGATGCAGGTGACCCCCGGCCCGAAGTCGAAGTCCACGGGATCGGCGAAGCTCTTGAATCCGCTGACGGTTACGCGTTTCAGGTACATGGATTTGGCAACCTCCCTGTGCCCCGTGGACCGCCCTCCGTGGCGGCGACATCAGAGACTTTGGCCTCGCTTCCCGCGGGCTGCCCGAGTTTCGACGACATTAGCAGATCGGCCGCTCCGGGGCAAACCCCGCAGAGAAACAGACCGGCGACGCCCCCGGGGCAAGCCGCTATGATCCGCATCATGCCCGTGCGCCGCCCGAACGCGCCCAAATCGTCCAAGAAGGGCCGTCCTGCGCGTTCGAGGCCGCGGAGCAAGAGCGCTTCCCGCGCGGCGGCGCCGGACTACAAGAGCCTCTACGAGGCTGCGGCGGACGGCGTTCTGGTGTTTGACGCCGAGGGGCGCTACCTCCACGCCAATCCGGCCACCAGCCGTCTGACGGGGTATTCCCTCAAGGAACTCCAGCAGATGCGGATCGGGGACCTGACCCTGCCCATCCAGCGGGGCATTGCCCACGCCGCCTTCGGCGAGCTGGTGCGCCAGGACGGGCCGCTGAAGGTGGACCGCGTCGTGCGGCGGAAGGATGGCGCGCTGATCCGCGTGGAGGTCAACGCCGCTGCCACGGGCAACGGTACGTATGTGGCAGTCCTGCGTGACGTGAGCAACCGGACGGGCCCCGAGGCTCAGTTGACGGCGGCCTTGGAAGCCTACAGCACGCTCGTCGATCTCTGTAACGCGGCGGTCATCTCGGCAGGGAGGGACGCTCGAGTGCGGTCCTGGAACCCCGGGGCCCAGCAGCTATTCGGCTACACCGCTGCCGAGGCCATTGGAATGCCCATCAACGAACTGATGCACCCCTCGTTTCGCGAACAGCACGCCAAGGCGTTCGCTCGCCACTTGCAGAATGGGGCTCCGGCACCGTTCCACCGGATTCTTTATGGCGACGCGGTTCGCAGGGACGGGCGCACGGTGCCGGTGGAGGTTTCGCTCGGCGTGGGCCGCCCGGGGTCCGATCCGTTCGTGACCGCGGTCATCCGGGACACGTCCGAACACCATGCGGTCGTGGAGAGGCTCAACGACACGCTTCAGCAACTCTGCTTCCACGTGGAGCGCATGCCCCTGGCCTATGTTGTGTGGGATACGGACTTTCGGATCGTGGAATGGAATCCTGCGGCGGAGCGCGTCTTCGGATACTCCCGGGAGGAGGTCCTGGGGCGACATCCCTTCGACCTCATCGTGCCCGAGGACGCGAGAACGGCGGTGCGGCAGGTGTGGGACGAGCTACTGTCCGGTGAAACGTCCAGTCACTCCATCAATCCCAACGTCCGCAAGGACGGAGCGCGGCTGATCTGCGAGTGGTTCAACACGCCGCTTCGCGATTCCTCCGGGCACGTCCGCGGCGTGGCCTCCATGGCCCGGGACATGACCGAACACGAGGCCATGGAGTCGCGCATCCGTGACGCCCAGAAGCTTGAGAGCCTCGGCGTATTGGCAGGGGGCGTGGCGCACGATTTTAACAGTGCCCTGATGGTCATCATGGGCAACGCCGCGCTCTTGCGATCCAGCAAGGGGCTCCCGCCCCGCGCCCTGGCCCACATTGAGCTCATTGAGGATGCCGGCAGCCGCGCCAGCCTGCTCATCAAGCACCTGCTGGCCTACGCCCGGACCGGTCGGCACAACCCCCAGCCGACCGACTTGAATGCCATCGTGCAGAGTTCGCTGGCCTTTGTGCAGTCTTCGCTGGGAAAGAACTATCCGGTGGATTTGCAGCTTGCCGGGGAGCTGGACCTCATTCGCGCCGACCGCGGTCAGGTTGAGCAGGTGCTGCTGAACCTGTGCCTCAACGCCATGCAGGCCATGCCCAAAGGAGGAACCATCACTATCGCGACGAGGAAGGCCGTGCTGTCCGGGGCCGAGGCGGCGCGGTGCGTGCCTTATGACGCTCGTCCCGGGCGCTATGCGGAGCTGATCGTGGCGGATACGGGCGGGGGCATGGATGAAACGACGCAGGCCAAGATCTTCGATCCCTTCTTCACTACCAAGCCGGAGGGGCACGGCCTGGGCCTGGCGGCCGTTCTGGGAATCCTACGCCAGCATCACGGCGCCGCCCGAGTCGAATCCCAGGTCGGCAAGGGAACCAGGATGCACATCTATTTTCCGGTGCAGAGCTAAGCATGGGTGAATCGCGAGCGGAGCGCCTCTCGTGTGTGTCCATGTCGAATGTCCAGTCTCTCGCGGTCACGAGTGCGACCCTTTCAGGTCGGGATGGCGCGCGGGAGGTCCGGGGGCGGCGCTGCGCTTGCCCCCGGCTACTTTAGCGCAGGCTTTCAGCCTGCTCGTCCTCTTCATGAGCCACCTGCTTACCTAAGGAGGCAGAGGTGCTACTGACTCGCCGCTCACATTCCCTCTTCGAGGTCTACGCCGAGGCCGTCGGCGACGCGGTTGATGTAATTGAAATAGGCGATCACCTGCGTGGCGTCGTGAATGGCCCTGTCATTGAGCCCCACGGCGCGGAGGCGCTCCACGTCCGCCCGACTCATAGACTGCGGCGCCCGGGTGAGCTTGATGGCATGATCGCACAGTGCCCGATCGACCTCGCTCAGCGCCGCCTTGGTGTAATCCGTCTTGATGGCTTGGACCAGTCGATCGTCGTGGACCTCCGACCGGAGGTCGTAGGAATGAGCTTCCGTTCAGTAGTGACAGTGGTTGGCCCGCGAGACTACGACGGCCAGCATCTCCCGCTGGGCTCTGGTCTGCGGCGACTCGCCGCGCACCGTGGCGACATAGAGATCGAGCATCTCCTGCAAGGCGGCCGGGTTCTGGCTTTGAATCTTGAGGATGTTGTAGACCCGGCCGGCGCGTTTGCGGGCGGCTTCGTAGATCTCCGCCAGACGCCCGGTGGCCTCGTTTTCTGCGAACGTTCGAATCCATGCCATGGCGCAAGCCTATGCCCAGCGCCGTCGGGGTTCAAGAAGCCCTCACCCCTGCCCCTCTCCCGAGGTGAGAGGGGAACGGCTCGGCGGTGGGCCTAAGGCGGATCGCCCTCCCAGTACGGCTCGGCGGGAGCCTCGCCCTCCCCGTTCAGGGGATGCCGTATTCGCGGAGTTTGCGGTAGAGCGTGCGGGCGCCGATGCCTAAGGCCTTGGCAGTTTTTTCGCGATTGCCGCCGAACATGCGCAGGGTGTTCATGATATGCAGCCGTTCCACGTCGGCCATGGTCATGCCTGCGAGGTTGGGCGGACCCATGCGGACAATGTCGGTGGATGCGCGCAAGTGTTCGGGGAGGTCATCGACTTCGAGGATCGGGCCTTCAGCTTCCAGGCACATGCGCATGATGACGTTGCGGAGCTCGCGGACGTTGCCGGGCCAGTTGTAGTTCATCAGCTTGCGCATGACTTCCGAGGAGACGCCAGTGAACTCCGAGCCGTGCTCGGCGTTGGCCTGGGCGATGAAGCGATGGGTGAGCACGGGGATGTCCTCGCGTCGCTGGCGGAGGGGAGGCAGGCGGATCGCCGCGTGGGCATGCAGGCGATAGAAGAGGTCCTCACGGAAGAGGCCCTGGCGGACCAGTTCGCCAAGGTCGTGGTTGGTGGCGGCCACGAAACGCACGTCGAAGTACTCCGTGTCGTTGGTTCCCACGCGCATGACTTCGCCGGTTTCCAGGGTGCGGAGGAGCTTGGCTTGCATGGGCAGGGGCATGTCGCCGATTTCGTCGAGGAAGAGCGTGCCGCGGTCGGCGGCGGCCACCAGACCTTTGCGGTCGGCGATGGCCCCGGTGAAGGCGCCTTTGACGTGGCCGAAAAGCTCACTCTCCAGCAGCGTTTCGCTGACTGCGGCACAGTTGAGGAGCTTGAAGGGCTTGCCCGCGCGGGGGGAATTCTGGTGGATGGCCTGGGCGAAAAGTTCCTTCCCGGTGCCGGTCTCGCCGACGATGAGCACGGTGCTCTTGCTGCGGGCGATTTTCTTGATGCGCTTGATCTCCCGATGGATGGCATCGGAAGTCCCGATGATGCCGGAGAATTCGAAGGCTTTGTCGGCCTGCTCGCGGAGGAGCCGGGCGTCGCGGGCGGCGAGGGCCTGCTTGGCGGCGCGCCCCACCTTGTCGCGAAGCACGTCGATGTCGATGGGCTTGATGAGATAGTCGTAGGCGCGGTGCTGGTTGTCGCGGCTGAGGGCCTCGCGGGCGAGTTCTTCGCTGCCGTAGGCGGTGATGAGGATGACTTCGCTATCCGGGTTCTTCGTCTTGGCCTCGCGGAGGACATCCATGCCGTTGACGCTGCCGCCGAGCTTGTAGTCGGTGATGACCACGTCGGGCGGACGGTGGCGAACGCTCTCGATGGCCTGCTGGCCGTTTTCGACGACGTTGCAGGCGTATTTGGAGCGGGAGAGGGCCTCGGCGATGGCCTCGCCGTGGGCCCGCTCATCTTCGACGATCAGTACAAAGGCCGTGTCTGCCATAACGTAGGCGTCAAAAACCGCCGCTTCCGCTGAATGTCGGCTCCAGTCTCGTTGTACCGGACCCGGCAAGACCAGTATACTGGAGCCCCAGTTCGGGCGTCCAAACATCTCCCCCGTGACGGCGAGGAGAATACCCATGAAGCCGTTCAAGTTGTTTGTCGGTATTGGGGGGTGTTGCGCCCTTTGGTCGGGTGGCGCGGCCCGAGCCCTAGCGGCCGGCAACGTGGCAGGATGCACGGCGGTCGATCCGTGCGCAGCATCCGCCACACTCACCGGATCGATGGCCCTTCCCAACGACCACTTTGGACGCTCGCTGGCGATTGGTGCAGACGTGATGGTCGTAGGCACGCCCGATGCGGACTGCGCCCGAGGTTTACAGTGCGGAGAGGCATACGTTTTAACGTGGGACGGCTCAACCTGGTTTGAAGCCGCGCGGCTAACGGCGCCGTCACCACAAAATGTAGGCAAGTTTGGCTGGTCCGTCGCGGTTCACGGTGGCATCGTGGTAGTCGGCACTCCGAATGAGTTCTGTGCGTCTTCCCTTAGGACCTTGTGCGGGGCTGCCTACGTGTTCCGTCACAACGGAGCAACCTGGGCGCAGGACGCCCAACTTCGTGCTCCCGATCAACAAACGGCAGCAAACTTCGGCTACGCCGTCGCTGCGGGGCAGGACGTGATCTTGGTCAGCGCACCGTCGCGAAGCGCCGTGTACGTATTCCGATACGATGGCGCAGCATGGACCGAGGACCAGAGGATTGACGTACCTTCAGGGCTTGTGGGTTCTGGCTTCGGCAACGCCATGGCTATCCAGTGGCGCCGCGGCGTTGATCGGTGAGCCGGGCAACAACGCAACTCACATTTATCGGGATGACGGCACCGACTGGCAACTCGAACAGTCCATTTTTCCGGACGACTTGGCGAATGCTTCCAACTTCGGGATCGCTGTGGCCATCGACGGCCCAACCGCGGTCATTGGGGCGAGCGCTCGAGATTGTGCAGCCGGGACGGATTGCGGAGTGGCATACGTGTATCGGTTCGACGGATCCCTGTGGAACGCGGAAGCCACACTGGTGGCGCCTGACGCAGCCCCCGACGATCGGTTCGGCGGGGCCGTCTCAGTACTTGGCGATCTGGCCCTGATCGGTAACAGCTGCCAGTTCAGTTGCGGCGGCAGCGGCGCATACCTGTTCCGGCACGACTTGGGGGTCTGGGCCGTGGTCGAGAAAGTCCAAGCGGCGTCCACGGGATTCGGTTCGTCCGTGGCGGTGCGAACCGACCAGCTCCTTGTCGGCGCCTATGCGGCGGGCATTGTGTTTGTCTACTCCCTGGCGGCGACGGCTCCCGACTGCGACTGCGACAGCACGAGCAATGCTTGCGAGATAGTCCGCGAAGGTGCGCCGGACTGCAACGGCAATAGCGTGCAGGACGATTGCGACGTTGCCGACGGGACCAGTCCGGACTGTAACGCCAATGGCACTCCCGACGAATGTGACGTCGCCCGCGAAACCAGTCCGGACTGCAACGCCAACTCTACTCCCGATGAATGCGACGTCGCCGAGGGCAGCAGCCCGGACTGTAACGCCAACTCTACTCCCGATGAATGCGACGTCGCCGACGGGACGAGCACCGACGCCAACGACAACGATGTCCCTGACGAGTGCGACACCCACACTCCGCCGTTTGTCATCGAGCATCCCGAGGATGTGACGGCATGCGGTCCTGAAACGGTGGTCTTCAAAGTCAAGGGCGGGGGGATGCAGCCGCTGTCTTACCAGTGGCGGAAGGACACCGTCGATCTTGCAGGGGAGGAGGCCGATACGTTGGCGCTCAGCGGCGTCAGCCAGGCAGACGCAGGCGACTACGATGTCGTCGTGACCAACGATCTGGGTTCAACGATCAGCGATCCCGCGACGCTTTCGTTCGCTGTACTTGGCGATGTTGCTCCCGAACCCACCGTCGTGCCCAAGAACCGCTACCTCTCGTTCATTGCGCCGCCGACGCCTTGTCGGGCAGCGATTCGCGTGCGTCTTCTTTCGCTTCAACATCCCAATCCGCCTAACGTGGACTGCTGCCCGCCGCCGGATTTCTCGGGCTATGAAGAGGGTCCAACCTGCACGGACCCGGCAGGCTGCGTGCGCTGGGTGGGCGAGCCTCGAAGGTACCTTGAAGTGCAGGAACTTCCGGGGTACGGCACCTTCCAGGCCGCCCGCCTGCAGTGCACGCCATACTATCGCGATTGGAGTGACGTGGGGTATTTCTCGGTAACCGGCGCGGAGATCGTGCCCAGCTCGGTGTACGAGGTTGAGATGCTGGCCGCAAGCTGCCAAGGCATTGAGGAAACCTGCGCGGAAGTGTCTGCCCCGCTGGAGATTGCAACCGCTCGATGGGGCGACATCGCCGAGCGGCGCAATCCACCGTTCACGGGCAGTCAGCCCGATGCCATTGACATCGTCTGGTTGATCAACAAGTTCAAGGCCGCACCGGGTGCCTTGAGCAATACGGTTGTGCAACTCCGGCCGAACGTGCCGGACATCAACTCCGACCCCAACGCTCTGGACGTTGCCTCGTGCGTGGATGCCTTCAAAAGCAGGGCGTATCCGTTCAGTGGTCCGTGCCCGTGCCCCTCAGATGTGCCGTGCGAGACGACAGCGTGCGCCACCAGTGCAAGCTGCATTGGCGCATACGGAGCGGGCGCCCTGTGTGTGCGGACCTGCGCACCCGGCAGCCCGCGGGAAGGAGAGATCTGCACGCAAAACAAACATTGCGGGGCCTGCCTCGGGGGGACGAATGCCGGGGCCACATGCAACCCCAACTCGTGTTGGCAGGGGAATTGCTGCCCGGGCGGCGGTACGTGCGCGCCGGGGACTTGTGGGGCCCAGGGCTACTGCCGCGACCGCTGCGGGCGGTGCGCGCCGTAAGGGGTAAGGAGGAAGAAGTCATGCGCAAGCGACTATTCACGGGGCGGATGGTCATGATCGTGGGCTTGGTCTTGGGGATTCGCGGTGTCGCTTACGCTGAGTCTCCGGGAGGCGTAGCGGGATGCGTCGCGGTGGAGTACTGCGCGGAAACGGCGAAGCTGACCGGCTCGATGACTCTGCCCAACGACCATTTCGGGCGAAGTCTGGCTGTCCATGGCGACGTGATGCTGGTGGGAACGCCCGATGCGAACTGCAGCCAGGGCCCGCAGTGCGGAGAGGCATACTTCTTCGCCTGGGACGGCGCGGCGTGGTCTGAAACCGCGAGGTTCACCGCTCCCGCGCCGCAAAACATCGGCAAGTACGGTTGGTCCGTGGCCGTACATGGCGACCTGGCGGTGATCGGTATGCCCAATCAGCGGTGCACCTCCGTATTCTCCAACTGCGGTGGAGCGCATGTCCTTCGCTACGACGGAGTGAGTTGGGTGCCGGAAGCGGAGCTTCGCGCTTCCGATCAGGAGCCGGGGGATGAATTCGGCTATGCGGTGGCCGCCGGGGAGGACGTGATTCTCATCGGCGCACCGTATCAGGTGGGGGTTGCCGGGCTCGGCGCCGTTTACGTGTTTCGATACGACGGCGTCGGGTGGGTGGAAGACCAGAGGATCGACGCGCCCGCCGGGCATGAAACCTTCCGGTTCGGCGACTCGGTGGCCTTGAGCGGCGTCGCCGCGGTGATCGGAGAATCGAACAACAAGGCCACGACCCTAGTCGCTCACGGGGCGGCCTACATCTATCGCGACGATGGGGACAACTGGCAAATCGAACAAACGCTTCTTCCGGACGACCTGTCCGATGCATCCCAATTCGGCATTGCCGTGGGCCTAGACGGCACCGCCGCGATCGTCGGAGCGAGCAGTCGGGACTGTGCCGCCGGAAGCGCCTGCGGGGCGGCATATGTGTATCGATTCGACGGTGCGCTCTGGAACGCGGAAGCCACGCTGTCGGCGCCGGATGCGGCGACCAACGACATGTTCGGGGCGGCCGTGGCTGTGCTGGGGGACCGGGCGCTGATCGGCGCCAGCGGGGATAGTTGCGGTAGTTTCGGTTGCGGCGCCGCGTACGTGTTCGGGTATGCGCTGGGCGTCTGGTCAGAAGAACAAAAGGTGCTTCCGGCCGCAAGACAGGCTTCTGCATTTTTCGGCATTTCGACGGCTCTGCGAGCGGACCAACTGGCGGTGGGCGCCACCGGCGACAACTGCGCGGCGGGCATGCCGTGTGGCGCCGTGTTCGTGTATTCCTTCGGAGCGACCAGCGCGGACTGCGATTGCGACGGCGTGACCGATCTGTGCGAGGTGGCCGTGGAGGGCGCCGTGGACTGCAACGACAACTCGGTTCAAGACGACTGCGATGTTGCCGACGGGACCAGCCCTGATTGTAACGCGAACACCGATCCGGATGAGTGCGACGTCGCCGCAGGCGCCAGCACGGACGTCAACGGCAACGGTGTTCCCGACGAATGCGACACGACCCTGCCGCCGTTCATCATCGAGCACCCGGCCGGCGACGAGGTGTGTGAAGGAGATGATGCTACGTTCACCGTGGTAGCCGGCGGAATGCCTCCTTTCACGTACCAATGGCGGCACGACGGCATGGACCTCACCGGCGAGACCGCGGACACGCTCGTGCTGATGAACGTTCAGGCCACAGATGGCGGTGACTACGACGTCGTCGTCAGCAACGACCTGGGATCGGTGACCAGCGACCCCGCCAGCCTTGTCGTCGCCGCAGACACAGACTTGATTCTCCAGCCCGACCCGAGCGGCATTCCTCACACCCGCTTCCTGACCTTTGTGCCGCCGCAGATTCCGTGCGCGGCGGCACTACGTGTGGTTATGGTCGATCTGCAGACGCCCAATCCTCCTAACCATGCGTGCTGTCCACCTCCCAACTTTGGTGCCTACGAAGCGGGGACCTGTGCCGCGGCAGGCGAACTGGAAGGCTGCGCGCGATGGGTGGGGCAGCCGCGCAAGTACCTCGAAGCGCAAGAGCTGCCGGGCTATGGCAACTACTGGGCGGCGCGCTTGCAGTGTACGCCGCACTATCAGGACTGGAGGGGTGCGAATCCCCTTTCCGTCACGGGAGCGGAGATTGTGCCCAGCTCTTCCTACACCGTGCAGGCGGTGAGCATCCATTGTCTTGGCAACGAGGCCAATTGTGCCGAGGTTTCCACGGACCTTCCGATCTCCACGCCGCGGGCGGGTGACGTCGTCGCCTCGTTCCAGAGCCCCGAGGGGCCTCTCAACCAGCCCAACGCGATCGACATCGTGGGTGTGGTCAACAACTTCAGGAAGCTAACCGGCGCCCCCAAACACGTCGAGGCCCAGGTTCGGCCGGACCTGCCGAACCTCAACCGTGACGTGGACGCTCTGGACATGCAGGCCGTCGTCGCCAACGTCAAACTGGGGGCGTATCCGTTCAGCGGTCCGTGTCCGTGCCCGTCGACGGTGACGTGCGGCACGGCCTGCAGCGGTAGCATGCCTTGCTTTGGCGGCAATCTGTGCATGCAGACGTGCTCGGCCGGTCCGCGCATGGGCGAGTTCTGTACTTCGAACAGGCACTGCGGCACGTGCGTAGGCGGCTCGCGCGACGGCATCCCCTGCGACTCCAATGCATTCTGCGGGACCGGTAGCACGTGCGCCACAGGCACTTGCGCTACTCAGGGCTACTGCCGCGACCGGTGCGGGCGCTGCACGCCGTAGCGGGGGGCGAGCTGCCCTTCGTTTCTCGTAGACTCCTTTGACGGTAGAATAGGGCCGTTGTCGCTACTTGCCGTGGGAAAAGCGAAGCTGCCAATGGCCAACCATCCCAAACGTCCCCCGCCCCATGCGGACGAGACCTGGCGTGTCTTCCGGATCATGTCGGAGTTCGTCGACGGGTTCGAGACCATGGCCGGCGTGCCGCAGGCGGTGTCGGTGTTCGGTTCTGCGCGGAGCGAGCCGGGCGACCCCTACTACGCGCTGGCCGAGCAGCTCGGGGCGGAGCTGGCCCGCAAGGGCTTCGCGGTGATCACCGGGGGCGGCCCGGGGATCATGGAGGCGGCCAACAAGGGGGCCTTCGAGGCGGGCGGTGTGAGCGTGGGGCTGAACATCTTCCTGCCCGTCGAGCAGCTGGCTAACCGCTATCAGAACGTCACCCTGGATTTCCGCTATTTCTTCTGCCGCAAGGTCATGTTCGTGAAGTACGCGGTGGCGTTCGTCTGTTTTCCGGGCGGCTTCGGCACGCTGGATGAGTTTTTCGAGGCCATGACCCTCATCCAGACGGGGAAGGCCGACCCCTTCCCGGTGATCCTGATCGGCACGGAGTACTGGTCCGGGCTGCTGGGTTGGATGCAGGAGCAGCTTGCCGTCCGGCACGCTTACGTGGGGGAGACGGACCTGAACATCTGCGAGGTGACCGACGACGTGAAGTGGGCGGTGCAGCGTATCGCGGAGCGGTCGGCGGAGCGCGTGAAGGCCCAGGCCGCGGCGGCGCGGACGGGGGCTCTGACGGCCGAGGGCACGCTGGCGGGTTCGCAGCCTCAACGCAAGCCCGGGGTGGCGGACTAGAGTTTAAGCCCCGGGGACGACGCGCCGGTCTCTGCGCGTCGCCGGGAATAGGGCGTTCGACCCTCACCCCAACCCTCTCCCTTGGAGGGAGAGGGGGCTATTCCATCTGTTTATCTCATCCGCCCGTGCGGGCGTCGTCGGCACTACGGCTTTCCCTGCGTCACCGTGCGGTTTGCTTCGTATAAGCCTGCAGGCAATACTGTTTGACAACTTTCGAATGACAGGAAGCGTTGTCTGCGCGGGTGGGTGCGGCTAGAATGCGGAAGTCCAATGGGCCGTTTCGGAAGATGACCGGCAGCGGCTCAGCGGCGATTCAACGAGTCCGCTCCCTATCCACCCCTGGGGCTGGCGAGTCCATGCAGAACTGGTGCCTTTCTTCAAATCGCCGCCGCTTGGCGCTGGGGCTTGGAGCCCTGGTCATGGCGGTAGGGGGGCACGCCTTGGCTGCGGTGGAGGTCAACGTCACCCACGTAGGCTTCCCCGGTGTGGGCGCAGGGAACCTGATCCGGGCAGGGGCGTGGATTCCGGTGATCGTGGACGTGGCCCTGACCAACGAGGCCTCGTTCGACGGTGCCATCCGCGTGGCACAACTCGACGGCGACGGGGACGAGTGCTTTGACGAAGTGGAGCTGCACCTGCGGGCGGATACGGGAGGGGCGCGGCGTGTCTTCCTCTTCGTGCCCGCGAATCCCCGAGGGACATCCGGTCGGTTTGCGGTGGAGGTGCGCGCCGAGGACGGGGAGGCCGTGCGGGTGGTATCGCAGGGGGAGCGGACCTTCCAGGCGATGCCCGGCCGGCAGCCGGAGGTGATCGGCGAGGATGACGTTCTCATCCTGCTCGTCTCTTCGACGGCGATGGGGCGGCTCAGCAACATCGTCGGAGCCGATTTCCGGGATCATTTCATTCACCCTTTGCATCTGGCCCACGTCAGCCCCGCGGACCTGCCCGAATTGTGGATCGGGTTGGACGCGGTGGACTATGTGATCTGGGACGACGCCAAGCCGGAGGAGCTGACCCCGCGGCAACTCGAGAGCCTGCTGGATTGGACGCGGCAGGGGGGCACGTTGCTCGTTGCGGCTTCGCGCTCGGCCGGGAGCTTGAGGCTGAGCAAGGCGCTGGAACCGGTCCTTCCGGTGGAGCTGGGTGAGTTGATCAGCGTCGAGAACCTGCCCGAGGTGCGCCGGACGGTTCTGGACGCGCCCAAGGACGCGGCCGATTTCACGCCCGCTCGTCCATGGGAGACGATCCCCTTTGTCGAGCCAGTTCCGCTCGTCCGCACCACGCGGCGGGGGGACGCGCAGATCGTGACCAATGAGTCGTCGATCGACTCAGATGTTGTGGTCCGCGGAAGACTCGGGGCCGGGCAGGTCATTTCCATGGGCATCACCCTGCAGGACCTGCTCAGCGGGCCCGGCGGGCTGGACAAGTTCTTTACCCATGTCCTGCGGATTCGGGCAAGCGACCGCGCCGACGGCGGGCGGGTGGTGCCCAATCCGCTGTTGTTCGACAGGGTGGTGAGCGCGGTGTCGTTCGCGACGTCGAGCAGTGTGTATTTGCTGGTGGCCGCGCTGTTCTCGGTTGCCTATGCCCTGGCCGCGACGCTGGGCACATGGAAGGTGCTGGGGATCCGGGGATGGCAGAATCATAGCTGGTCGGCGTTCGCGGGCGTGGCGGTTGTGGCCAGCACCGCCAGCCTGGTGATGGTCGGGTGGATGCATGGATTCGGCGACCGTCTGCACCAGATCGCGATCATCGATGCGGCAGCCGGCGAAACCACCGGCCATGCGACGGCGTTCTTCGGACTCAAGACGAGCATCGACAAGGAAGTCGACGTGTGGTTGCCGTCGGACTGGGTCGGTGCGCGGGAGCCGGACGCAACCACGTGCTTCCTGCGGCCGCTGCCGGAAGGCGGCCAGGCCGGCGACGTGGGCACGAGCTTTGCTGATCCGGACGAGTATCGGCTCTCACCCGCCTCCTCGTTGATCGACGATGTGCGGGTCCGCGGCACGCTCAAGCGCTTTGAAGGGCGCTGGGACGGGCCCATCGGCGGCAAGGTGCACGGGAAGATCGTGGTTGCCGGCACCATGATCTCCAAGGACAGCTACATCATCAACGAACTCGGCGTGACGCTGACGAATTGTTTTCTGCTGCAGCCGGTGCTGAATATCGGGGATACCGCCGTGGGTCGTGACCAAGCGATCTACGCGTTTCCGATCGGCGACATTCCTTCAGACCCCTCCGCCAAGGTGCCTGTGTACGACCTGTGCTATCGCACGACGCGCGGCGAGAAGATCAAGGACATCAAAGGGCGTAACGTGCTGGAGAAAAGGCACGTCGAATGGAGCGCTCCATTCCAGGGAATACTCAGCGCCCTGGCATATGGGAGTTCCTCGCAGAGCAGTTTCGCGGCCGGTGACGAGCAGGACGCGCTGCTGCTCCTCTCGACCCTGGGAGAGTTTGACGCGGACACGATTTCGCAGCGGGCGGTCGACTGGGGCGCCCCGCAGACGTGGTCGCGCGACCGCATGCGGCGGCTCGACTTGCGGCAGCATCTGCACGCCGGACTTTCGGCCGACAAGCGTTTCGGTCCTCAGCCGGGCTGCGTCGTGTTGGTGGGGTTTGCACGCGGACCGGGCCCGATTCGCCTATTCGCCCGCACCGGGCAGCGGGATTTCCGCCCGGTGAAGCCGGACGAGAACGCCTCCTGGTGTATGTATCGCATTCGCATTCCCACCACGCGCCTGGCGAGCGCGGCGGATGCAGAGGACGAAGAGGCGATGACGCCCGGCGTAGCGCCGTAGAGGATACTACCTTGATCGTACAGACCATCAATCTCACCAAGAAATACGGCAAGCTCGTGGCTCTGAATAACCTTCAGTTGCAGATCGAGGAAGGGGAATGCTTCGGGTATATCGGGCCCAATGGCGCCGGCAAGACCACGACGATCAAGATTCTGGCGACGCTCCTCCAGCCGACCTGGGGTGAGGCCCGGGTCTGCGGGCATGTGGTGGGATATGAGTCGCGGAAGATCCGCCCGCTCATCGGTTACGTGCCGGACTTCTTCGGGGCCTACGAGGACATGGTCGTGCAGGAATACCTGGAATTCTTCGCGAGTGCCTACAGCATCACCGGCAAGCAACGGGCGCGGGTAGTCAATGACGTGCTGGAATTGACGGATCTGAGTTTCAAGAAAGACGCTCTGGTGGATTCACTGTCACGGGGCATGCAGCAGCGGCTGAGTGTGGCCCGGGTGCTGCTGCACGATCCGAAAGTCCTTCTGCTCGACGAGCCGGCCAGCGGACTGGATCCTCGAGCGCGGATCGAAATGCGCGAACTGCTTAAGGAACTGCGGCGGATGGGAAAAACCATCATCATCAGTTCCCACATTCTGCACGAACTGGCCGAGCTTTGCACCACTGTGGGCATCATCGAGCAGGGACAACTGCTCTTCCACGGATCCATTCAGGAGATCATCCGGCGAGTCAAGACGGGCACGAAACTGCACGTGCGTGTCGTGGAGCAACAGGATTTGGCGGCACTCTTGCTGCAGCGGACTCGCGGGGTCAAGAGCGTAGATCAGGTGGACGGCCGGATTATCGTCGAACTGGATCATCAGACACACGATTTCACCGGTATTGCCCGCGCCCTCCTCGACAACAACTTCCGCGTGCAGGAGTTAAAGGAAGAGGAAGTCAATCTCGAGACGGCATTCATGCGCTTGACGAAGGGACTGGTACAGTGACGCAAACGCATGCGTTACAGACTCGCCTTTGGCTTTCGTTCTGGCGGTTGCTCCCGGCCAACCCGATCCTCGTGCGCGTGGTTTCAGGGGCTTCGCGGCGGGTGAGGCATTTGTGGTTGCGGGTGGGATATCTGGGGGCGCTGCTCCTCGTCGTCCTCTTTTCGCTCGTGCAATCGGTCAGTGGAAAGGACGCCTCTCTGACGGATTTGGCCAAGGCGGCATCACAGACCTTCATGTGGGCGTCCACGGCGCAACTGCTGCTGATGTGCTTCCTGGCGCCGGTGTTCACGGCTTCGGCGATTACCCAGGAGCGGGATGCGCAGACGTTTAATATTCTGGTCTCCACACCGCTGTCGAATGCTCAGATCGTGCTTGGCTCGCTGCTCAGTCGGCTGTATTTCGTGATCGTTCTTCTGTTGTCGGGACTGCCGATTTTCCTGATGACCATGGTGTACGGGGGAGTGACCTCGCGGCAGATTCTGGAGAGTTTTGCACTCTGTGCGGCCACCGCCGTGCTCACCGGGGCGTTGGCCATCTTCATTGCCATGGTCGGCGTGGGCACGCGGCGGACCATTTTCTCCTTCTACCTGGTGATCGCGCTCTATCTGTTGGCGGGCTATCTGCTCGCGCAGTGGCCGCGCACCTGGGTGGATGCTTCGCCCGCGACGGTGCAGTCGGTGAAGATGAGCTGGCTTACCCCCTTGCATCCCTTTCTGTCTCTGGAGGTGGCGATGAATCGCGTTCACGCTCCGCCCATCGGGCGCCTGGGCGAGTACGGCGGCGTCGCCCGCTACGCGCTGGCCTACCCCTCGGGCATGTACGTGGCGTGGACGTTTTCCACGGCGGTGATCCTCGTGCTGGGCAGTCTGTTCTTTGTGCGGCGGGGATCCAAGGTCGGAGAGCCAACCAGGCTTCGCGTGTGGTTCGACCATACTTTCCGGCGCTCGCGGGGGGAGCGACGGCGGACGCCGCGCACGGTATGGGCCAATCCCGTCGCGTGGCGTGAGGCTTCTACGCGGGCGGCGTCGGGCGGATTGATTCGCTGGACGATCATTGTGGGCGGGATCGTCGCATCTCTGGTGGTTTTCGTGGGATACCTTCGCGGCGATTTCACCCCCGCCGACGTCCCGGCGTTTCTGGCGGCGATCACGGCCGTTCAGGTCGCCATCGCACTGATCATCGCCGCCAACACCGCGGCGACGTCGATGACCAAGGAGAAAGAGTCCAAAACCATGGAGCTGCTTCTGACGACGCCGGTCACGCCCAAATACATTCTGTGGGGCAAGCTTCGCGGTTTGGTCAGCTTCGCGGCGCCGCTGCTGGCCGGTCCGGTGGTTGTGCTGCTGACCTTCGCGGCGGCGAGCTTCCTGCGACGCGAGGCCCGGCCGGTGGTGTGGTTCGAGGTGGCTGTGGAACTCGCCGCTTTGCTGATCGTGTTCACGGCCGTCGCCTGCGTGATTGGATTGAAGTTTTCACTGACCAGCCGCACGAACATGACTGCGGTCATGACCAGCGTAGGGGTGTTGATCCTGGGTGGTGGGGCGATTTCGCTGATTGTGTACTACCTGGTGGACGCCTCGGGCGATGCGGGGTTCGGAGCGTTCATGGCTCCGTTTGCGCCCTATACTGCTATTACCTATATGATCGATCCGGGGCAGCTATTTAGCTCCCCATCGGAGTTCGCGGCCGGTGCTGTTGTGGCGCGCACTGCGCTGCTGCTCGGGAGCATTGTGGCCGTGTGCGGGTATGCCTTCGTCGTGTGGCGCTGGTATGCCGGCCTGGTCCGGGACTTCGACCGCACCATGCGCAAGCAGTCCCTCGCATGAGTCCGGCGAGCGTGGGATAGCAGGGGAGCGATTATGGACGCCCTGGACGAACTGCGCCTGCGGGTTCGAACGATTGATGACCAGATTCTCCGCCTGGTCCGCGAGCGGATGGATGTCGCCCAGCAGATCGGCCGGACGAAAAAGTCGCAGGGCGTTCCCCTGCGGGACTGGCAGGTGGAGCGTGCGGTCCTGGATCACGCGGAGCACACGGCCGGCGAGATTGGGTTGCCGCCTTCGCTGGCCCGCAACATCCTGCAGCTTCTGCTGGAGCAGTCTCGCGCTCGGCAGGAGCGCGACGCGTACTCCCAGTACGCGGGCTCCGCGGAAAACATTCTGATCATCGGCGGTCGCGGCAAGATGGGAAGGTGGTGCGCGGATTTCTTTCAGAACCAGGGTCACCAAGTCTCTATCTATGACATCGACGATCCGCGACCTATCGAAAAAGCGCTTTCCGGCACATCCATGGCCGTGGTGGCCGTGCCCCTGGACGCGACTCCGGCGATGATCGACCGCCTCACCGCCGCGCAGTATCCGGGGGTGGCCTTCGACATCGCCAGTCTCAAGTCCCATCTCAGGCCGTCGATTGACCGGACCCGCCAGGCCGGCGTGGCTTTCACCAGCATCCATCCCATGTTTGGACCCGCCACACAGATCCTCTCTGACCAGGTGATCTGCATCTGCGATTGTGGACACAGAGAAGCCACGCAACGGGTGCGCGGACTGTTCGCGGACACTGCGGCCAGTCTTGTCGATCTGTCACTGGAAGAGCACGACCGGATCGCTTCATACGTCCTGGGCCTGTCGCATTTGCTCAGTGTCCTGTTTACGCGGGTTCTGATGCATGCGGGCCGCCTGGGGCAGCTTAACCGCGTGGGCAGCACGACGTTCCACGCCCAACTGGCCACCAGCGGGCGAGTGATGCATGAAAACCCTGCATTGTATTACGGAATCCAACACCTCAATGCCTATACGCCCCAGCTCTACGCTCACATTCTTGAGGAATGGAAGCGTCTCACAGACGCCGTGTCGGACGCGGATATGCAATCGTTCGTCAGACTGATGGAAGAGGGCAGACGCTGGCTCGATGCAGGGTAATTTCGGATCGCCCTCAGACGCGGCGCATGACTAGTACGGATTCGCGCGGTGAGATGTGGCCGATCCGCCCGAACTTGCGGCGCGCGGGAATCAGTTCTCGCGCCACGCGCACAAGCTCTACGACAAACCCCGTGCCTTCGGCGAGCTCGGCGATTATCAGGTCCGCCGGCACGTAGACATCTTTAAGGCGTGCCCCACCTACGACCATCCAGCAGGGACTGCCGATCCTCAATACGCGGTGCAGTTCCGCGAGTACGGTTTGCATGTCCGCGGCGTAGGCGCCAATGACCCGAGCGGTGGGCGCGTGCCCGCTGCGAATCAGACATTCACAGGCCTCCTGGATCGCAGCGTGGGATACCTCCGCGCGTCTGTGGCGACTCGTGGTCGAGCTGCTCGCCTGAAGTTGTCCACCGTGCTCGGGAAGTCTCGGCCCGTACCAATGGCGATAGAGCTCCTCATAAGGGGCGGTCGCCTCCCGATAGTCGTAGCGGGAGAGGTATGGCGGCGAGGTCAGGATTCCCGCGATGGATGCATCGTCGATCATGTCCATCTTCCGGGCGTCGCCGGGCAGGGCCAATCCTGCCACGGACAGGGGCTGACTCTGGTCTTCGCGGATCATCGCGGCGACGTCGCCCAGCAGTTTCCCCAACGGCGCTCCGCCGTGATGGAGTTGGCCGCCGGCGGTGTGCTGACGGGCTACGGCGAGCATGAGGGCGGCGCGATGAATGGGAGCGACGAGCTGGTCAGCCACCTGTGCCCAATGGTTGAAGTCGCCGAGGGAGGGCAATGACGGAAACTCTCGCACCCATTTCATCGCCGTGAGGAACGCCAGCGCGGGAACGGCATCCAGGGCAACGGCGCGTATACTGTTGCGGGCGCATTCCACGGCCGTGGTGCCCGCGCCAGAGAATGGATCGAGTATCACAGTTTTTCGCGAGCGTGTCGCGCCCGACTCACGCAGGAAAACGCGGACCAGTGCGGGCGCAAAGCCCTGGCGATACCTGATCCAGCGGTGGAACGGCTCGCGCTGCGCCGCCCCGGCGGTGACCGTGGTGGCCAGGCGAGGTTCTTCGACAAGGCGCTCGCGCCAGCGGCGTTCGAGGTCTTCGCGCGCCGCGGTCGGCTCGCGGGTGGCCGCGATCTGTTCCGCTTTTCGCCCGCGTCGTCCGGTTCCGCCCATGCGCAAAAGCTCGCCGACCTCGACTTTTCGAGGCCCGCTGCGATAATAGCACAACATGTTCGAGCGGACCTGGGGGGCGCTGGCTACGCCCATGGAAAACCACACCGATGACGTTCGTCGCATGGTGTCCATGCTGCGGGAAATCAGTCGCCAGACCGATCCGCAGGCGATCATTCCGCTCTATCGCCAAGAGACCTTCCGGCTGTACGGCGGTGACGGCTCACTCTCGCTGAGCCGCCGAGGCCTCGACGAGCCGATGTTCCGCATCACCCGCAGTACGCAGTGGGCCGAGGATATCGACCCGTGGAAGGAGCCGCACCGGCTGCCGCTGCTGCGCGGCGGGGTCCTGGCCGAGGTGCTCTACGGCGACGAACCGCGGGTGCTGAGCGACCTGCACCTGTCGTCTTCCGACCCGGCGTGCGAACACATGCCCCAGGCACGGTCCCTCATGTGCCTGCCGCTGTACGACGGTGGAGTGGCGCTGAATATGGTGGCGCGATGGTCGGCCGAGCCGCGGGGCTTTGACGGGGTGCGGCTTGCGGACGCCATGCTGACGTCGAACCTGTTCGGAAGGGCGACCAACAATCTGTTGGTGGCGCAGCGTCTGCAGGTGGCCTACGTGCAACTGGATCATGAGACCAAGCGGGTGGCCGCCCTGCAGCGCTCGCTGCTTCCTCGCCGCCTGCCGGCTATCCCTTCGCTCGACATCGCCGCCTCGTACCAGACGGCCGCGCGGGCCGGCGGGGACTACTATGACTTTTTCCCTTTAGGCGGCGATCGCTGGGGAGTGCTGATCGCCGACGTAAGCGGGCATGGCGTGGCGGCGGCGGTGCTCATGGCCATTGTGCGGACCCTCCTGCACGCTCGTCGCGAGGAATGCGTGACGCCATCGCAGACCCTGGCCCTGATCAACGATCACCTTTCGAGCTGGTCCGACGGGATGTTCGTGACCGCGTTTTACGGCGTCTACGATCCGCGCGAGAAGTCAGTGGTCTATTCCTCGGCCGGGCATCCACCGCCGCTGCTCGTGGATCGGCACGTTCACGTGTGCGAACTGGACGGGGCGCAGACCTTACCGTTGGGCGTCGATCCGGCGTCTAACTTCCCTGAGGCCGGCGTGCGCTTGGCGCAGGGCGATACTCTCCTGCTGTATACCGACGGGATCATCGATGCGGTCAACACCGCCGGGGAAATGTACGGGCGGGACCGCCTGCTCAGTTGCGTCCACGAGAACGTGCCCAACGCCCAGCACATCATCGACTGCGTGACCCACAAGCTGCTGGCCTTCACTCAGGGCGGCGCCCAGCAGGATGATCAGACGCTCGTGGCCATGCGAGTGCGCTCGTAAACGCCGGTCACTTGACGCGCAACAGCACTTTCACAGTTTCGGGCCGCCGAACGGCGTCGAAGGCGGCGAGGGCCTGCTCAAGCGGAAAGACGCGGGAGATCATCGAGCGGACCTCGACGGCCCCCCGAGCCAGGGCGTTGATCGCCTCTTCGAAGGGTCCGCAGCGGCTGCCGAGAATGTGGACCTCATTCACCACCGCAGGGGCCAGGTTCGGCGGCGCTCGTTTGGCGTAGGTGCTCTTGAGGACGATGGTTCCGCGGGGCCGGACCAGGCGCATGGCCAGTTCGAGCCCGCCCGGCGAACCGGTGCAGTCCACGACAAGGTCACGATCGGCGCGGGCGACGACTTCGTCCACGTGAATCGTCTGTATCCCCCGCTTTTCGCAGAGAAGCAGCTTGGCGGCGTTGCGGCCGATCACGGTGAGCTTGCAGCCTTTCTCCGCGAGGACCTGGGCAACTAGATTCCCCAGCCGCCCCGCGCCCACCACGGTCACGTTCATGCGCGGATCAACGGGGCACTGGGCGACAACCTGATAGGCCGCGGCCAAAGGCTCCACGAAGACGGCCTCCTCGTCGGAGAGCGCGTCGGGCACGGCGTGCAGGTTGGCCTCCGGCACCGCCACGAAGTCCGCGAAACAGCCGTCCCGCCCGGAGATGCCCATGACAGTCCGTTTTCGGCAGTGATTGGAGAGTCCCGAATGACACATGTCGCACTGGCGGCAGACGCAGTTGATCTCCACGACGACCCGGCGTCCTTTCCAGCGCGACAACCCCGTGAGCACCGTGCCGACCATTTCGTGGCCCAGCACGCCGCGGAAGTTCATGTAGCCGTCGAGAATGTGCAGGTCAGTGGCGCAGATGCCCGTCAGGTGCACGCCGATCAGGCACTCGCCGTCGGCAACGCGCGGGTCGGCGTGGCGGGGATCGAACGCCAGCGAACCGTTGTAGATGACCGCCCTCACGGCGCGATTCTGGCGGCAGTCTGCCGGGCACGCAACTCCTCGAAGCGACGCAGGGTCATCCAGCGGACTTCGAAGCGCCCCTCGTGAAAGAGCAGCACGGCGCGCCCGTCGCGGCGGAGCACCTGGAGAACTGGCGCGGTCCAGGCGGCGATGATGGGTTGCGTCGTACCGCGCAGGTTCATGGCGGCATCGTGCGGGAGCGATTCCAGCCGGATCATCTGGGCGGCGCCCTCCGGCGGAGTTTCCGGAGCAAGATTCAAGGGCAAGGCCTTGCCTTCGCCCACGCGAGCCTGGAAGACGCCGGCATGCCACTTCGCCTGGGCCACCGCGTTGCGCTGGCGGCGAAGATCGCCCAGGCCCAGGATGAAGGCTACGAGCCCCAGCGTCGCGATGACCAGATACGCCGCCGATCGCAGCGCCGGCTTGGAGGATCGCTTTGCGGTCAGTATGGGCTGGGGTGTGGGCACGGCGGGTGCAGATGGCGAGAAGTCACGCCCCCCGGCCGAGGGCGGGCTGCTCATTCATCGTCCTCAGGGTTGATCGACGTCTGGTCCGCGCTGGAGGCCAGGGCCTCGAGGGCGGAGATGGGATCAACCTCTTCGTCGGACATATAGACATTCTTGGAGGTCCCGACCCTGGCCGCGCCCTTTGCTGCCCCGGCCGCAGAAACCTTGGAGCGGATCTTGATGATCTCGTCATCCGGTGGCTCCCCGTCGATCTGCACGGTGAACACCACGGGCCCGATGACGATCTGATCGCCGGGTTCCAGCTCTTCCTCGGTAATCCTGCGGTTGTTAAGGAACGTGCCGTTGGCGGCGCCCAAGTCACGCAGGATGACCCCGTCGTGATCGGCAAAGACTTCGGCATGGCGTCGGGAGACCATGGCCAGCGGGATGCGGATGGTGCAGTCGTCCTTGCGGCCGATGGTCGTGGCTCCGGGCTGGAGCATGAACTCCCGCCGGCTGCCGTCCTCGCGGAACATGATCAGTTTCAGGGATTGCGGCATATACTCGAACCGAACGCCTGGGCGTTGCGGATCGCGGGCCACCTCGCGGATGGGTCCTCCCGACGACCGACTTACCGTCAGGTCGTTAGAACTATACCCGAAGCGCAGGAAGCCTTCAAATCCCCCCAAGGGGCGTCTCGCCGGGGGAGCCGGCCTCCGCCACGTCGCCTCAAACCGGTCACTCCCCCATCCGCCGCCACGGCTGAAAGATGGGGCGAATGCGGCGGAGTTTATCCGCCTAGGACGGCGACGGGGTGGCCCGCTTTTCCTCTGTCGGCTTGGTGATGTCGCCGGCTTTGACCTTTACCAACCGCCCGGGGTCGAAATACTTGCCGATCGCCTTCTTGATCGCAGCCCCGTCCAACGCCTGGACCTGCTTTTCCAGCTCGGCGTAGTACTTGAAAGTCCGGCCGGTAAACAGGCCGCGGGCCAACTCGCCGGCCACAAAGGTATCGTTGGCGTACTGGCCCTTCATCTCCAGGGCATAGGCCGTCTTGGCGTCGGTCAGCTCCTCGTCGGTGATGCCCTCCTTGTGCCAGGCGAGCATTTCTTCGAGCAACGCGTCGGTGGCCTTGTCGGCGTTCTCCGTAGCGCAGATGCCGAAGCCGATGATCCGCCCGCGGCGGTCCACGTCATCCGTGGCCATCATGGACCCCGCCCCGTAGGACAATCCACCCTTGTGGCGCAGGCGATTGAGCAGCCTCGACTTGGCGCTGCCGCCCAGCACGTGGTTGCCAATGTACACGGCGGCGTAATCCGGGTCGTCGTCGCGAAGCTCGATGTTGATGCCCGCCCCCACGATGGCCATTTTCTTATCGGCCGTGACGATGACATCGTCCGACGCGGTCACGTCGCTGCGATAAGGCGTGGCGATCCGCTCATACTTTGATGGCGATTTCCACGAGCCGAAGATCGTTTCGACCGTCTTGACAATCGCGGGTTCGTCAAAGTCACCGACGATCGCCAGCTCCGCGTTGCTCACTCCGTACAGTTTGCGATAGACCGCCTTGACCTGATCGAGAGTCACGTCCTGCGTCCGCTGGATGTTTTCTTCGATCGTCGGCACATAGCGCACATCCTGCTTGTCCCAGGGGGCCATGCGGCGGTACACGCTGTTGAAGGCCAGGGCCTGGGGGTCGGTCAACTGCTGCTCCAGGCTTGCCAGGCGCTCCTTCTTCAGGATGTCGAACTCGTCCGCGGGGAAGGATGGGTCCATCAGGATCTCGCCGACGAGTTTCAGGACGTCCGCGAAGTACTCGCGCTTGGTCTCGATGGTGATGCTGACCATGCCGGGATCGCTGCTGACGCTGCCTCCGCCGCGCCGCCCGCCGCCGCCTCCGCCGCCGGCGTTGGCGCTTACCCTGGCTTGCAGGCGATCGAGTTCGTCGCGGATTTGCTGATGGGTTTTCTTACTTGTGCCGCGGATGAGCATGGAGGGGACCATTTGGAAGGCAGCGACGTTGCCCTTCAAGTCCGCCTCCGTGCCCAGGTGCAGCCGCATGGAGGCCCGAACCGCCTCGCCACGCGTGTCTTTCGGAAGGAGGGCCAACTTCAGGCCGACCGGCAACTGCTGCCGCCTGGTCCGGTTCTCGATGTTCTCCGGTGTCGCCTCGAACGCCTCACCCTCGGCGATGTCCTCACTGCCCTTGTAGTCCTTGACCATCGCGAGTACGTCCGGCTTTTCCGGAACGATGGAGCGGGTGGGCGCCTTGGTGGGGATGAACATGCCGGCGGTGCGATTGCTGGGCAGGAAGTAGTGAGCAGCCACGCGCTGCACGTCGGCGGTCTTGAGGGCCTTGATCCGGTCGCGGTGAATGAAGAACAGCCGCCAATCGCCCATCGCCGCCCATTCGCTCATCTGGATGCCGATGCTGTCGCTGCGGGTCAGGGCCAGATCGATATCCTTGAGCAGGCGGGCCTTGGCGCGCTCAACTTCTTCGTCCGTCACGGGCTGGTTGGCGCACCCCTCCACGACCTCCGTCATCTTGTCGAGCACCGGCTGCAGGGGCCGGTCGGCACGGACTTCGGCCATAAGCTCCACCACGCCCGGTTCGGCCCAGCCATAGGCGTCGCCGCGCACGCGGGCCGCCAATCCGCTCTCCACCAGGGCCTTGTAGAGCCGTCCCGACGGTTGATTGTTGAGCACGTTCATCAACGCATCGAGCGCAGCGTAATCCGTGTGCGAGCCGGCGCAGATGTGATAGATCGCCCCGACGGCGCCCACATCGCCGTTGCGCCTCAGCACCACATTGCGCTCGCCGTCCTGCACTGGTTCGACGGTGTAGGTATCCGCGAGCTTACGCTGCGGTCGTGGCAGGGAGCCGAAGTACTTGTCGATCCAGGCGAGGCACTTCTCCGGTTCGAACTTTCCGGCCACGACGAGCATGGCGTTGTCCGGCTGGTAGTACTTCTTGTAGAACGCCTGCAGGTTGGGGATGGGCACCCGCTCGATGTCCTCCTTCGAGCCGATGGTGGACTTCCCGTAGTTGTGCCACAGGTAGGCGGTCGAGAGCATCCGCTCGGAGAGCACGCCCATGGGATCGTTCTCGCCCATCTCGAACTCGTTGCGGACCACGGTCATCTCCGTGTCCAAGTCGCTCTGGCGAACGAAGCTGTTGATCATGCGGTCCGCTTCCATCTTCAGGGCGAATTCCAGGTTCTCATCGCCGGCGGGGAGGGTCTCGAAGTAGTTCGTGCGATCCACCCAGGTGGAGCCGTTGAACCGCGCCCCGTGATCCTGGAGCACTCCCCAGATGTTCTCATAGGTCGGCGTGCCCTTGAAAACCATGTGCTCAAGGAGGTGGGCCATTCCCGTCTCGCCCAGCCCTTCATGCCGGGAACCGACGAAGTAAGTGACGTTCACGGTCACGGTGGCCTTGGATGGATCAGGGAAGAGCAGCACGCGCAGGCCGTTATCGTACTGGTACTCGGTGATGCCCTCGACGGTGACGATCTTTTTGCGTCCCTTGGCGTCCTGAGCCAACGCGGGAATCGCGAACATGACGATCGACGCAATGCAAACCCATGTTCTGGTGACGCGTGCTGTCATACGATTGACTCCTCCTGGCGGGCGTACGTTTTTCGCGTGCCTCCGAAGCCGTGTCCGGAGGCGAGGGGGCCATGATACGGCCACTCGCCGGCCGTCGCTATGGTCTGACATGTTCGGACAAACAGCGGGTGGACGGGAGGTGGTATCGCGCCCGTGTCGGGAGGCCGAGGCTCCTGCCGAGCCGCGCCTCGCGGCTTCAGCTTTCCGGTTCCGGCGGGCGCCGGGCCAGGGGCGGCCTGGAACGCACGTGATGCTTGGATCTCGGGCAGCGGTACCGGCGGGGCCGGCGGATCGGGTCCGGCCTGAAGCGGCAAGTCCCACCAGGCTACGTCATGCCAGGCGCCCAGTTTGAAGCCCACGCGATGAAACACGCCGACTTTGCGGAACCCCACGCGCTCGTGGAGGCGAACGCTGGTGGGATTGGGCAGGGTGATCCCCGCCACGGCCGTGCGGTGGCCTTGCACACGCAGGCAGGCGAACAGCGATTCGTACAGCGCTCGCCCGATCCCCCGCCCGCGGGCGGTCTCGGCCACGTAGACGGAGACCTCCACCGTCCACTGGTAGGCCGGTCGTGTTCGGAACACCCCTGCGTAGGCATATCCCAACACGTGCCCGCCGGAGTCATAGACGAGCCACGGCAGCGTCTTGAGCGTCCCCTCGATCCGCCGCCACATCTCCTCCACGGTCGGCGGCTCCAGCTCAAAGGAGGTATGCGAATGCGTCACAATTGGCGCGTAGATCGATTGTATCGCGGGAGCATCGTCGAGAGTCGCCAGGCGGATCCGGTCCATCTCGTCTCATAGTGTAATCGAATCCAAGGCCGGAAGCGTCGAGCGCGACTAATTGCCCTCGGGGGTTTGGCGCAGGGCGGTGCGGAGTTCTTCGATGCCCAGGACGAAGGAGGCAAGAAGGTAGCTGCCGATTCCGGCGGCAACTAGAAAGAGCAGTCGCAGAGCTACGCCAAACGGCGCGGTCAGCCAGGCGAAGATCAGCAGCGCCGCGGTCATGGCGGCGGTAGCGAGCAGGATGCGCCAGATGCTTTGCAGCAGGCGTAGCCAGCCGACCTGCGGCATGCGGCCATGCAGCCGAGTGATGAGCCACATCACCTGCACCGTGGCACAGATGGCCGTGGCCAGGGCCAGCCCGCGCTCCTCCATCACGAACACAAGCACCAGGTTGAGCGCCAGATCGAGACCCACCATCATGAGCGCCGCCCGCGCCGGCGTAGCGCTGTCCTGAAGCGCATAGAACGCCCGCACCACGATGTGCTGGGCAAAGTAGGCCGGAATGCCGAGGCTGTAGAAGACGAGCGTAGCGGACACACGGGCGGT
Source organism: Phycisphaera mikurensis (assembly GCA_005240095.1). Lineage (GTDB taxonomy): Bacteria > Planctomycetota > Phycisphaerae > UBA1845 > UBA1845 > SBAX01. The sequence goes on from SBAX01000414.1 coordinate 38,476, forward strand.
GTCGGAGGCATCGAACTCCCCGCGCTGATAGAGCGTGGCCACCAGCGGCTGGGCCACGAAGATGAGTCCCACGGCCGCGGGCAGCGCAATGAAAAGAGTCATACGTATGCCGCGCTCGAAAACGCCGGCGAAGCCCCCGTGGTCGTTCTGGGCGACTTTGGTGGAGAGCTCCGGAAAAATCGCCGTGGCCAGCGAAATCCCCGCCACACCCAGCGGAAGCTGATAGAGAAACTGGGCATAGCCCAGCACCGCCGGCCCGACGCGCTCGCCGTTTTCGGTTACAAAGAGGTATGCAATGATGGTGTCCACCATCGTGTTGATCTGCACGGCCGAGAGGCCCAAAGCCATCGGCCCCATCAGGGCGAAGACGCGGCGAAGCAGCGGATCGTTCCAGGCCATCCCCAGTTTGGGGAAGAAGCCGACACGCTTGAGCGCCCCGGCCGTAAGTAATACCTGCAGCAGCCCAGCTACCAATACGCTCGCGCACACCAGGTTCATGAGCCACACGTCGTCACCCGCCGTTCCCCCTCCCCCCCCGGGAGAGGGTCGGGGTGAGGGCTCGGCGTGTGCCAGCGATTCCTGAGCGGCAACGGGTGCCACGGACAAGCTCTGCTTGTCCGTGCCTCTGTCCATCATCAGTGACCCGCCCAGCAGCGCCACGATCATGGCCACGTTGAGAATGGTCGGAGCTGCCGCGGGCACGGCGAAGTGCCGGCGCACGTTGAGCACGCCGCTGGCCACCGCCGCGGTGCAGATCAGGGCCATGTATGGCATGAGAAAGGCGGTCAGGCGCAGGGCATGGTCGTCATCGATCCACCGCCACACCGCCAGCACCAGCTCGATCGCCACTACCGCCCCGGTGAGGATCAGAGCCAATAGCGACAGCAGACTGCCCACCAGCCGTCGCGACTCTTCCTCTCCGCGTGTCTGGAGGCTCTCGGTCAGGACCGGAATCATGGCCGAGGACAGCGCCCCCTCTCCGAACAGCCGTCGGGCGAGATTGGGGGCCTGGAAGGCGATGCGGAAGCCGGACAGCAGTTCGCCAGTGGCGAAGAAGTAGCTGAACATCGTCTCGCGGACCAGGCCAAGCAGGCGCGACACGAGGGTCAGTCCCCCGATGAGCCCGGCAGAAAGGATGAAACGCGTGGACGATGCCATGTCCGGATATGATCGGCTTGCGGCGGCGTCGGGGAATCGGGATTCAGCCGCCTCGTTGGAACAGGGTCGGGTCACGGGCCGAGCGAGCCACCCCTGCCGCACGGAATCCCGTTGACAAAAGCGGCGGATCGCTTACCTATCGCGGTGGGCGGGGGTATATTGCCGCCCGCAGCCCCGAAGGTCCATGGCGGACAGCCGATGGCCGGCTGCGGTTTGACCGATTGGAGATGATCTCATGGCGCACATCGTCGCCGAGCCGTGCATCAAATGTAAGTACACCGATTGCGTGGCGGTCTGCCCGGTGGACTGTTTTCACGAGGGCGTGAACTTCCTGGCCATCGACCCGGACGTGTGCATCGACTGCGGCCTGTGCCCGCCGGAGTGCCCCACCACGGCGATCTTTGCGGAGGAGGACCTCCCCGAGAAGTGGAAGAACTTCATCGAGATCAACAAGAAATACGGGGCCGTCTGGCCGGTCATCGACGCCCAGAAGGAGCCGCTCCCCGGCGCCGACGAGATGGCCAAGGTCGAATCCAAGCTCGACCAGCTCGACCCCAACCCGGGACCGTAGCTGGGAGGGCGAGGCTCCTGCCGAGCCGGCGGAGGGCGAACCCTAACCGCATCACCCAGCCCGCGGTTACGTTTCCCCGCTTCCCGATTTCCTCGAAACCCTCCGCCCCACCACATTGTGCCCGCACTCGGGACATGGGCCGCCGGGGCTGCCCCCCAGGTCGTAGGCACAGAACTCGCACAATCCCAGGCGCCTTCGGCGGCGACGACGCAGCAGCGGAACGAGACACAAGAGTCCGGAGCTGACGCCGAATACCAGCAGCGGGAATCCGAGGTGCAGGTAGAGCGATGAGAACCCTCGACCGGAGAAGGTCTGCGGCAGGAACTTACCCGGCGGCAGGCGCTCTGCCGAGCCTTCGCGGGCCCGTCGGCAATAGGGCCAGTTGAACCTGGAAAAGTTCTCCGGAAAGTACTGCAGCAGCGTGCGCCCGTCCGGATGGACGACGATGTTGACCAGCCACGAGGAGCCGTATGGGAAGCCGCAGGTGTAGGACCCGCTGCCGCCTCGAAACAGGGCGATGACGAGCGCGATCAACCACAGCAAAACCGTGATTGCCAGCCCGCTATACGACAGCCAGGTTGCAAGCGAACGCATGGCGAGGTGCTCAGGGGGCTACCGCATCAATAGTCGAGGTTCGCCCCAAAGTCGGGAATGCCGCCCTCCTCGACCGTCTTCGTCCACGCGTCCAGCTCGGGAGTTTTCCAGAACTTTCGGCAGAGGGCGAAGTATTGCAGAACAGCGTCCTTGCGGCCCTTTTTGAGAAGCTCCAGGGCGAGGCCCATGTTCGGCCCGAAGGAATTGAGCTGTGGAGAGCCGGGCGTCTTCCCTGCCCTGACGAGGTACTCTTCGGCCTCGTCGATCCGTTCTCCGCGCATCGCGACAAAACCCAGGATCAAGTTGCCGTGATGGATGGCATTCCCGAAATTCCAGTCCGCCGGCATTTCGGCGGCGCAATCAAGCAATTCCACCGCGAGCGTCTTTGCCTTATCCAGTTCGTCGCAAGCGAGGGACATCACGGCGGCGTCCCCAAGGAGGTAGAAACGATCGGCCTTTGAACTCAAGGTCAATGCCCGCTCGTAGGCCGTTAAGGATCGTTGGGCCAAGTCCTTGTGCACACGTTCACCGTCGCGAGCCATTAACTCGAATTGGTGTCCGACTCGCCTGGGCCACTCTGGGTTGCCTGGATCGACAACGGCAGCCTGTTCAAGCAGTCGAATGGCCAGCTTGCCGTCTTCAACAAAATCGAGCGCCCGAGCGGCGTTGGCCAGCACGCGGGCGTTGTTGGAGTGTGCCTCGACCTGCCGAAGCCAAAGCGCCTTGGCTTCCCGCTGTCTGCTGCTGTGCATCAGCCGAAACCGTCCCCACCCGTCGAGGACAGGAGCGTCAGGATGATGCTCAACAATCCAGAAATAATGTGCCCCGCAGTCCTGATCCGTGCTGAACTGGTAGTACAACAGAAGTTGGGACCTTGCTTCGAGGTCGTCAGGCTGTGTTTGCAGCTTCGCTTCGAGTTTCTCAGCATCCGCCGCGGACATGGACCTTGCACGTTGCCATAGAGCTGCGAAGTCCGGCTCGGCAGCTTGCATGTCTCCGGCTAGCGCGAGGAGCACCATCGCAACGCCGGATAGATGTGCGTTACTGCGCACCTTGTCAGTCTCACACCGCTCGCTTGCGCTCGCGGCGCCGATCAAAGCCAACGTAGCGTCGCCCCTTGTGGGCCGCGCTTGGGAAGAAAACGCTTTCGGGCATCAAGCGCCGGGGACAAGCCCCGACGCTACGCTTTGGCTCGCTTCCGCTCGCGCTCTGATCGGGCGCGATATGTATCGTCGCTCAGCAGAACCGCCCGCCCGCTTCCTCACGGGCGCGGTACTGATTGCGCCACCCACAAGGGGTGGCGCTACATTGCGCGGACTGCCTTAGCTGCCGGTTTCGGGCTTTTTCGCGGTTCCGGCGGCTTTGAGCTTGCCGTCGATGCTAATGCTGAGGTTCTTGACCAGGAAGGCCCAGCGGTCGGCGGACTCCTCGATCTGCTTGGAGGTCGGCTTGCCTGCCCCGTGACCGGCCTTGGTCTCGATGCGGATGAGCGTGGGATTCGGCCCGCTATTCGCTTCCTGGATGGCGGCCGCGAACTTGAAGCTGTGCGCCGGCACCACGCGATCGTCGTGGTCGGCCGTGGTGATCAGCGTCGCCGGATAGGTCGTGCCCGACTTGATGTTGTGCAGCGGCGAGTACGAGTACAGGGCCTTGAATTCCTCGGGACTGTCCGATGAGCCGTAGTCCGACACCCACGCCCAGCCGATGGTGAACTTGTTGAAGCGGAGCATGTCCATCACGCCCACCGCGGGCAGGGCCGCCCCGAACAAATCCGGGCGCTGCGTGATGCACGCCCCCACGAGCAGACCGCCGTTGCTGCCGCCGCCGATGGCCAGCTTGGGCGTGGACGTGTACTTGTTGGCGATGAGCCACTCGGCCGCGGCGATGAAGTCGTCGAAAACGTTCTGCTTCTTGAGCTTCTTGCCGGCCTCGTGCCACTCCTTGCCGTACTCCCCGCCGCCGCGGATGTTGGCCATGGCATACACGCCGCCCATCTCCAGCCATGTGGCGATGGAGGGCGAGAACGATGGCGTCATGGCCGCGTCAAATCCGCCGTAGCCATAGAGGTACGTGGCGTTCTTCCCGTCGAGTGCGATTCCCTTGCGATGCGTGATGAACATGGGGATCTTCGTGCCGTCTTTGCTCTGATAGAAGACCTGCTTCGTCTCGTAGTCCGCCGGGTTCACGTCCACTTTGGGCTGGCGGAAGACGCCGCTCTGACCGGTTTCGGTGTCATAGCGGAACACGGTGCCGGGGTAGAGGAAGCTCGTGAAGCCGTAGAAGGTTTCCTTTTCGTCGCGCCGTCCGCCGAAGCCGCCGGCCGTACCCAGCGTGGGGAACGTCACGTCGCGCTGGTGCTTGCCGGAAAGATCGAACACCTTGACCTGCGTGTAGGCGTCCGTCAGGTAGGAGGCGTGGAACTTGCCGCCCACAGTGCTGACGCCGCGCAAGGTCTCGGCCGCCTGGGGAATGATCTCCTTCCAGTTGGCCCGGTCGGGCTTGCTCGTGTCGATGGCGATCAGCCGACGCCGCGGGGCCTCCAGGTCGGTGCTGAACCAGAACACCGGCCCGTTGTTGTCGATAAAGTCGAACTCCGCCTCGAACTCCTTGATGAGTTCGACGACCTTCGACGCCGGATCGCTTAGGTCCTTGTAGAAGAGCAGGTTCTTGCGTTCCGTGCCCTTCCAGACGTTGATGATCGCGTACTTGCCGTCGTCGGTGACGCTGGCCCCGAAGCCCCATTCCTTCTGATCGGGCCGCTCGTAGATGAGCTGATCGGCGGACTGCGGCGTGCCCAGTTTGTGATAGAAGAGCTTGTGGAAGTAGTTGGCTTTCTTCAGTTCGTCGCCCGGCGGAGGCTCGTCATAGCGGCTGTAGAAGAAGCCCTTGCCGTCGTGGGTCCAGGAGGCCCCGGAGAACTTGACCCACTTGATCACGTCCTCGCGATCCTTGCCCGTGTCGATGTCCCGCACATGCCACTCCTGCCAATCGGAGCCCGAAGCGGCGATGCCGTAGGCGAGCATCTTGCCGTCCTCGGTGATGTCGTAGCCGGTGAGGGCCACTGTGCCATCGGATGACATCGTGTTGGGATCAAGCAGCACCTTGGGTTCTTCATTGAACGACTTGACGGTGTACAGGGGGCTTTGATTCTGCAGCCCGTCGTTTTTGGTATAGAAATAGCGCCCGCCGCGCTTGAAGGGCACACCGAACTTCTCGTAGTTCCAGATTTCGGTAAGCCGCTCCTTGATGGCCCCGCGCTGGGGGATGCTCTCCAGGTACGGGAAGGTGACCTTGTTCTGGGCCTCGACCCAGGCCTTGGTCTCTTCCGAATTGTCGTCCTCCAGCCAGCGGTACGGGTCGGCCACCTTGACCCCGTGGTACTCGTCGACCTGATCGACCTTCTTGGTCTTGGGGTAAACGATACCTCGGCTCTGCGCCGCGGCTCGTTCGGCCCACAGCCCCGCAACGAGGCAAACAACCAGACTCCACGCCGCCAGCCGACCGAACATCCGCACCTTGCTTACCGTTGTCGCCGCCATCGAAATGCCCTTTCCTTCAGTCCGCACCGCCGCGTACAACCGCGGGTGCCGGGTCGAGATGCTACCCCAAAGCCGCCTGTCGCTAAAGCCACGAGGCGTATGAACCTGTCAGTTGTCGAATGGGGGAGGGCGAGGCTCCTGCCGAGCCGCCC
>SBAX01000188.1 GCA_005240095.1 Phycisphaera mikurensis
GCCGACGCCCGCTCCGTACACATCCAGCAGCTCGCCCCGGGCCTGGCTGCGCTGGGTCACGAGGTCCACGTCGTCACACACAAACTCACGGCGGTGGATGGAGCCAGTGTGGAGCGCTTTGCGGTCCCGGAGCCGAGCGTGGGCAACCTGCGGCGCTGGGGGGGACGGCGGGCACACTACCTGCGCGGGTTCCTGCGACGCTTCGATATCGTCAACGTGCATTTTCTGGAGGACTGGGGATTCGATCTGGATATCGGCAGCGCGCGTGCGGCGGTGGTGGCCACGGCATGGGGTTCGGACATCGTCGATCCACCGGGCGAGGTGCCGGCGTCGGCGGGGCTGGTCGAAGCGCGCAAGAAGCTGCTCCGGGGGGCTGACGGAATCACTACGTGCGGACCGACGTTCGCGCAGAAGGTGGCGGCCTTTGCGGGGCTGGGCGTTGAGGACGTGGACGTCATACCCTTCGGGGTGAACCTGGAACGGTTTCGGTTCGGACCGCACAAGGAGCTACCCCGGCGGGTGGGCTTTTTCAAGGGATTTCGGGCGGTATACGGGCCTGTGGTGCTGATGGAGGCGATTCCCCTGATCCTGCGTGGGGCTCCGCAGGCGAGATTCGAGCTGGTCGGCGAGGGGGCGGAGTTGTTGCGGTGTCAAGAGATGGCACCGAGGCTGGGGGTGGAGAAGGCGATCACCTGGTACGGGCGGCAGGCGCACGATCGACTGCCGGGGATGCTGGGGCGTTGGGACGTGACGGTGATTCCGTCTTTTCACGAGGCGTTCGGAGTGGCGGCGCTGGAGTCGTCTGCGGTGGGCGTGCCGGTGGTGGCATCGGATGTGTGCGGGCTGCGGGACACGGTGCGGCATGGGGAGACGGGCTTGCGGGTGCCTGCGGGCGACGCTCAAGCTTTGGCGGAAGCGGTACTGCGGCTGCTGGGGGATGACGAAGAGCGGGCGAGAATGGGCCGGGCGGGTCGCGAGACGGTTGAGGCGGAATTCGACTGGCGCGATCTGCACCTGCGATGGGTGCGGTTCTACGAAGAAGTGCGGGATCAGGCGGTGGTGATGGTTTAGGCGAAAGATGCGCGCGATGCGCGCACATTGTGTCGATCTTCTCTGATGCTCTTAGAACCGACTCAGTCGTCCCTACGGGACTCATCTGCTGGCTTGCCATACCCGGCACTGAAGTGCCGGGCTATTCTCGCGCTGTCCCTACGGGAGGGGCCTGGCCGGAGGTAGGATGCAAGTTGAGCTCAGCCATTCTTGCGTAGATTGCGTGAGCGAGCCGGCACGGACGATTTCGCGCACCTTGCGGCGCAGGCGATGGATCATGGGCGCGGCACTGTCGGCGATGACGGTCGTCACGCTGGATGTCGCAGTGGGAGTCTTCTTTTGCCGGGATGGGCAGTTTCGTCAGTGGCGTTTGCCTCCGTATCCGCTGCTTTTCACGGAGAATCAGGCCAAGTGGCTGGCGGAGGATGACTGGCCGTACTATCGCTTCGATGCGGCCCTGGGTTGGGTGACCAAGCCGAACGCCGTCTTCGGGGAAGGGCGGTACCGCACCAACTCTGCGGCGATTCGCAGCGATCGGGAGTACGAACCCATCGCGCCCGCCGGGGTGAGGCGGATTGCGGTTTTCGGGGACTCGTTCATTCATGGTGACGAGGTCGCAAATAGTGAGACGGCTTGGGCGATGCTGGAGTCGGTGGACCCGGCGGTGGAGGTTCTCAACTTCGGTGTGCCGGGATACGGCACGGATCAATCTTACTTGCGGTACCTGCACGATGGAGCGCGGTATCGACCGCATGTGGTTGTCGTGGGGCTGATGCTGGAGAACATTCAGCGGAACGTTTCGGTGTTCCGGCCGGCGTACTACCACGACACGGGATTGCCGCTGGCTAAGCCTCGCTTTCGCCTCGATGCTGGGGGTGAGCTCGAACTAGTGCCTTGCCCGGCGAGTTCGCTTGCGGAGCTGCGCGAGTTGATCGACTCGCGGCGCCTGGTGGACAGGTTGTGCGAAACAGACTACTGGGTTAGGCGCTGCCAGGCGGCCTACCGCGGTTCGCCGTGGCTTGCCTCGTCGCTGGCGCGCATTGCTTATGCTGGATACGCGAATCGGGGTCGGTCGCACCTGGATTTCTACGCCGATCCCGCGAGCGAACCATTCGTCGTGACGGCGGAGGTTCTTACGGCCTTCTGCCAACGGGCGCTCGGCGATGGGGCCGAACGCGCCGTCGTGCTCATCCTGCCGGACAAGAACACGGTGCGCGATCAGATTGTTACGCCGCAACAGGAACCCTATTGGCAAAGCATGGTCGATGCTCTGCGAACCAGGGGCGTGGAATGTGTAGACTTTTCGGCGGCGTTGTTCGAAAAGGCGCGACACGACGGGATCGATGCCTGTTTTGTGGGCACACATTTCAGCCCGCGGGGGCATGAAGAGTTGTCTAGGTTTCTCGAGCGGGAGCTGTTCCGCTGAAGAATAGCCGAGGACCCAAAGGTGCGTCGCTCTTAGGCCCGCTCCCTGACGGTCGCGGTACTGATCGGGCGGCGCCAGGTGTCGATGACCGGACGAAGGAGGCGCGAGGCTTCCCGCTCGTCCCCGGATGAAAACCGAAGAATCACCTGGTTGAGGGGTTGTTTGCTGTTGGGGTGCAGGATGCGGGGAAGCAACGTTTCACGCTGTTGCTCTTCGGGAAGGAAGGCCTCGAAGACCGCGGCTTCCTCATCTCCGGACAACTCAAAGGGATAGCGAACGTCGAGTCGGGCGGCGTCGAAGGATGTCGTGCCGAAGGGCCCGAGGCGAAAGACAAGTTCGGCCGGCGAAGCGAATATGCCGACCTGGGCCGGCCAGACGGTGAGAAGGAGCCAGCGCACGGCGGTCAGAGCGGTCCACAGGGCGGTCGCCGGGAGGGGCAAGGCGATGACGGCGATGCTGTAGTCCACGAGGCGGTTGGAGACCCCGGAGGGGACGAAGTTCAAACCGCTATAGATCAACACGGTGGCGGTGCCGAGGATGGCCGCAGGTACGGCCCAGATCAGAGCACGGGTCAACGCGCGGCCACGGGACACCGGGACGACTGCAAGGGAAGCGGCCGATTCCCGCACTGTTGCCATGGTCGAATTGTCGATTGTCGATTGTCGATTGTCGAATGCGGCGTGAGGGAGGCGATCGATCACACGAAGACGCGTCGGTTATAGACGATCCATTCGAGAATAAGCAGGGCGAGGATGGCCAGCAGGAAGTAGGGCCAGGCGGGCTTGGAAGTCTGGAGAGTCGATGCTTTGGCCTCAAGCCCCTCGCCGCCGAAGACGACGCTGGGCGCCGGGGCGACATCGCTTTCGGTGGGGTTAAAGAGGTTCACGGCAAAGACGTCCTGCCCGGGGACGCCGGGGCTTACGCGATACGGACCGACGGTTCGTGTGCGGGCGTAGTGGACGGTCTGGGCACCGGCCGTGGGCACCGAGTCTGTCGTGGCGTCGGGGCGGAGGATGTCGACGGTCGGCGGTTTGGCGCCTCCTTTTTCGGCGGCCACGGGCAGTGTGACCGGTTCACCTGGGGCGACGCTGCGTGCTCCGGTGGCGGCGATGTTGGAGGAGAGGAACTGCACGGCGTTCTGCATGAAAACGACGAAGTCCACACTGGCCACCCAGTCGGTGTTCATGCGGGGCGCACCGGCCTCGTCCATGACGATGAGGCTGAAGGCGCTGATCAGGAACTGGCTCGTGTCACGGGTTAAGTAAGCGAGCACGGGTGAGGTCTGGCCGTCGATGAGGGAGACGGCGTCGGAAGGGAGCGTCAGACGGAGCCACTGAGCAACGTCGAGAGTCTCCACGGCGATGTGGCGGAGCACGGCGTGGGTGTCATCCCAGTTGAAGATCACTTCGTTATCGACTACCGGTCCCGCGGAAACGCCTTCGATCTTAGGGATGCTGCCCCAGAAGAAGTAGTTGCCTGAAGGCAATCGATCAGTCGAGTGGCGGTCAAGGATGACGACGTCGAAGAGGCTGCGGTCGCCGTCGGCGATCTCTTCCTCGCGTGCGGACTCATACTTTGCCGGTGTCATAGTGGAAAGCTGGATGAAGAGCGTAGAGAGCACGCCCTGGAGAAAGTCATTGCCGTCGCTGACCAGGAGGACTTTCACGCGGCGGGGTGGGTCGAGGACGGTCCAGGCGCGGTCATCGGCGGAGAGGGCATCGTCGATGTTGAGGACGACTTCGGCGATGCCGCCGCCCTCGAATTCCACGTGATCGAAGACGGCGAGGCGGCTACTGCCTGGGGGAGGCTCACCCGGGGCAGTATCGACCGATGGATCGGTGCGGCCGCCGTCAAGGTTTAGCGTTTGCACGTCGATGCTGCGGCCCTCGATGTAGAGAGTGGCGTCCAAGGTCACGGGCTGCGGCGAGAAGTTCTGTACGGCGGCGACCACTTCGAGGAACTCGGGGCGTTCATAATCACGGCGGGCCTCCATGGCGGTGATGCCGACGTTGTCGGAGCGAGTCCCCACGTGGGTTACACGGATCTTGCTCACGTCCAGTTTCTGCGGCGTGACTCGGCGGCTGTCTTCGATGCGTCCGTCAGTGAAGAGGAAGACGGCGGCCGTGGGGGCGGCGGACTCCGGGGCGATATCGGAGCCGGCCACATCCCCCCCGATGATCACGTTCTGGGCGTAGGCCTCGGCGAGGGAGACGGCCTCGGCGAGCGTGGACGTGCTCTGGGTTTGCTCGATGGAGTCGATCTTGCGGATGAGCGCGTCCTTGTTCTGATCGAAGGACGAAACGACCGTGGCTCGATCGCAGAAGGCGATGACCATGGCGCGGGATTCGTCGCTCATGTTGGCGATGGCGGTCTTGGCCTGCTGCTTGGCGAGGTCCAGGCGGGTTTTGCCGTCGGCTTCGAGGACGCCCATGGAGGCGGACTGATCGATGAGCAGGATGATAGTGCTCTCGGCGGTCTGCTCGCGCTGCCAGATGGGCTTGCCCAGGGCGATGGCGGCGAGGGCGAGTACGAGGAGCTGCAGCAGCAGGAGGAGACTGCGGCGTAGGCGCTGGAAAGGAGCGTTGACATGCAAGTCCTCGACCGCTCGTTTCCAGAGCAGCGTGGAGGGCACGAGGCGCACCTGGCGACGGAGCTTGAGGAAGTACAGCGCCACCAGCGGTGGAATCGTCAGTCCGGCGGCGGCGGCGATGGTCCAGGGATCGAGGAAGGTCAACTGTGGCTCCGACCGATTACCGAATATGAGTTACCAATTACCAATTACCAATTACCGACGGCTAGCTCTCCGGCGTATTATACCGCGCTCAAACGCCAGCGCATCAGGGGGGCTTTTGTTCGGCGCGGAGGCGGGCGAGGCGGTCTTCGATCCAGGGGATTAGATCGGGACGATTGGCTGCGCGGACTTGGGCCAGGCATTCGTTCATGGCTGTGATGGCCTCGTCGAGACGACCAAGGGCGGCGAGAGCAGTGGCAAGGTTGTATCGTGCGGGGATGGACGCGGGATCGGCCTCTAGCGCTCGACGATAGTGGTCGATCGCGGTATGCAACTGCCCCTGGTCAGCGAGCAGGCGGCCCAACTCGATGTGGGCGGGGGCCAGCTTTTCGTCGATCCGCACCGCCTCTTGCAGATGGTGGCTAGCCTCGGTGGGATTTCCCGTGGCCACATACGCCTTCGCGAGGCTGAAGTGAAGGTGGGCGTCGTTGGGTTTCAACTTCAGGACTTCCTGATAGGCGGCAATGGCTTCGGCGAAACTGCCGATGGCGGCCAGATCGGTGGCCTTGCGGAACAGGCGATCGGCTTCGTCGTCACGCGACGGGGCCTCGGTCGAGGTCGTCGCGGTAAGTCGGCCCAGCTCCTCACGGATGGCCGCATCGTTCGGGGCCAGCTTGGTGAGTAGTTCCATCTCGCGAGCCGCGTCATCGGCCCTTCCGGATTGGGCAAGCAGCCGGACGAGTTCCAGGCGGGGCTCGGGCTCGTCGGGCTTGAGCTTGATGGCCTGGCGGTAGCGGGCGATGGCTTCCTCGACCTGGTTGGTGCCCGCGAGCATCCGGGCCAGAGCGAGGTGCGGCTCGGCGAAGGTAGGAGCGATTGCCGCAGCTTTGTCGAGACTGGCCTCGGCTTCGACGACACGACCTCGCTTCAGATCCAGCAGGCCCATCTGGTACCAGGCGAACTCATTGTCGGGATACGCCTCGATGGCGCGGCGGAAGGCGTGCTCGGCCTCTTCGAGGCGGTCCTGCTGCCGCAGCTTGGCGGCAAGGTTCACGAAGCCGACGCTGTGGTATGGGGCTTCGTTGACGATGGGCCAGTTCGCGGCGAAGGCCGTGGCCAGAGCAACCGCGGAAGCAAACGTGATGCGGCGGACCGTTCGGATGGCGGGGTATTCGATCAGGGCGGCGATTCCTGCGCTGGCGGTCAAGACCAGCAGCGGCACGAGCGGCAATCGGAAGCGGGCGAAGACGAAGAACAGGGCCACAGAAAGGGTGATGGAGGCGATGAGGACTGGGATGATCCAAGTGCGTCTCCGTTGGCCGGCGATCAACACCAATCCCGTAAGTCCAAGGGGCGCCAGGACGCCGAAATGAAGAATGCGAAGCGGTATGCCGAGCAGGGACGCCCATTCCGCATAGAGGGCGATGTCCTCGGCGTCGGGGGGCTCGAAGCGGTTCCACACCAGGAGGACCTTGTGGACGAGCAGGCGAAGCCACACGCCGGGATGCTCGCGGACGAATTCCAGACCGCGGCGCAGCCAGAAGGCGGAAACTTCTCCGGGAGACATGGCGCGGCCCGCGGTCTGCTCGGCGATTCGGATGGCGTCTTCGCGTTCCTGGCGCGGATCCTGACGGCCGCGGTAGAAGGAGTCGTACAGGCCCGTGGCCTCGGAGTTGTTGCCGATGTAGAAGTTCTGCCCGGCGTTGGAGGTGGTGACGGCGAACACTGAGCCGACGGAGTAGTTGCGAACGGCGACGAGGAGCAGGGGCATCGCGGCGAACGCGAGAAAGACGCCCCCGAGCCGGAACCGGGTGGCGAGCGGCGAGTCGTTACCCGCCTTTGTCCCCTTTTGTGAAGTGGGGAGGCAGGCGGCGAGCACCCTCCTGTGCGTTGCCAGCAACAGCCATAGGGGGACGACGATCAGGAGTATTAGCATGTTTTCCTGAGTGAGAGCCAACAAGGCGGCGACGAACCCGGCGAGGGCGATCTTGGACCAGGACTCGCGCTCGGTGATGCCGGCGAGCAGGTACAGAAACAACGCGGTGAGGAACAGCAGCAGGTTGGCCTTGTGAAGGATCCCGTCGAAAAAGATAGCCGGTGGGTACACGGCCAGGAGTAATCCGGCGAGCAAGCCCGCGTTAGGACCGAACCATCGCCGACCCGCACCGTGAATCAAAGCGCAGGAAGCCGCTCCGAGCACCATCTGGACGACGTGAACGAGCATCAGGCTGCGCCCGAACAGAGCGTAGAGGATCGCGAGGAAATAGGGATATGCGGGAGCCAGGAAGAAGACTTCGCCGGACCACCATCCACCGGCTGCAATCCGCTCCGCCCATTCGTCATAGAACCGGCCGTCGACGGTTGGCGAGTCGAAGAAGGGGATCGATTGGATCTGGTACAGGTACAGGAGACGCACGGCCAAGGCGACGGTGAATACGAGTGCGCCATGGGAAATGTAGACGGACCGCTTCATAGCGTGGGGCGCTGTCATTGACAGGGCATTGTCGATTGTCGATTGTCGATTGTCGAATGAAGGACGCCCGCAGGTCCGGGCTCACGTCAGGGCCGGCCCGTCGAGCAATGCCAGCGGGTCACCGGCGCGGACTACGCCTTCCACGAGCACGGCCGCGTAGATTCCGGCCTGGCCGTCGTGGCCCTTTGCTACTCGCCGCAGAACCTCCGGATTGGACTGGCCGGTGTCCGGATCAAGGGTGATCATCTTGCAGCGGGCGTCGCGGTCCATCACCGCGATCTCCACCCTCGCGCCGATCCGCAGCCGGCACTCCACCCACGTGTTCTCAGAAAACGCTGCACCTCCATCCAGATTCACGTAGAGGTTGGCGCGGAAACGCCGCTTGTCCAGTTCGCTGCCGACTTCCCCGCTCAACTGCTGCACGGTCTGGATGGAGATCAGCGAAACCGGGCGGCAATCGGTGAAGGCACGATCGGACGTTAGCAGCGAAAGCATGGGGGCGTCCCGCACACCCTCGCGGAGCAGGTCGATCAGTCGCGGATCGTCAACCGGTAGTACGTCGCCTGCCGGCGTCCGCACGTCGACGATTCGATCGGCGGGGTCCGCGTACAGGGGGGTGACCCCGGGGCCGAGCGCCTCGGCCTCCGCCAGATTGGGCGGCATCACCATTCTGTCCGCATGCCGATAGGCCGCGTGATACCGCAGCATCTGCTCCTGTTCGCGGGCGGTGAAGTACGGGAACCCTTTGGGGGCTGCCGAGCTGTGGAAGGCGTACAAACGGTCGCCGTACATGCCGGGGAAGCCCACAAAGACTTCTCGCAGCTCCTCGCCTGCCATGCTCTTCACGGGATAGCGCCACAGGCTTTCGATTCGTCCAATCACTTTCATAGCGGCAACTCCTCTATTCCTTGAGTCCGATCTTTTGAACCAGGGCCTCGAAGCGGGGGTCGGCCCGAAGCGGATCGAAGACCGGGGCTGTACGAAGAAAAAGCAGCCACCAGGTGGCGGGCTCGTCGGCGGCCTTGTCCAGCCACTCAAACGCACGGCCCACATCACCCAGCCCCAGATGGCACATCGCTATGAACGCGGGGTCCACGCGCGTAGAGCCGGTGCGGTCGACCAGGGCATCGGTTGCCCGCAGCGCCGCGTCCCTCTGACCCGCCGAGGCCTGTGCTCGCACCAGCGCCGGCACGCGTTCATCCATGGCGTCCGTTCCCGCAAGGTCGCTGATGACCTCGTTGTATCTGCCTTGCTCATTCCATGCCAGAGCTCGCAGCGCTCGCGCCCAGTAGAAATCCGGCGAGAGGGAGAGCACTTTTTCGCATTGTTCGATGGCCCGCGGATAGTCGCGGTCGTTGTAGTAGGCAAAGGCGACGTCGGCCGTGGTAATGAAGGAGAGCGGGTCGAGTCTCTGCCCGCGGCTCGCCGCCTCGATCGCATCCTTGGTTTTGCCCTGTGACAGGAGATAGAAGGCATGAATCTCGTGAGCCCGTCCGCTGTCCGGGTTGACGTCGAAAGCGTCCTTCAGGTGTCGCTCGACCGTTGCCCCGTTGCGGTCGGAAAAAAGCGCCGTGGCCGCCAGTGAGGCATGGGCGTCGGCAAGCTGCGGATCAAGCTGCAGGGCCGTCTGGGAGGCCGCCCGCGCCTTGGCAAACGTTTCACGGGGAGGTTCAAGGAAGGAAGCGGCCAGGACGTTGTAGGTCATCGCCAGCCCCGCGTGTGCTGCGGCGTACTTGGGGTCAAGCTCCACCGCTTCGTTGAAGTGGCTGAGGGCCTTGCGCCAATCTTCGGGAGTAAACTGATTCCAGGCAAAGAGCCCGCGCAGGTAGGCTTCGTGCGCCGCAGCATGCCTGGTGGGCGCGCGGGAAAGCAGGGCGCGCTCGCCGGGCAGCAGCTCCACGGCCATGCGCCGGGCGACGTGCTCGGCGACTTCCTTCTGCACCGCGAAGATGTCCTCCAGCGTGCGGTCGAAGTCCTGCGACCACATCTGAGTCTGGTCGCCGGCCTGGATCAGCTTGGCGGAGATGCGGACGCGGTCGGCCGTCCGCCGTACGCTGCCTTCCAGCACGTACCCCACGCCCAGCTCCCGGGCGATGTCCGTGATCGTACGGTCCGCGTTCTTGTAGCGCATCGCCGACGTGCGCGCGATCACTCCGAGCTTCTGCGGGTTGATCCGACCGAGTTGGCCGATCATCTCCTCGGTTAGCCCGTCGCTGAAGTAGTCCTGCTCCGGGTCGCGACTGAGGTTCTCGAAGGGAAGCACAGCGAGCATGATCCTACCGTCGGCCAACCCCCCCTTGTCCCCCCTTTGTAAGGGGGGAGGTTGTGGCGCCGTCGACGGCATCCGTGCCGGCGGCGGCAGGCCGACGCGGCGCATGAGGTCGATGAAACGCGGGTCGGTTCGCAAATTGGCGAAGAGCTGTGCCTTCAAGGTGCCCACCAGCAATGGGTCGCGCTCGCGATAGGCCTTCTCTAACCAGTCGAATGCAAGTTCGACTTCGTCCAGCCCGGCGTGAAGCACGGCGAATAAGGCTGGTGCGACGTACGCATCGTTCAACCGGGTTGTAAGCTCCTCGAGAATTCTTCGGGAAACTTCGGGTCGGCCCGACTTCGCCGCGGCGTAGCCTAGCATGGCCATACACCAGGGATCGTTGCCGGACAGCCGAACGGCCTCGCGAGCCTCATTCATCGCTTCCACGAATTTCCCCTGTGCGAGCAAGGCCCTGGCGAGCTCGGCGCGGGCAATCGGGAAAGTCGGCGCCAGTTCGAGGGTCTTTCGGAACCGCGTCTCAGCCTGGGCGAAATCCCCCGCATAGTAGGCCACGACACCGACCATGTTGCTGATCTCGGGCGAGAGGGGATCAAGCTCCCGCGATCGGCCGGCCTCCTGAGTCGCT
Organism: Phycisphaera mikurensis; assembly: GCA_005240095.1. GTDB lineage: Bacteria > Planctomycetota > Phycisphaerae > UBA1845 > UBA1845 > SBAX01. Next base: position 10,578 of record SBAX01000188.1, read on the forward strand.
TCTTCGTACCGGCTTAGTCGCATGTGCAGGGTCGCGTACCATTGACGGGCTCTGGCGGAATTGGGGCTTAGCGTCAGGGCCTGCTGGAACTTTCGCTCCGCCACGGGCCAGTCCCAGTCGTAGATCGTTGCGATTTGGGCCAGCGCGGCATGTCCTTCGCCCAGCGATCCGTCCAATTCCACGGCCTTTGCGGCAGCAGCCCGGGCTTTGGGGATGGCCTCGCTGGGCCTCATGTAGCCAAAGGCCGGCACAAACAGATGAAGTTCCGCAAATCCCAGGTATCCCTGCGGCCAAGCTGGTTCCAGCTTCATGGCCTGCTCAAAGCATTCCGCGGCCCTTTCGGAACTTTCGGGCGTCCGTTTCTCCAGATAGAACCGGCCCTTCAGATAAGCCTCGTACGCTTCGGGGTTGATGGGGCGCGCCTCCACCATTCGCGCCTGCTCTTGGGGGTGAAGCGTTACCGAGATCTCGCGGGCGATGGTCTGGGCGACGTTGTTCTGCCAGGTCAGCAGGTTCTTCACTTCCGGGGCGAAGCTGTCGGCCCAGATCTGACTTTGACTGGTCGTATCGACCAGCCGGGCGGTGATGCGGATTTCGTCCTCGTGACGGCGGACGCTTCCTTCGACGACGTAATCAACCCCCAGCTCTTCCTTGATGTGCGGGATGGTCCGATCCGTGTTCTTGTAGTGCATGGCCGACGAACGGGCGATCACGCCGAGTTTCTGCGGGTTGACCCGGCCGAGCTGGGTAATCATCTCCTCGGTGAGCCCGTCGCTGAAATAGTCCTGCTCCGGATCCCGGCTGAGGTTCTCGAAGGGAAGCACGACGAGCATGATCCTGCCGCCGGTGACCCCCCAGTGTCCTCCCTTGTTAAAGGGGGAAGCCGTGGCTTCTCTTCCTCCATCAAGTGGAGAGGTGGTCGCCTCTCTGTGCTTGTCCGGACCGGAGTCCGTCGGCAGGCCCACGCGGCGGAGAAGGTCATCGAAGCGAGGATCGCTACGCAAGGGATCCCATTGGGGCATAACGCCCAGGAAAACCATCCACGTATCACGAGCCTCGTAGGCCTTTTCCAGCCACGAAAACGCCTCCCCCGGCTCGCCTAATCCCACATAGATCGTCGCGATCATGGACGGCGGGACATAGCGCGATCGGCTGAGTGCGAGCCAGTCGGCCAGCAACGCGCGGGTTTCGGTTTCATGCCCGGCCCGCGCCAGACCATAACCCAGATTGCACGCCGCAAGTGCGAAGGAAGGCGCCAGCTCCAGGGACTTGCGCATGTGCGCCAGCGCCTCGTCGGTCTGATCCAGCTCCAGCAGGGCGAGCCCGGCCCCGTGGTGCAGCAACGGGAACTCCGGAGCGAACTGCAGACCGGCGCGCATGCGTGACAACATCTCGTTCCAATCGCGTTCCCAGTGGGCAATCCATCCCAGGTTGTGAAAGAAGATCGGCGCCAGCGGGTCCAGTTCGATAGCGCGAAGCAATTCTGCGCGCGCCTCCGCCATTCGTCCCTGAATGCCGGCGTTCAGGGCGTACCACTGATGAGCCGTCGCATAGCGCGGGTTGAGCTTCATCGCCCGCTGGAAATCCTGTTCCCCCCTCTTTAAGTCCCACTCGAGGTAGAATCGGACCATGCCCATCGAGGTGTGCGCCTCGGCCAACTGATCATCCAGCCGGAGGGCCCTTTCGGCCGCATCCCGCGCCTTGACCAGCGCGTCCGCTGGGGCGAGGTAGCCTTGGAGCGGAAGCAGGACGTAGGTATCGGCAATGCCGCTGTGGGCCAGCGCAAACGTCGGATCGATCTGTACGGCCTGGTCGAGCAGTCGCAGGGCGTTGTCGAATCCTTCCTTGGTCCGCTTGCTCCACCAGAAGCGACCCTGCAAATACAGGCGGTAGGCTTCGGCGTTTTCGCTGTATCCGCGAGAGATTTTGCGCTTCTCCTCGCCGGTCAGGCGCAGCCGCAGGGCGTCGGTGATGTCCGCGGCGATGTCCCGCTCGATCTGGACTAAGTCCTCGAACTTGCGCTGATACCGCTCGCCCCAGAGCTGTCGGCTTTCGGTGACGCTTACCAGCTCCGCCTGGACGGTCAGGCTGTCGGCCCGTTTGAGCACTCGTCCAGTGAGGACAGCCGTCGCGGAAAGATCACGCCCCAGTTCCGCCGGTTCATCCAGACGGTTCTTGTGCCGAAAAACGGTGCTGCGCGGGATGACCTTCAACCCCTCAAGCCGGGAAAAGCCGTTGATCAGGGTCTCGGTGATGCCATCGGTGAGGTAGTCGAGTTCGGCATCGCCGGAGTCGTTGGCGAAGGGCAGGACGGCCAGAGTCGGAGTTTCGCGCATGGATCGCGCCGTAGCGGGGGCGTCGGAGAGGCGTGCGGAGGTGCGTGACCCTGCGTCGGCGGCCGAATGCCGCCGTGCCTGGCGAAGCTCGCGGCGCACGAACCCTGCGCCGGCCAGCACGGCCGCGATGACAATGCAGGCAAGTACAGCGCGACCGGGGCGAAACGAGCGCCGCACCGTGGGGGGTGGGGGGGATTCGCTGTGGGAAAGCAGTGAGCGCAGAGAGAAAGCAAGGTCCGCGGCGGACTGGAAACGCCGTTCCGGGCGCTTCTCCAGGCAGCGGTCGATGAGCCGTTCGAGCTCCAGCCCAACCCCGGACGCGGAGGATCGCACGCCGGCGGGTTCGTCCTTGAGGATCGCGGTCATTGTGTCGGCGGCGGTCTCGCCGAGGAAGGCGCGCCGGCCGGTGAGCATTTCGTACATCACGCAGCCGAAGGCGAAGATGTCCGTTCGGGCGTCGGTGGGCAGGGCCCGGATTTGTTCCGGGGCCATGTAGCAAAGCGTGCCGATGATTGCCCCCGGCCGCGTCTCGATCGTCAACGTCGGCGAGCTGGCCAGGTCGTGGACGGTCCCTTGTCCCGCGCCCGTCGATCGCGCCAATCCGAAGTCGAGGATCTTCACCTGGCCGTCGGCAGTGAGGAAGATGTTCTCGGGTTTGAGATCGCGGTGAATGACACCCTTAGCATGAGCTGCGGAAAGGCCCTCGGCAATCTCGATTCCCAGCTCCACCGCCTTTCGCGGCGACAGCGCGGACCGATCAATCCGCGAGCGGAGCGTCTCGCCCTCGAGAAGCTCCAGCACGACATAAGAAATGTCCTCATGTCGTCCCACATCGAACACGGCAAGGATGTTGGGGTGGGAGAGCGCGGCGACGGCCTTGGCCTCGCGCTCGAAGCGGGCCAGCGCCTGGGGATCGCGGGCGGTCGCCTCGGGCAGGACTTTGACGGCCACGTCGCGGTCCAGGCGCGTATCTCGTGCGCGATAGACTTCACCCATGCCCCCTGCTCCCAGCGGAGCGAGGATCTCATACGGTCCCAGGCGCGTGTTCGGGGTCAGGCCCATCCGAAGCTATTGTCGATTGTCGATTGCCGATTGTCGATTGCCGCTGGAAACGCATGCGCCAGACATCTCTGTGTGCCCTCGCGGACACCGGAAAAGGATGGGCGGCGCACCAGGATGCCCCACGCCAGGGTTGCCCATATACTCGTCGCAGCGGGACGGAACACGGCTTAGCCCGACCGTTCATAGGAGAAGATCATGGTGCGATCAACGCTTGTGTTTTCGTGCGCATTCGGTGCCGCGACGCTTGCGGACGACAGCCAAGTGGCCGGGAGGCGTTTCTGGGGGCATTGGCGCGGACCAACCGGCAACGGTGTGGCCGCGGACGCCAGGCCGCCGATTGAGTGGAGCGAACAGAAAAACATCCGCTGGAAGGCCGAGCTTCCAGGACACGGCCATTCCACCCCGATCGTGTGGGACCAGCGCGTGTACATCCAGGCCGCGATTGCCGTGACAGGCGAGAAAACGCAGACCGAAGCCCCAAAGGAAGGCGCCCCCGACGGTGCGTCCCCGGCTGGACAGTCGCCCGGCGGCGATCGACCCGGGCGCGAAGGCGGCGGGGGAAGAAGGCGACAGCCGCCTCCGACGGACCTCTACCGATTCGTCATCCTCGCTCTCGATCGCGCTACCGGAAAAACACTGTGGGAAAAAACGTTGCGTCAGGAAGTGCCGCACGAAGGCAGTCACCAGGACGGCAGCCTCGCCCCCGCCTCCCCGCTCACTGACGGGGAGCACGTCGTCGCCTACTTCGGTTCCCGCGGGCTGTACTGCCTTACGATGGATGGTCAGCTCGTCTGGGAGAAAGACCTCGGCGACATGCAGACCCGCAATGGTTTCGGCGAGGGCAGCTCGCCCGCCCTGCATCGCGACACGCTGATCGTGAACTGGGACCACGAAGGCGGTTCATTCATCGTTGCGCTGGACAGGAAAACCGGTGCGGAAAAATGGCGCCGTCCCCCCGACGAGCCGACCTCCTGGTCCACGCCGCTGATCATCGACGACGGATCGAGGGTGCAGACCATCGTGAGTGCCACCAGGCGCGTCCGCAGCTATGACCTCGCCTCCGGCGAGCTCATCTGGGAGTGCGCCGGGCTTGGCGCGAACTGCACACCAACACCGGTGGCCGACGATGAGCTGGTGTACACGATGAGCGGTTTTCGCGACGAGGCCCTGCTGGCCATCCGATACAAGGGTGTTTCCGGCGACCTTAGCGGAACGGATTCCGTAGCCTGGACGATCGACAAGGGCACATCCTACGTGCCTTCGCCGCTGTTGTACGGCGGTTCCCTGTACTTCCTGCAGAAGAACACGGGCATCCTCTCGAGCTATGAGGCCAAGACGGGCAAGCCGCACTATGCTCAGCAGCGACTCGAGCCCATCGACGGCGTGTACGCCTCGCCGGTCGGCGCGGCCGATCGCGTCTATATTCTGGGGCGCAATGGAAAAACCTGCGTGCTGAAGCACGGCAAGGAATTCGAGCTGCTGGCGGTCAATACTCTGGACGACGAATTCACAGCCTCGCCCGCTATCGCGGGGGACGAATTATTTCTCCGGGGGCGCAAGCACCTGTATTGCATCGCCGCAGACTGATCGCTCGCCGACCGTCGGCCCTCACGATCTGCTCGACGGCCCGGCTTTGGGTTCCTTACGTGGAGGATTGTCGCAAGCCAGAGGTCATGACCGAGGCGGCACTTTGGCCTTGAGTTCCTCGGACCAGTTCAGGATGACATTGATCTGTCTGCGGCCCAGGCCGGGGTTCGCGGAACGAAGGACCACGAATCGCTTGCCGTCCGGGGTGATGTCAAAAGTGCGCAGGTCGCGCTCGGCCCGCCGACCAGGTGGAAACTCAAACAGCTTGCGGGGCGCGCCCGCCGTGATTTTCGTTTCCGCGGCGTCGATCGACACGGCCATCATCTCGTCGCCATGTACGTAATACAGCTCCTTGCCGTCCGGGGCCCACAGGGGCACGATTCCTCCGTCCACCGAAACCTGCCACTTAGCACCCTGTCCGGACGCCGGCTTGATGAAGATATCGTCGATCGAGCCTTCCTGCGAAGTGTATGCCAGCCAACGTCCATCGGGCGAGACCATGCCGCCGTACTGTGCAAACGGTTCTTCCCAAAGCGGGCGCGCCGGGGCACTGCCGTCGATGGGGACGACCAGCACGTCAGAGACTCCGCTGCCGTACTTCTGGAAGAGCACCGTGGACCCGTCCGGGGTTACGCCGCTGACGAGGACCGGGTCGCGGTCGGAGTGGATCACCTGCGGAGTTTCGCTGCCGTCGAGCGTCAGCACTTTGAGCTGATAAGCGCCGGCCTCGGCTCGATAGACGACGCGCCGCTGGTCCGGCGTCCAGTACGGACTGTTGCACTTCTGATCGAAGGTGATGCGAGTCATGGTTCCCCGCGCCAGACTGTACAGCCACAGGTCGCCGGCGGCGCGCGCCGGACCGGCTGCCATCAAGAGCTGGGTTCCGTCCGGCGAGACGCGGACCTGGTTGTAGAGTCGAAGCGGCGCCCCGACCGGCTCGATCTTGCCCTCCATGTCCACCCACACCAGCTCGTCCATGTCGTCCGCCGCTCCCGGCACGTAGGCCAGAGTGCCATCTTGTGACACACTGAAGTGCGACGCTCCGCTGGTGTCCTCCCCGCCCACGCCGTCGAGGACCGGCAGGGGGGCCGTGGTCACCTTCGGGTCGCGAGGGTCGATGGGCGCAGCGAAGAGAACGCCGCCGCGGGCGAACACAACGTGGCCGGGCGGTGCGAAACGCGCCATTCGCCCGCCGCTCACCAGCACCCGCCGCTCGCCCGTCCTGAGCGATACGGCCTCGACATTCGAGCCGTCATAGCCGCCGGGACTGTCGATCGTGCCGACGGTGAACAGCACCCACTCGCCGCCGGGCATGACGTCCGGCCAGCGATGGGTCCGCTCGCGCTTTTCGGCGATCAGCGTGGTCACCGCCTCGGGCGTTCCTCCGCCCGCTGGCAACCGCATCAGCGGTGAACCGAAGGTTGGCACAAAGACGATCGTCTGTTCCTCGACCCAGGCGCCCGAGCGGCTCTCAACGGAGTCCGCCAGCGGAATGGCGATCCCGCCCCGCACGGACACCTTTCGCAGCTTCCCGTTGGAGAAGAATCCGATCCACTGCCCATCCGGAGAGAAGAACGGGTCGTAGGCGCCCTCGGTCCCTGGGAGCTTCGTGGCGTCGCGCTGGTCGAGTCGGCGAAGGTAGAGGTTGATTGCGCTGCCCGTGCGGGCGCAATAGGCCAGCGACTGTCCGTCCGGCGAAAGGGCGATGGCGAGATTCTCCAGTCCGGCGTCGACCACGTCCGAGCCCGGTAGCATCACGCTCAGATGCGATGGGCGGGCCAACGGCGCATCGTCGGGCACCAGCCAGGCCGTGGCGGCCAGGACCCCCATGGCCAGGGCTGCGCACCAGCCGACGAGGGCCGCGGCCTTCCTTTGAGTTGGAATAACGGCCGCAGCGGCGGCTTGTGACCCGCCTTCGGTGATCCAGCGGAGCTCGTCGGCGACATCGGCCGCGCTTTGCCAGCGCGAATCGGGGTCCTTTTGCAGACACTTGCGGATGAGCCGATCCAGCGCCGGCGGAGTCATGGGCTGAAGCTCGCTGATCGGGCGTGGCTGCGCGGACATGATCGAGGCGATCAGGCTGGCCCGGCTGGCTCCCTCGAAGGCCCGCTTGCCGGTGGCCATCTCATAGAGCAGCGCCCCCAAAGCGAAGATGTCCGTCCGCGCGTCCGCCTCGGCTCCTTCCAACTGTTCCGGGGCCATGTACTGGAACGTCCCGACAATCGTGCCTTTGCTGGTCAGCGGTTGTGAGACGGTGACCGCGCTGGGATCGCTTTCCAGCACGGCCGCGGGCTTGGCCAGCCCGAAGTCCAGCAGCTTGGCCCCCGTCCTGGTGAGGATCACGTTCCCGGGCTTGAGGTCCCGGTGGACCACGCCCTTGCGATGGGCGGCATCCAGCGCCGAGGCGATCTCCGCGCCGTGGCGCAGAACCTGCTCGAGCGGGAGCGGTCCTTTTGACAGCCGCTGAGCCAGCGACTCGCCCTCGAGCAGCTCCATCACCAGGAAATCGGTGCCGTCATGATGCCCCACGTCGTGCAGCGTGCAGATGTGCGGATGGGTCAACTGTGAGATCGACCGGGCCTCCCGATCGAATCGTTGCTTGAACTCGACGTTGCGGGAAAGGTGCGCCGGAAGCACCTTGACGGCCACCTCGCGATCCAGGCGCGTATCCCGGGCGCGATAGACCTCCCCCATGCCCCCCGCGCCGAGGGGCGAAAGGATTTCGTAGGGGCCGAGTTTTGCGCCGGTCGAAAGACTCATCGCTTACGGAACTCTTCGTACCAGTTTTCAATAATACCGATCGTTTCCGGGTGCTCGCCGCGCCCGGATCGCAGCACGATGAGGCTTTTTCCGTCGTCGGCGAAGTGTATGCCAACGAACGGATCGATACCCAGCTTGGGCCCGTCCACCACGCGACGGGGAGAGGTGAGCATGACTCTCGGTTCCGCAGCCAGCTGCACCTCGTAGATGCCCACCTCCGGTCCCACAAAGTAGATATGACTCCCGTCCGGCGACCACGCTGGAAAGGCGCAATCCGGACCAGACACCTGCCATTTCCCCGATCCGCTGGGAAACCGAGTCAAGTACACGGCCTGTGCTCCCGACTCATTCGAGGTATAGGCCAGCCAATGTCCATCGGGGGAGAGCGCCGGATACTCCTCGAAGTAGGGCCCGGTAAGAAGACTCTGCGGCTCGGCGCTTCCGTCCATCGGCATGAAGTAGATATCGCGACCGGTGGACTCGCTCGTGCGTACAAACGCAACATACTTCCAAGCAGCGTCGAAGGTCGGAACGGCACCTTCGATCGGTGCCCGCGTCTCGCCGCTCCCGTCCACGTTGGCGAAGTGAATCGTGTCTCCTGCCGCAATCCGCTCGAACGCCGTGGCGGTCGTCTTCGCAAACGCGATTTCCGTCCCTCGGGGTGACCAGCGAGGGAGAACTTCGTTCGTTGTTTCGTCAAAAGTCAGCCGCATACGCGAACTGCCTTGGACGTCGACAATCCAGAGATCTCTCGCATTCAGATCGAACCCGGAGACGGCAAGCGATTTTCCATCCGGCGACAGGGCGTGGTCATGATGAACACCCCCCAAGCTTGCGAACGGCTGTACGTCGTTTCTCTCGAGATCAACCTTAACCAGGTCTCCCCCGAAGTAGCCTGCAATAAACCGGGTCAACACCAGTGTTCCAGTATTGCTCACGCTGGGGTCGCTGTCCCCGTCGGCCACAAGAAAGGGCGTCCCGGTCGGCTCCAGGCGATCCGGGTCAAAAGGGATCGCCCAGGTACTCGACGCGTCGCCGAACCGTTGGACCAAGAGATGGCCGGTTGGTGAATATGCAGGCGTAACGGCGTAATGTTCGCCGAAGGAAAACGCCACGCGGCGTTCCTTGCCATCGTAGGAAGCAAGGTACCACGGCTTTGTGCGGGAATGGACCGTGAAAACGACGGTCTGGCCGTCCGGCATCAGGGTCAATTCGTGGAAGTCGTCGTCATCGGGCAGGTCAGCCGCTACGTACGTCGCGGCGACTCCGCCCTCTGCCGATACCACAAAAATGCCGGCGTCACCGGTGCTGAAGAAGATCCGTCCATCGGGAGACCAGGCGCCGCCGGCAATCAACTCGAAAGTCCCGTCGGCTTTGGTAATGACAACGGGGCGACCTCCTGCGGCCGGTACTTTGAGCAACTCCTTGCCGCGACCGAACGCGAGCCACCGGCTGTCGGGGGACCAGAACGGGATAATCCCGCGGTGCGACTCCTCAACCTCGCGGGCTACCCATGAGTCGAGATGTCGTATCCAGATGCGCTCCCGATCAACGTATGCCAGCAACTGGCCGTCCGGACTGATCGCGGGCTGTCCGACGTTCCACGTACCATGATCATGCATAGCAATCTCGTACTTGCGGGTGCGCCTGGCGGGCTCCTCCACCGAGCGCCGCCCGATGAGTGTTCCCAGCGAGCCAGCCACTACGGCAACCAATAGCGTCACGACAATCAGTGCGCGGCGCCAGGCTGCCGGACGCCCGTGACCTACTTTCAAGGCTGACGCCCCGATTCCCAGTAAGGACGAGGTCGGATCGGCGATGGCGTTTTCGAGCTCAATGCGGGCGTCGCCGATATCGCGAAGGCGCTTGTTGCGGTCCTTGGTCAGGCAGCGGCGAAGCAGCAGGCGAACGAGCGGCGGCGTGTCCAGGCGGACGACCGACCAATCAGGTTCGCGCTCGAGGATTCTCGCCACCAAGTCCGACGTCGTTTCGCCCTCGAAGGGTCGACGTCCGGCGAGACATTCGTAGAGAACCGCACCAAAGGACCAGACGTCCGTGCGTTTATCAAGGGGAAGGCCGCGGGCCTGCTCGGGACTCATGTACGTGGCCGTGCCCAGCACCACGCCCGGGCGAGTGTGTTCCGCCGTGATCGTCGGGGAATGGGCGATGTCGGTCGTCGATGCGTCGCCGGTCATGGCCTTGGCCAGACCGAAATCGAGCACCTTCACCGAGCCATCGGGCGTAACCTTGACGTTCGCCGGCTTGAGGTCGCGATGAACGACGCCCTTCTCGTGCGCCGCTTCCAGCGCGACGGCGATTCCGTTGGCCAGTTCAAGTGCGTCGCGGATCGGAATGGGCCCGCGCTCCAATCGTTCGGCGAGGGTTTCGCCTTCGACCAGCTCCATCACCAGGAACCGCTTCCCATCGGACTCCTCGAACCCGTAAATCGCCGCGATGTGGGGATGATTCAGCGAAGCCAGCACTTTGGCCTCACGCTCGAATCGCAGAATCCGTTCCTTGTCGGCGCTCAGGGCTGCCGGAAGCACCTTGATGGCCACGTCGCGATCCAGCCGCGTGTCGCGGGCGCGATAGACCTCGCCCATCCCTCCTGTGCCGAGGGGCGAGAGTATTTCGTAGGGACCCAAATGCTTCCCGACCAGCATCGTCATGGGCGGTCCTTGAACTCCGCGAACCAGTTCTCGATGACGCCGATGGCAGCCGTCCCTTCGCCGCGCCCGGTTCGAATGGCTATCAGACTCTGCCCGTCGGGACTGACGGTAAACCCAAGGTAGGCGTTGATTCCCAAGACGGAACCGTCGATCACTTCTCGAGGCTGGGTGAGCATAACCCGCGGCTCGGTTGTGACCTGAACTTCGTGGACGTTCGCCGCCGGGCCGAGATAGTACAGGCGTGACCCGTCTGCAGACCATTCGGGGAAGATGCCTAACTGCGTAGAAACCTGCCATTTGCCTTGACCGCCGGGAAACCGCGTCAGGTAGACGTGCTCCGACCCGGATTCGTCCGACGTATATGCGAGCCAGCGACCGTCCGGCGAGAGGGCGGGGTGCTCTTCGGACGCTTTCGTCTGAAGGAGCGGCCGAGCCTCGGCGCTGCCGTCAAGGGCCATGAAGTGAATGTCGCGGCCGGTTTCGGCTTCGATGTGGACAAACGCGATGTAGTCCCAGTTGCGATCGAAAGTGGCGTAGCCGCCGGGGATCGGCTCGCGCGTCTCGCCGCTTCCATCGGTGCTGATGAACCGGATCGTGTCATCGGCCGCGATTCGCTCGAAGGTGGAGGCGCCGGTCTGCGCAAAGGCAATTTCCGTACCGCCCGGCGACCACGTCGGTAAGATTTCGTTCGTGCCCTCATCAAACGTCAGGCGCGTACGTGTGCCCTGCCGGAGGTCCATCAACCAGAGATCGACTGCATTCAGATTGAATCCGGCCAAGGCGATCGTCGTTCCGTCCGGCGAAAAGGCCGGGTCGTAATACACACCTCCAGGGTCGAGCAGGGGTTCCAACTTTCCGGACGCCAGATTCACCGAGACCAGCTCGCCGCCCTCCAGGCCGCCCGTCCTGCGGGCGATGGCGAGCACACCGGTGTCGCTAATGCTGGGATCGCCGTCGTCGGCAGCGACCAGGAAGGGGCTGCCCGTCGCCTCGACCCGATCGACGGAAAAGGGAAGCGCCCAAACACTCTGATCGTTGGCGAACCGCTGAAAGAGGATGTGGCCCGTGGGTGAGTAGGCCGGGGCGCGGATATGCTGCTCGAGTTGGAGCACGACCTTCCGCTGCTTCCCGTCCCACGCCGCAAGGTACCAGGGGCGCGAGCGGGAATGAACGGAGAACACGACGCCCTCGCCATTGGGGAGCAGAGCGAGCTCGTGGAAATCGTCATCATCCTCCAGCTCCGGAGCAACAACCATCCGGGGCTCCCCTCCGTCCGCCGAAACTTCCAGGATGCCCGTGTCGCCGGTGCTGAAGTAGATGCGACCATTCCGCGACCAGGCGGCACCCCCAACCGGTGAAAACGCCCCCGGAGCCTTGGTGATGGCAGTCGGCCGGCCACCGGAAATGGGCACTTTAAGCAACTTGTCCTCACGGGCGAAGCCGAGCCATTGGCTATCCGGGGACCAGAAGGGGATCAGGCCCTGGGCGGAATCCGCCACCTCGCGGGCATCGAACGAGTCCAGCCGCCGCAGCCATACCCGATCGCGATCGACGTACGCGATCATGGCGCCGTCGGGGCTGACCGCCGGCTGGCCCAAACCCCATCCTCCCTCATGAACGAGGGCAATCTCGTACTTGCGGACAAGCGGCGCTGCTCTCGGACTTACCAGTTGTCCGGTGAGAACCCCCAGGGCGCCGACCAGGAGGAGCAGGCCAAGGACCACGACGGCGCTGCCCGCCCGGCCTCCCCGCTGGGCTTGGGCGGCAAGAACGGCAGCGGAGGCCAGGCCGAGCACGGACGATGTCGGATCGGCGATGGCGTTTTCAATGTCGATCCGCGCGTCGCCGATGTCGCGAAGCCGCTTGTCGCGATCCCGGGCCAGGCAGCGGCGGAGCAGCAGTTGGACCGTGGGCGGTGTGGCAGGCGGCAGCCTGTTCCAATCCGGCTCGCGATGGAGAATAGCCCCAAGCGAATCGGTGACGGTCTCGCCGGCAAACGGCTGTTGTCCGGTGAGCATTTCGTAGAGAACGCATCCGAAAGAGAAGATGTCGGAACGCTTATCGACGGGCTTGCCGCGGACCTGTTCGGGACTCATATAGCCCGCGGTACCCATGATGACGCCGGGAATCGTGGGGCTTGCGGCGCGAAGGGGTGAAGTGACCGTCGGCGAATCGGGCATACCTCGAACGCCGGTCGACGCATCGGTCATCGCCCGGGCCAGGCCGAAGTCGAGCACCTTGACCGTGCCGTCGGAACGAATCATCACGTTACCGGGCTTGAGGTCGCGATGAACAATGCCCCTCTCGTGCGCGGCCTCCAGGGCCTCGGCGATCTGTTTCGCTGTGGCGAGCGTCTCCTCCAACGGCAACCCGCCGGCCCTCAGGCGCTGGGCGAGGGTCTCGCCCTCCACCAGTTCGAGGACGAGGAACTTCATTGTCCCAGCCGACTCGAAGCCGTGGATCGCGCCGATATGGGGATGATTGAGCGAGGCCAGCAGCTTAGCCTCACGTTCGAAGCGAGCCACGCGATCCGCGTCCCGTGCCATCGATTCCGGCAGGACCTTGATGGCCACGTCACGGTCCAGCCGCGTGTCCCTCGCGCGATAAACCTCACCCATGCCCCCCGCGCCGAGGGCTGAGACAATCTCATAGGGACCGAGCTGATCTCCGGTCGTCAGGCTCATCGTTTATTGAGTTCCTCTCGCCAGTTGAGAACGACATGGATGCGCGGCGCTTGCTTCTCCCACTCCGCGGGTTGAACCATCACGAAACTGCCGTCCGGCAATACGTCGTAGGTGCCCCACAAGTGGGTCGTGGCGATGCCCGCGGTATCGAATAGTGTCCGTGGCGGTGAAAACTGCAGCCCGGCGCTCAAGTCCACGGAGACGGCTTGCATGACGTTCTTGTCGTCGAGGAAGAAAAGTTGCTTTCCGTCACGCGACCATACGGGGGCATGACCGCCGGCTTGCGAAATCTGCCACTTAGCCCCCGTGTCCGGCAGGGCGCGCACGAACACTTCGTGGCGACCGGTCTCGTCCGACGTGTAGGCAAAGTGTTTTCCATCGGGAGCAAATGTGGCGTCGGACTCATCCGCGCTGCTTTTCAGGACCAACTCCACCGGCCCCGGTTTTCCCCAGTGATAGAGGCCGACGTCGCTTCGTTGCTCGATCGATACGTCCTGGAGGGTCACCAGCAACATGGTTCCGTCCGGCGAGAACGAGTTGGGCGCTGCCTCACCATCGAATTCGACCGGAACGGGCTCGGCGGGAGCGCCGCCATCGGCCCGCTTTCGGACCATGCTCCACGGTCTTTCCGGGATGACCTGTCCAAACACGATTGCCCCACCGTCGGGCGTCCACACAGGACTCCAACTCTCCCCCACGTTGTTGACCAAAGTAAGGGAACGACGCGCCAGATTGAAACTCCACAAATCAATGTTCCGCCGCAGGGTGGTGAGGATTACTTCCCGCCCATCCGGCGAAACGCGCATTCCACCGACCAAAGCATCCACGCCGTCTGCCAAGGGTTCGCTCTTGCCGTTTGCATCCACGCGAATCAGCCGCCTGCCCGGTCCCTGGCGACGTCCCGGCACATAGGCGATCGTACCGTTCACCGAGGCCGCAAATAACGCCTCGTCGGCCCACTGAGTGCTCACCACGCTCTCAAGGACCTGTACGGCTTCTCCCGTTACTTCCCCAGCGCGAGCGTCGAAAGGCGCCGCCATGATCGAGGAGCCCCGCAAGAAGAGAAGATGACCCGGAGCGACATAGTACGGGTCCACGCCGTCGCGCATCACCGAGCGAACGGCGCCATCGGCGAGGGCAACGGAAACCAGCGCATAATCCTCAACTGTTGCCCCGTCCCAGACCCCGGCCAGGACGTAGTCTGCTCCCGGGACAGCATGGACGGTCTGGAACCCAAGTAACAGTTGTTTGCCGTCCGCGGAGCGCCGCGACTGGCCCGCGACGGCCAGTTCGGTCGGTGAACCGCCCCGTTCGCTTACCCTTAGGAGACGACCACTTCCCCCGCTCAGGGTGAAGACGATCGTTCCATCTTCCAGCCACACCGCATCATCTACCGATGCCTCACAAATCGTCATGGGCGGGCCGCCATCCACGGGCACTTTCATCAACTTCCCACCCGCGAAAAACCCCACCCACCGCCGATCCGGCGAGAAGAAGGGTTTCCTTCCGCCTTCCGTTCCGGGCAAGGGGCGAGCCTCGCCCGCCGAAAATTCACGAACAAAGATGCGACTCGTCCCCTCGGCGTGGCCGGTGAACGCCAACTTCGTTCCGTTTCGGTTCAGCCTGAAGGAACTCACATCTGATCCTTCGCCGATTCGGAGTTCAAAAGGCGCGGGCACGTCGACGTTCAAGCGAACCACCGGCGGTGGAGGCGGCGAATCCCGTGAAGCGCGCACGCGCCATCCCAGGGCTGCACCCACGAGCATGGTGGGGAGAAGAAACGCCGCAGCCAGCGCGATGCCTCGCCTGTACTTTCGCCCTTGACCGGCAATGGCTGCTCCGGCCAGTAGCAGTCCGCTGGAAGTCGGGTCTGTGAGCGCCGTCTGGATCTCCATGCGCAGGTCACCGATATCGCGAGGGCGCTTGTTGCGGTCTTTGGCCAGGCAGCGACGAAGCAGCAGCTGAACCAGCGGCGGGGTGTCCGGTGGAAGCAGGGACCAATCGGGTTCGCGCTCGAGAATCTTCGCCACGAGGTCCGAGTTGGTTTCACCCTCGAACGGCTGCCGTCCGGTGAGGCACTCGTAAAGCACCGTCCCGAACGACCAGATGTCCGTTCGTTTGTCGAGCGAACGACCGCGAGCTTGTTCGGGACTCATGTAGGCCGCCGTCCCCAGCACCACCCCCGGGCGCGTGTGCTCCACGGTGATCGTCGGGGAATTGGCGACGTCGGTTCCGGTGGATTCCCCGATCATCGCCTTGGCCAGCCCGAAATCCAGCACCTTCACGGCGCCGTCGGGCGTGACCTTGACGTTGGCGGGTTTGAGGTCGCGGTGGACGATCCCCTTCTCGTGCGCCGCCTCGAGGGCCAACGCAATGCCCGAGGCCAACTCCAACGCGTCGCGAACCGGAATCGGCCCGCGCTCCAGTTGTTCAGCGAGGGTCTCGCCTTCAACGAGCTCCATCACCAGGAGCCGCTTCCCATCTGACTCCTCAAACCCGTAGATCGCCGCGATGTGGGGATGATTCAGCGACGCCAGCAGCTTCGCCTCACGCTCGAAGCGCAGAATCCGTTCCTTGTCCGCGCTCAGCGCCGCCGGGAGCACCTTGATGGCCACGTCACGGTCCAGCCGCGTGTCCCTCGCGCGATAAACCTCACCCATGCCCCCCGCGCCGAGTGGCGAGTGGATTTCGTAAGGACCGAGTCGGCTCTTGGGCATCAGCGGCATCGCGCGATCATTCTCAACCGTCGAAGGGGGCCTGTCGATCCGTCACTTCCCCGCCACATCGCCCAATTGGAGCATCCAGATGTCGGATTCGGCGCGCTCGCGACTGACGACCAGCGTGCGCCCGGCGTCGATAAGTCGGAACTCGCACGGGCCTGGAATTCCAGGGACCTCTCTCGCCGAGCCGGTTCGGATATCCCAGAGGAACATGGAGCGTCGTTTTTCGTCCCATAGCAGCAGGCGGTGCTCGTCGATCCAATCCAGGTCGCTGGACCCCATCCCCTTGGTCTCGAAGACCCGACCATCGGGCGTTTGGAGAACGGTGATCGACGCAGTCTGCAGGTCGTAAAGGCTTGCAACCGGTCTGAGCCGGTTCGACGTGTTGCTCCACCCGGCCAGCCAACGCTGATCAGGGGAAAACCGAACGGGTCCGAAACCGCGAGTCCGCTCCGCAGGCAGGGATAGCGGAACTTCCATTTCCGGGACAGGGCGATCGAGAGACCAGTTGACCATCGCGAAGCCCCCTTCCGTGGATAGCGTCGCGGCCATCTTTCGACCGTCTGGTGATAGCTGCGGGTTGGTGGGGTCTTCGTTGCTGGTCGAAACCGTGAGCCGACGTAAGCCCGTCCCGTCGGGCCGGATTCGCCAAAAGTCGTAGGGGCCGCCGCGATTGGAGTAGAACACCAGCCATGTTCCATCGGCGGTCCACGTGGGTCCGCGGTCGCGGAACACGTCATCCGTGAGCCGCCGAAGCCCTTTTCCATCGATGTCCATGACCATGATGTCTTCCTTGGGTGCGTCGCTCCGAAACGTGAGCCGCCGCCCGTCGGCCGAAACATCGAATTGATCCAATCGGTTGGTGGAGGCGAAAAGCGTCGTCGGTTCGCCCACGACACGCTCGGAATCCGGATCAAACGCAAATCGTAGGAATTCCGTCGCATTAGACTGCGCCGTAAAGGTAACCCGTTGCCCATCCGAAGAGATGCTCGCCCCGTCGATCGGCGTGGTTCCCGAAGTGACCGGTAACGGTGGACCCAGGACCTTTCCCGAGGCCTCATCGATGGGCACTCGCCAGAGGTTCGGGCGCCCGCTTCGGTCGCTGATAAAGTAGAGGGTGCGCCCATCTGCGGAGAAAAACGGGTTCCAATCGGTATGCGTGTCGTCAGTGACGGATTGCGGCTCTCCCCCCGCGGCCGGAATCGTGAAGAGGTCGCGGATTCCACCGATTGCCGCCCAGAAGGCCACGAGGCGCCCCGACGGCGAAAAGGATGGCGTCACCGCATCACCACGGTAGAGAAGCCGCGGCTCACGCGACGCGAGGTCGAGGATCCACAGTTGGGAGATGGAATCCCGCGCGTACGGGTCCCTCACGTTCTCCGTGGCGTACACGAGTCGCGCCCCGTCGGGGGACCACGCCGGGTCGAAACCGTTATCGCTGACCCGTTGCGGGGATTCGCCCGTGGCCCCCATCACGAACAGACCACCGTCCTCCCGCTGAGATCGGAATGCGATGCGGTTGCCGTCCGGGCTGAATGCGGGAGAGTAGTCGTCGAATTCGCAATTTGCCGTCAAGTTGATGGGGTTGGCGCCCCCCACGCGTTGCAGAAAGATGTCTAGGTCGTCCCCATCACGAGAGACGTACAACAACATCTTGCCGTCCGGGGAGAGGCAAGGATCGAATTGCAATCCGGGAGAATCCGTGAGTTGCTCCAGGCTGATGGCCATCGGGCCGTGCGTCGAGGCCGAGGCGTAAGGGCGTGCACTCTCAGCGGATCGCCGGCCCCACCCCCAGCCCGCGTAACCGGCCGCCAACAGCATCGCCCCCATTGCAACGGCGAGCGAGACGAGTTTCCTTGGGGGCGACGGCGCGCGGCCGCCGACGGCGATGACGGCAGTCGACCATTCGCGCCGGGCAAGCGCCTGGTCCAATTCCAACAACGCGTCGCCGATATCACGCAATCGCCGCTTGGCTTGCTTCTCAAGGCAGCGTTGCAGGAGATCGCGGATCCGCGGCGGAGTTCGAGCGGGCAGAGCGCGGAAGTCGGGCTCTCGCTCCATAATCTTGGCGATGACATCCGTCGTGGTCTCTCCGGCGAAGGGACCGGATCCGGTCAGGCATTCGAAGAGCACACATCCGAAGGACCAGATGTCGGTGCGGCGGTCGAGAGGTCGCCCCCGGGCCTGCTCGGGACTCATGTAAGCGGCCGTGCCCAGAACGACGCCGGGGCGGGTGTAGTTCGCGGTGATGGTCGGCGAGTCCCCCACGGTTACGGCGCCGCTCGAGTCCCCAGCCATGGCCCGCGCCAGCCCGAAGTCGAGCACTTTCACCGTGCCATCCGCCCTGATCATGACATTGCCGGGCTTGAGGTCACGGTGGACGATTCCCTTCTCGTGGGCAGCCTCCAGCGCTTCCGCGATCTGCTTGCATACTTCCAGCGCGTCCTCGATCGGAAGCGGACCGTGTCTCAACCGTTCGGACAGCGTCTCGCCTTCGACGTATTCCAGCACGAGGAGTTTCTTCTCATCGTATTCCTCGAAGCCGTGGATCGCGGCGATATGCGGATGGTTGAGCGACGCCAAGAGCCTGGCCTCGCGCTCAAAGCGTAGGATGCGCTCGTTGTCCGCGGCCAGCGCCGCCGGAAGCACTTTGATCGCTACGTCACGGTCCAGCCGCGTGTCCCGCGCGCGATAGACCTCGCCCATCCCCCCGGCGCCGAGTGGGGCGAGGATTTCGTAGGGTCCCAATCGCGAGTTCGGTGCCAGGCCCATGTCGGCGCCCATTGTCGACTATGGACCTGACGTTGTCGAATCGGTCCCGGCGAATGCACGTGTCTGGCGATCGGGTGATCTCGCCTGCGCGAACGCCTTGGTGCCAAATCCGGTGACACTGGTTTCGTTATCGGCTGCGATCGCACGGTGAGTTATCACTCGTCGGAGCGCTGAGAAGTTCCGCGCCAGTGCCGCGCGGCGGCGCTATAATGGACTGATTCGGGATGACATAGTCGAACACGCACGGCTATCGGCGGGACGGCCG
The DNA here is from genome assembly GCA_005240095.1 of Phycisphaera mikurensis. Classification (GTDB taxonomy): domain Bacteria; phylum Planctomycetota; class Phycisphaerae; order UBA1845; family UBA1845; genus SBAX01. Next base: position 29,433 of record SBAX01000188.1, read on the forward strand.
CTTTCTCGAATCGCAGCGGAGAATCCAAGCCGGGGGTGGGATGAAGAAGCGATTCCGCGCCGTTGCCAGCCTTGTTGCGCTGTTGACCGCCGAGACTCTGTCTGCACCAGTCCAGGCGGACGTCCAGCGGACCGCTGCTGCGTCGGCAAGCGGTGTTGGAGAGGTGAGCGCTCCCCTTGCCATCCGCAATCATCCGGATCGGCTGCTAATAGTCAGCATCGCTATGCCGGTCTACCTGGTTAATGGAACCTGGGTTTCATTCGAGGGTGAAAGCGTTCCGCTGCGTGAATGCTTTGTGGTCACTCAAGCCCCGACCTTTGGAGTTTGCCTTGCGTGGCTTGTAGATCCGCCGGCGGCCGATGGAACCTTGACCGTATCCGCGCCGAGTGGGCTACCAACTCCGCTGGTGGTGGCAGCCGCGGTTTATTCCGGCGTGGACCAGACCACGGCGATTCGCACACGAAGTAGCTTCGGCAACCGAAGTACGGGCGATTCATCGCAACTCACGCTCACCGGCGGCAATGCGAGAAACCGGACCCTTAGCCTCATGGGGATCCGCGCCGCGGCGGTCGGCAACGTGGCCAATATCCAGCCGGACGCGCCTCTGACCGAGTTGGTGGATCAGGGCTTAGGCGACCTTCTCCTGGCCCTCGCTGATATGGCGAGCACGAGCATGGTGACGGCGCGATGGCGCTGGACACTCGTGGATCCCAACCGCATCAACGTTCACTACCAGTGGGCCGGTGACATCCAGGCCTCGACCGGGATCTGGCCTGCCGATGAGGACCTCGACGACGTGCCCGACGAATCCGACCTCTGTCCTGGAACCGCCGACTGGGTGGTGGTCGATGGAGACGGCTGTGCCGATGTGCAAGTCGATAGCGATGGCGACGGGCAGTGCGATGCTGAGGCCCCGAGCTCCGGCCCTTCGGCATGCACGGGCGCCGACAACTGCCCGATGGTGCCGAACGCTGACCAGGTAGATAGCGACGAGGATGGCCTGGGTGATCCTTGCGACGACGATGACGACAACGACGGTTCGCCCGACGGGTTCGACAACTGCTTGCTCGATGCCAACCCCGATCAGGCCAATAACGACATGGATGCGCTCGGCGATGCCTGCGACGACGACGATGATGAGGATGAGCTTGCCGACGCCGAGGATAACTGTCCGCTGGTGGGCAATCCGACCCAGGACGACCTCGATGGCGACCTTGTCGGCGATCCATGCGACGCAGATGTCGACGGCGACGAGGTTCCCAATGACGAGGACAACTGTCCGCTTCTGGAGAACGGTGACCAATCCAATCATGACGATGACGCCGCCGGTGATGGCTGCGATGATGATGACGACGGGGATGGTATCGCGGATACGTCGGACAACTGCGCGGTGGCTCCTAACGCCGAGCAGGAGGACTTCGACATGGACCTTCAGGGCGATGCCTGCGACGAGGACGACGACGGCGACGGGTTCCTCGATGCGGCCGATCCCTGTCCTCTTCGGCCATCGCTGATCGATGGTTGCGCCTCAGGGAGCGTGAACTCCGGGGGCGGCGGTCCGGGCGGCGGAGGCACGGGCCCCACCGAGAACGGAAATCCCGATGATGAGGAATCGCCGAACGCCGGAGCTGTGGGCGGAGAGGCCTGTCCCGATGAAGACGGCGACGGCGTCTGCGACGCTGACGACAATTGTCCTGGTCAGCCCAACGATTTGCAGAGTGATGAGGATGGCGATGGTGTTGGCGATGGCTGCGACAACTGCCCCGCGATGGCAAACGCAGATCAGAACGATGGCGACGAAGACACTGTCGGCGACGCGTGCGACAACTGCGTTGCCCACGCAAACCCTGACCAGGCCGATACGGACGAAAATGGCGTCGGGGACGCGTGCGACACGGCCGAGCCGGTCGGGCCGGACGCCGACGACGATGGCATTGTCGATTCGGGAGACAATTGTCCCCATGTAGCCAATCACAGTCAGGCCGACGCAGATGGTGATGGGGTTGGTGACGCGTGTGATGACGATGGCCTCGTGCTGATCGACGCGGACGGCGACGAAATCGCCGACGACACGGACAACTGTCCCGATGTGGCCAACGCGAACCAGCTCGATTCCAATGAGAACGGCGTCGGTGACGCCTGCGATGTGACTTCAGAGCCCCCAGCTGGCCTGGACGAACCCCAGGAAGGCGGCCGGGCGCGTTTGCGCTGCGGGAACGGACTCTGCGGCGCGTTCAGTGCCGCCAACTTCGCCCTACTGGCCATGGGCATGCTGCTGACAAGAACGGCCGGAGTCCGAAGACTGCTCAGCCGCTAGCTGCTGGAATCGCCGTCTGTCCTGGTCTTTTTGCAGGCCTTGGTGATTGAATCCGCAAGCTGCTGTGCTTCCTCCAACCAGTCCAGCTTCTCGGACATGGATAATCGAGCCAGTCGCCTGAGCTGACGGGTACGGTGTTCCTCCCAGCCGCGATCCCACTCGCCCTGTACTTCGCTTTCCACTACTCTGGCTCGCTCTCCATTCTGAAACCGGCCGTTGATGATAGCCGCCATATCCACGGGCTCAAGAAGACTCGCAGCCCTACCGCCCCGCGGCGTCAGTTGCTACCATGCCGACGTGGGCCAGCATTCGTCCTCCTCAGATGCCGTACTCGTCGAGCATCAGGAACAACTCGATGCTGTCTGTCAGCAGGCAAGGGCCGAACGTCGCCTGGCCTTTGACACTGAATTCGTCATGGAGGACCGCTATGAGCCCGAGGTCTGTCTCATCCAGATCGCCGTCGAAAAGACGGTTGCTCTGGTGGACCCTTTGGGCAAGCTGGACCTGCGCCCCATCTGGGACCTCATTGCCGACGGGCAAATCGAAAAGATCGTCCACGCCGGGCAGGAGGACCTTGCCGTCTGCTATCGTGAGTCGGGTCACCTGCCACAGCGCGTCTTCGACGTCCAGGTCGCGGCGGGTTTGGTGGGGCTCGATTATCCCTTGAGCCTCCAGAAACTCGTGCAGAGTCTTCTGCACGTTCGGTTGCACAAAGCCAAGACTTTGACCGACTGGCGGAAGCGCCCCTTGAGCAGTTCGCAAGTGCGCTACGCAGCGGAGGACGTTGCCTATCTGCTGGCCGCCTACCGCAAGCTCCACGCCCGACTGGTCTCGCGGGAGCGCCTCACCTGGGCCGAGGAGGAGTTTCGCGGCTTCGAGGAAGAGTCGCTCTACGCCCGCGTCGAAGAGGACAAGCTGCGGCGTGTGAGGGGCATCAGCGTGCTCAAGGGGCAGCAGATGGCCGTTGCCCGCCGGCTTTTCCAATGGCGGGAAGAGCTGGCCCGCAAGCTCGACCGTCCGGCGCGGATCATCATGAAGGACCACCTGCTGGTCGAGATCGCCCGGCACGGCGTAAGTACCTTCGCCGAGCTTCGCGATCTGCGCGGGCTGAACATGAGCGACAAGAACATCCACTCGCTGGCCGGCGTGGTACGCGAAGCCCTTGCCGCTCCTCTGGAGCAGGAAGCGCCCACCCGCACCTACGATGTGGAGGCCCCCCGTGAAACCGCCCTTATTGCGCTGGCCACGGCCGTCGTCCGGGGCTACTGCCTGGACAACGATTTGGCCTATAGCCTCGTAGCCACGAAGAAGTCTATTCAGGACCTCATTCGCCACCGCACGTTAGGCCGCCCCGCCGACCCCGCCGACGTGGAGCTCCTCGCCGGCTGGCGCGGGCACACCGTCGGCGCCATGCTCGACGAGGTCCTTGCCGGGCGCCGGAACATCCACGTGGAGAAGGCCGAAGGCGAGCTCGCCATCCGCGTGGGACCGCGCGAGCCCAAAGCGACGCAGACCTGATTCGTGAAACCTACGGGGGCCCCGGGGCGGGCAGAACCCGGATCGTCGCCTTCGCGGTCTTCTTGCCGTAGGTTGCCGTAACGGTGTACTCGCCAGCGGGAACGAATTGAGTCTGACCGAGGAACTCCTCCGGGTTGGCGAAGCGGTCGCGCTTGTCACACTGCAAGTCCCAGACGACCCGGTTGAGCCCCGGTCGATTGCTCCCGGTCAACTCGCGGATGGTGTTCTCCTTCGCGTCAGTGATGGTCAGCTTGACCTCCTCGCCCGTGTAATCGCGAACCCAATAGTTGATCCGTGCCCCCATGGGCGGGTTCTTCGCCCGGAAAAAGCGTTCGCTCCACAGGCCGTCGCGCTCCTCAATGAACAGCCGCGGTTTCCCGGGCAACACTTCGAACAGATGAAACTCGGATTGAACGACATCCGCCGTCAGCTGCGATAGGGGCGAAGCATCGTCGAGCACATAGATGGAGCGGCCGTGCGTTCCGGCGACGAGATCACGCTCGCGAGGATGAATGGCCATGTCGTCCACGGCCACGGTGGGGAGGGATTCGCCGTTGAGCTTGAGCCAGTGCCCGCCGCGATCGATGGACACGTACACCGCCCGCTCAGTCCCCACGAAAAGGACGTTGCGGTTGTGCAAGTCCTCGCGCACGACCTTGACAATATCATTCGACGGCAAACCTGCACCAGAGGCGGCATCGCCCGTGATCATGGTCCAGGTTTTGCCCCCATCCGTGGTCATCACCAGATACGGCTCGAAGTCGTTGCTACGATGCCCGTCGATCGACACATAGGCGGTGTCCCGCTCGTGATGGGAGGCCTCGATGCGTGAAATATACCGCCCGCCGACCTGCGGAGGCGTCACGTTTTCCCACGTCTTGCCGTTGTCGCGCGTGACGTGCACTAGACCATCATCGGTGCCGGCCCACAGCAACCCGGCGGCCAGCGGCGATTCGGCAAGGGACACCACCGTCCCGTGGGTTTCAGCTTCCGAGCCCACGGTTTCAATCTTCTCAACATTGCGGGTGGACAAGTCCGGACTGATTCGCTCCCAGCGATCTCCGCGCTCCATGAGCTTGAAGACGTAGTTGCCGCCGAAATAGAGCATCGTGGGATTGTGCGGGGAGATGAAGAACGGACTGTTCCAGTTGAAACGATGGCGCGGCTGGCCTTCTTTGGGAGAAGGCTTGATCATCTTTCGCCGCGCCGTGTCCAGATGAATGCGGGCGAGTTCGCCGCCCTGCGCCTCGGCGTAGGCAATGTTGTGGTCCAGCGGGTCGAAGGCCATGTGATAGCCGTCGCCGTCGAAGACATAGCGCCAGTCGGCGTTGGAGAGCCCCGCGGGTCCGCCGGGCTGGTCCTCGGGAACGTTCCAGTTGCTGGCACTGACCCCCACCCAGTTGCCGTTGTCCTGCAGGCCACCCGCGATGCGATAGGGGTCCGACATGTCGATAGCGATGTTATAGAACTCGCCGGTGGCCATGTTGTTGAAGAAGTCCCACGTCTTCGCCCGATCGTGCGAGGCATACACCCCGCCATCCGTTCCCATGATCAGGTGGTCGCGGTCCGCGGGATCGACGACCAATGCGTGCATGTCGCCGTGGGGCAGTCGAGCGCCTCCGGCGCGGAAGTTTCTCCCTCCGTCATCGGAGATCGCCAGGCCCCAGCCCAACATGTAGATTCGCTGATCATCCGTCGGATCGATCCGCACCTTGGCGAAGTAGAAGGGCCGCATGTTCAGGTCGCTGACCCGCGTCCACGTATCTCCGCGGTCCTCGCTGCGGAAAAGTCCGCCGGCCTTCTGGCGATCCGCAAACGGTTCGTGCCTCCACCCGCCTTCGTCGGATTCCACGACGGCGTAGAGAATGCGCGGGTCTTTCTGGTACACGTCCAGCCCGATGCGTCCGGTTTGTTTCGGCAAGCCCTGCGTCAGCTTGGTCCAATTGGCTCCGCCATCAGTGGAGCGATAGATGCCGCCATTAGGCCCGCCACTTCGGAAGCTCCACGCCGACCGCCGGCGCATGTACATGGCCGCGTAGACCGTGTCGGGGCTCGCCGGGTCCAGGAGCACGTCGCATGCACCGGTGTTCTCGTCGATCTGGAGGACGGCCGTCCATGTTTTGCCGCCGTCGACCGTTTTGTAGACGCCGCGTTCCTTGTTCGGACCCCACAGATGCCCCAGCGCCGCTACGTAGCAGGTGTCCGGGTTCCGCGGATCGACGGCGAGGCGCGGGATGTCATGCGAGTCCGCAAGCCCCAGGTGCGTCCAGGTCGCGCTGGCGTCCGTGGAGCGATACACGCCGGTTCCCCAGGACGAACTGTTTCGCCCGTTGCCCTCTCCAGTGCCGACCCAGACGATCTTCGCTTTGCCTTTCTCTTTGGGGTCAGTTTTTGTTGCCGCCGCCTCGTCTGTCTTTTCATCTTTCCATCCCGGCCAGTCCGGCGGCGCGTCCACGACGACCACAGATCCGATCGAGGCCGTGGCCTCTTTGTCGAAGACGGGCGCGAAGGTCGTCCCCGCGTTGGTGGTTTTGAACAACCCGCCCGTTCCATAGGCCACATAGAAGGTCTTCGCGTTCCCGGGCGCCAGGGCGATGTCGGCCACCCGACCACCCATGTTTGCAGGCCCCACGCTCCGCCAGGTGAGCCCCTTGAAGTCCTCTGTCTTCAGCACGCGAGCGCCTTCAGCGCTCGCGCCGCTCGCAGCGGCGGTCGCCTGCGACGTCGCTTGCGCCGCAGCATCGGGTCTGTTCGCTGGCTGTGCCGCGCTGACATGCTGGCGCGAGCAGCCTGCGACGAAAACGACCGCAAACAGGCTGGGTAGCAGATGAATTCGCTGACCGTTCCGACTCGACGTCGTGCTCATACCCGAAACTCCCATAACACCCTGGAACCCGGTAGCCACACTGTATGGACGCACTCTAAGCGATGAACGCCGGCGAGTCGATTACCGCGGCAATCGTTGCTTGGGCACCCTATTGCGCTTCTCGGACTTCATTCTGCTCGCCGCTCGTATCGTAACCTTCGTTTCGAGGGGGACGAAGCACAGTCGACGAGAAGACCTTTCCGCGGAGGTGCCGCACCTGACGCGCCATCCGTCGCGGACGATCTGCCCAGGTCTTTGCGTCACCGAACCCTTTGGGCCATCGCCAACACCTTAAGCCGGTGGGGAAATAGGCGACAACGCGAGGGGGGTAAGAAGCTGTGTACGTCCATCGTTGCGCGCGCGGCCGGGCCGCGCGCCTCGTCGCGGGCCTTTCGATTTCCATCTTCTGCGGGTGCGGCAGTTCCATCCCCGGCAACGAGAATGCCTTCTCGACGTTCGACTTCTCGGCGGTAGGGAATGCGTCCACCCATTTCGAGAGCGATGCCAACAACCTGCTGGAGATGGCCGAGCCGGTTGAAGCCTCCGCCGAAGCCCAACTGATTCGGGGCGAAATCAGCAGCGCCACGGACGTCGATGTGTACGACCTCGGTCCCGTGGAGCCCGGCGACCGCGTGCTTGTGGAAGTGGACAGCGATGGGCTGGACGGGGCCATCGCCCTCTTCAACGATGCTGGCGCAGCGCTGCTCGTGAACGACCATCGCAACGTCTATCTGGGCCGAAACGGTCCCTTCGTTGACCTTGTGATTCGCCGACCGTCGTCCTCCTGCCTGGTCGCCCTCGCGGCCACGCCGGGCTATGCATCCACGGGACCGTATACGCTCGCTGCCCGCTATGAGTCCGCGACGGAAATCCCGGATCCACGTCCCGATGTGATCCTTCTGGACTTCACCGCCAAGCGCAACGTGCGGATTGGCACGCGCCCGGTCATCGACGTGCCCGAGTTTGACGCCGCGGGGATATCCTCGCGGTACCGCGGACTGACGGACGAAATGATCGATCGCGTCGTGGAACTGGTGCGTGAGGACTTCGCCGCGTACGAGGTGACCATTCTCTCTACCAGTGAGGGGGACGAAGGGGACTCTTCCACTACGCGCATTCACTTTGGGACTTTCGACGAGGCCCTGCTCGGGGTGGCCGAAGGGGTCGACGAATACAACGCCTACCGCGGCCAGTCGGCGATCGTGTTCACTGATACCTTCGCGGCTTTCTCGACGCTGAGTCCTTCCGTCGCCGAGATGGCCCATGCCTTGGCCAATGTGGCCAGCCACGAAATCGGACACTTGCTGGGTCTGGTGCACACCAACAACCCGGATGATCTGATGGATGTCACCGCAAGCTTAAATGAGCTCCTGCTCGATCAGGAGTTTGCCACGTCGCCGATTTATGCCGCCGTGTTTCCATTGGGCGAGCAGGATTCGGTGCAATCCCTGCTGGATGCGGTCGGCGGAGATGAAGAGATGGCCCGTGCCAAGAGCCGAGCGCGGGACAAGACGAGAGAGCAGGTCCAGGCTCGATCGTCGCTAATCCGGGCGCGGGGCGCTTGCCTGCTGAGCACTTGCGGCCTGGAAGGCCATTGAAGGGCAGCCGTTTGTTGATCGGCCACGTGTGTGGCCCTTACTATTCGCCGCCTACAGCCGCCTTGCGTCGAGGCGGAACAAGGGATGGTCAAGCAAGGGCGGAGTGGCGAATGCGAAAGCCGGGGCGGTGGATCGAAGGTTGTCTGTCGGAATGGTTCAAGGCATGCGCGGCGATAGCCATGCTGGTTGGGTCGGCGGGCTGCCCTACGGTGGTCTTGCCGCCCGACGAGGGCGACGGTAACGGCGATGGTCAGGTGATCGACGGGAACCGCGACGAGTCAGCGACCAGCCCGTTGGGCAAGACGTCCGGTGAGCCGAACGACGATTTCGATGAGCCGGTGGTAGCTGTGTTCGACAGCCAGGGGGTGGCTCGATTGCAGGGCACGGTGGCCGAGGTCGGAGACATTGACGTGTATCTGCTGGGCAGTCTGGCCGCAGGCGACGACCTTCGCGTGGATGCTTATGCCTCCGGCTCGTCGCTGGATATCACCATCGCCTTGTTCGATGCCGAGGGCCGCTTGGTGGTCAACAACGATGATTTCGACCCTTCGCGTTCCTTCGACGCTCTCGTGGACTTTACCGTCCGCCATGATGGGAATCGGTACTATCTGGCGGTGTCACACTCTCCCTTCGGGTCTCCCAGTCGGCTGACGGGCGGATACCGCGTAGATATCGAGTTTGACGCCGGGAGCGATGTGCCGTCGCCCGTTGGGCAGGTTGTGTTCCTCGATTTCGATGGGGCCGTGATCACTTCGCCGGAGTTGCTGAGCGCAATCGGAGTGACCTCACTGACTCTTGCTCCCTTGGACGCGGCGGACATCTCGTCGGTGTATGAGGGGCAGACACAGACCCTCAAGGACCGGATTCGCGAGGTGTTCGAGCAAAACTACGAACGCTTCGACATGACCGTGCTAACCAGCGACGACCCGTCGCCTGCTGCGGGAACGGAGTTCACCACCGTTTACTTTGGTGGTTTTGACCGAAGCATTTTTGGCATCGCCGAAGACGTGGACCTGTACAACGCGGACCGCTGCGATGACGCTTTGATCTTTGCGGAGACGTTCTCGCCGGCCGTGTTCTCCGGAGTGCCCAGTGCGCGGGAGCTGGGCACGGCCATCGCCAACGTCGCGGCGCACGAGGCCGGACACCTGCTGGGGCTTAACCACACGGACGACGACGAAGACTTGATGGACGATCAGTCCCCGGCCGACGCTTTTCTGCTGGACCAGGAGTTCAAGCTCGCGCCGCTCTCCGGCGATATCATCCCGCTTGGCTGGCAGGACGGCGTGCTCTTGCTCAACGAGATCGTAGGACCGACTCAGTGAAGCCGTTGTTGTATCGGTCCTTGGTCCTTGGTAATTGGTAATTGGTGGTAACCGGTTGTGTATCCGCTTTACGCTCACTGCCCGCATTGTGGCTTTCCCGTCGTGGTGAGCGGCGTGGAAGTGTCCACGCCGCGCCTGTGTCGGCAGTGCGGCGGCAAGTACACGCCGGGTATCCCGCTGGTTCAAGCTCCCTCCCCCGCGGCGCGTCGGAGGGGGCTGCTTGAGCGGCAGCGGGCGAACATTCGGGCGCTGCTTCGCGAGCGGCACCGGGCGCCGGCACCTCACGTCTATCGCCTACGCGCGAGTCAGCAAACTAGGTAGAGCACGGACAAACGTCTCCACGTTCCGCGCGTATTGTTGCATGGTTTGCGCGACGGCCGAATCCTCATCCGCTACGGCGCTTGGATCAGGCAGTAGCTCCAGGATCTGCACACGGTAGTGAAACCCTGGTTCCGGGATCACAAACGCCTGCAGGGCAGGCGCTGCGCGGCGGAAGGCGATGCGCAGAGGGCCCGACAGGAAGGCCCGCTGCTCGCCGAAGATGGTGACCTCTTCAGTCTTCTGGGTTGCATGGCGCACGCGGCTGACGTCCATGGCACTGCACACCACGTAGCCGTCATCGAAGGAGCGGTAGATTTCTCTCGGGAAGCTGTCCGCGAAGAGGACGCGCATGCGGCCGAGTTCCGGATAGCGCACGTCGAGTCGATGCTGGACGAAGCGGCGCAGCGCCCCCTCCTGGCGATCACGCACGCCGACAATCTTGTATCCGCGCAGCACCATGAGCAGCGCCACGACGTGCAGGGCACCATGATGGGCCATGGCCACGTACACTCCGCGGCCTTGGGCGACGGCGTCCTGGAGGAGCTGCTCGTTCTCCACCGTGAGCAACTCCTCGACCCGGGCGCGGGCGATGCGATCGAAGATCAGGTAGAACAGCTTGTCGCAGCGGGTGTGCATGAAATGCTCGCGCGTCCAGCGGCGGCGATCGGCGCTGCGTAGATCATCGCCGAACACTCTTCGCAGGGCCGCTGCGAAGCGCCGCCTCCGCTTGTAGTTGATCGTCCATTCAAGGGTTCCGAAAGTGCGCCCGAAGCGGTACAGGCCCTGCAGGGACAACAAAGCCAACAGCATGGATGTCGCCGCGTGCGTGACCTCAAAGGCCAGCCGCTTCCAAAGGCCCAAGGCGGGGTCAGCGCTCGGCATGGTTTGGTCGCCCGTGGCCGCAGTCTGAGCAGAATCGCGCGAATCAGAAGTATGCTGCGGTCCTGCAAACGGCCCCGGCGCGGTACTCCCATCGGGGGTGCTCGATTCGTAAGACGATGGGGCACTTGACGATTGCATTCGCTTCGACGCCAGCATCCTTTGGGCTGAATCAGGATTGTACCACGGGCGCGGGGTTGCCCCATGTGCCGCCGAAGACGAACTCTCGAAGCGGGCGTCGCGTGCGGGCCGCCAGATCGCGGTCGCGCAGATGCGCAGGAAGTTGGTTGGAGTTTCCCAGGTATCCGATGGCTATCCCCGTGATCGCCTCGAAGCCCGCCGGAATTGCGTACCGCTCGCGGGCCTTGTCGGGCACAATACCGATCATTTGATGGACCATGATCCCGCGTGCTGTGGCCTCGAAGGTCAGGCTGGCGGCGGCCAATCCCATGTCATGAACGGCGGCTTTGTTGGGCTTGCCGTTTCGCTTGAAGTTGAGGCTGGCCACGCCCAATGCCAGCATCGGCGCGGTCCCGGCCCATTCCTGGTTCGGCTCCACCAGGCAGGATAGCACGCGAGCAAACTCCGCGGGTTCCTCGCGCGTGGCGACGATGTAGTGCCAGGGTTGCTCGTTATACGACGACGCGGCCCAGCGGGCGGCCTCGAACAGGCAGCGCAGATCCTCGCGCGACACCGGCCGGCTGTCGAAGGCGCACGGGCTCCACCGCTGAGCGAGCAACTCGTGAATGGGATGATCCGTGGATGCGGTCTTGTCCATCACTCTCTCCTTGAGCGTCCCGCGGCGAAGCATACGCGCGGGGGTTGCAAACTACAACATGAGTGTTCCACCGAACACGGCGATGAGGTAGCTCCAGAGCAACGTGAAGCCGATGTGAATGGCGGTGTGGCCCGGTCGGCCTTTCCAGAGTCGCCGATCATAAACGAAAAGCTGGGCGATGAGCCGGCACGACCAGAAAGCGACCATGCCGATCAGGACGACGTTTCGCAGCGCACTGGGAGCTTGGAGCAAGTCGGCGCCGGCAAAGGCGAGGAGCCCCATCAAGAAGACCGTCAGGGCTATGAAGAACGAGTGTACTACGAGCATCTGGCGGTTGAGTAGCGACAGGCGCTGCAACTCGGTTTTCCAATCAAACCATCGTGGGAAGAACGCATGGCTGAGAGCCAGAGCCATCAACAGCGCACCCGCAATCCGCAGGTGAAGAATGGCGTTCATTGTTCTTTGCTCCCCACATACATGGCCACGAATGGATTCAAATTCGTTCTGCGCAAAGTGAGGCCCGCCTCCGCAGCATCGCGAACCCACGTGCCATGCGAGAAGAAGTGGAAGAAGCCCAATCCGAATGCAAGGAAGTTCGGAAGATTCCGCAAGTGTTCAACGATGATTGCCTTGCCATCCGCCGCAAGCACGCGGCGGGCTTCCTTGAAGAGCTGCACGCGCGTCTGCCCGGAGCGAACTTCGTGAGCGGCAAAGAGGAGGAAGACGCGGTCGAACATAGCGTCGTCAAGCGGAAGTTTGTCGGCGCGTCCCACGAGCGTGGGAATCGAGCATTGCGAACGCGGTCGCGCCCGTGCCAGGGAGCCCTCGGTCATGGTCGCGGGGTCGTGGGTGTTCACCACCGCTCCCCGTGCCCGCGGCCACAGTGCGGCGAGCTTGTCGCTGGTTTCGTCGAATCCAGCATGAACGTTTAGCCATCGGGCGGGCCCATCCCCGTCGGCCCGCAGACACTGCCAGCTCGTCAGCCCGCTGTGGTCATAAATCCACCAAGAGACAAGGATGGACATGAGCAACCACCATGTGCCGAGAGCAGCGCCCACGATGAGCGTCGCTCGCCAGACGGCGATCGGCATTGCCGCCGCGATCGTCCCCGCCACGGAGACAACGGCGAGTCCCACCACGTACTGCGGCCAGTTGAATTCGAGAATCTGGCGAACGCCATGAAGCCTTCTTTGCCTGATTGGGTAGGAATCCAGGCCCATCATGCATTCTCCACAAGCGGCTGGCGCAAGCCCCTTTCCCATCGGTAAGGCACATCGCGGACGTAGAACGCGTTGGCGAGCCGAGCGCCGGCCTCCGCGAATGGGCCACGTTCGATGAACGCATTGTGCCGTACCTCGACATTGACCGAGCGAGGTTCCCAGTGGGTCCGCCGGCCTTCAATCAGGATGATCGAATGGGTCTGGGGTTCGTAGTCAAAAGTGAAGGGCAACGGTCCTGCAAACCGCCGTGCATCGTGCATGGTTCGGAAGGGAGAGTTGGCGGGAAGATGCTCGACGCTGGCGGTCAAATCGGCGCGGAGGTCGAGATCAGCTTGGTGTTCCGCGGTCACCATATCTACGGCCAAGGACCGCCCGTCGGACTGAGTCCGCACGCGTGCCAGGCGGTAGTTATAGTGCGTCAGGCAATTCCCGGCGACTACCATTGCGCGACGATCGGCATAGCTGCGAAGGATTCGCAGGCCGCGTAGTGTTCTGCATTCAGAGTTCTTGAACCGCACGAACACACGAAAGCCGGCGAGGAAGAAGGATTGGCCCATCCATACAGGCAGGAACGCCGGGCGCAGTCCCTCGGTTTGTACAAGGGCAATGGCCAGCAACGCGAACTCGTCATAGGTATCCAACTCCAGCCCGGGCGGCACGTACGGACGCAACGCATCGGCGGGCAGCGCGTAGGTCAGGACCAACGAGTGGCGAAAGTACGCAACCACGGGAACCGGGTGTCTCTTGAGCGAGGCAAACATCGGCAAGATCTCCATAAGCTATGCAGCCGCACTAGATTCGCCTTAGGGCTACGACCCCTCGGTGCTGCTCACAGTTCGATTTCCCACGTCAACCCAGGGCCCATCCGCACGGTCTTCCTCGTTCAACCCGCGTTTGCGCGCTTGCGAGAACACGGCCAGGTTGAAAAAGTGCATGGCGCCGAGGACGAGAAGGACCAGGCCGATCTTGGTGCTGAAGAATTCGATGGCCCCCACCAGGTTCTTGGGCTTGTCGCCGTACTTGAGGGCCAGCGTGACGTAGCCGGCGTTGATCAGATAGAAGCCCACGACGAGCAGGTGGTTGACCGAATCGGCCAGGGCCTCGTTGCCGTGGAAGGCGTCCACCAGGAACAATCGCCCATGCCGAAACAGGGTTTGCGCCACCCAAACGGTCAGGACAATGCTCACCACGAGGTACAGGATGTAGGTCCACTCGGTGTACATGATCAATTTCCTCCTTTCAGTGCCAGCGGCTATCCCGCTGCATTTTCCGTGTAGTCCGTCATTTCTGTATAGACAGAACTACATCCCGAAAAAAAATCATGAGGCCGCGCCGAGGAGCTTCCGCACGCGGTCCCCCATTTTCACGAACTTGACCACGGCGCCGGTGGGCAGACGGCGGATCTGCGTGTACCAGTCGCTCATGGTCTCGAAAAAGTCGCGCAGCTCGGTCAGCCGCTGAAAGGCGTAAGCATCTTTGGGCCCGCCTTTCTTGGCCTCGGCCGCCAGTTGTTTCAAGACGGCCAAGGTCGGGTCGCACTCCCGTTTTTTGCGTTCGTCGAGAATGATCCGGAACAGCTCCCAAACGTCCTTGATGGACTCAAAGTGGTCCCGCCGGTCGCCCAGCACATGGACGATGCGGACGATGCCCCAGCCCTGGAGCTCGCGGAGGCTGTTGCTGACATTGGAGCGGGCCACGGACAGCGTCTCGGCGATTTCCTCGGCATCCAGGGGCTTGGGGGAGATGAAGAGCAGAGCGTGAATCTGGGCCACGGTGCGGTTGACACCCCATTTGGTGCCCATTTCGCCCCAGTGGAGGACGAAGTTCTTCATGACCGAGGTGAGATCCATGCCCTTCTCCTATTTCTGTCTAAACAGAATATACTGCATAAACGGGCGATTGTCAAGCAGGCAGCCCGTTTTTTTTCAAACGGACCCTTGCGATCCGGCGGTGCGGCGGGGTGAGGTTCCCGGCGAACCCGCGGCTCGGCGGGAGCCTCGCCCTCCCCGGATGCGCAGCGCGCGCGAGAACAACGGTTTAGGAAAACGCCCGGACGGCGAGAGTGTCGTTCTGGCCGCCGAAGCCGAAGC
>SBAX01000274.1 GCA_005240095.1 Phycisphaera mikurensis
ACGCACCGCCCGCATCATCCAGTACCACCAAGCCCGCAACCGCACCGCCAAAACCTCACGACTCAAACGCCATGACAATTAGCGCTGTAGTGTTAGAATACATATGATGCACCGGTTCCAAGCGTGCTGTTTCCTGATCGTCGCGACCGCGCTATCGCCTGCGTCCTGGGGCGATGACCTGCTTCACCGCTTCGAAGGCGACGTCCCACCTTACGACCCCTCGGTCGGCTGGTTGGTCGGCAACCCGTGCGAAAACGGATGTTCGGAATCGATCGAGAACGGTCACTTTGTACTCCGTTGGACGCGAACGTTCGTTCCCGCAGGGTACAGCTTTCCCTATGCGGCCCCCCCGAACACCCCGCCGACACTCTGGGTGGAATGGCAGTTTCGTTCAAACCACCCGATTGGGCAGTTTTCCTATACCTGTGACGCCAAGTTTCTCTTCGAGTACCGGCGGGTATTTGACCTTGCATTCATGTACGGCGATGCGGGCGTGTCAGCCAGCGGCGATGACGCGGTCCTCGGACTAGATCTCGATAACTTTCACACCTACCGCCTCGAAAGTCTTGACGGCGTCAACTATCGTGTCTCGGTAGATGGCAGGGTTTTCGTGACGGACGCGGACAGTAAGTCGGTAGACCGGTACAGGATCACATTTTCGGGGCTGGGTGGCTGCCTCGGGGATGAGTGGCCGAACAGCGTCAATGAATGGGATTTCGTAAGGCTGGGTACCATCGCGTATGGCGAAGAGATCGTTTCGACACATCCGCCGACAGGGTTCGTCGACGCCGGGAAGCATCCGGCGCTGGACCGGCTCACCGTGACGTACGAGGAGCCGAACTACGTGTACGTGGACGAGATCGCGGTCGAGACGACCCCTCTTTCGTCCCCCCTTGGTAAGGGGGGAGGCGGGCCGGTGGTTGTGGCCACACGCCGTCTCGATAACGCCCCGCCCGAGACGGTGGAGATCGTGCTGGACCGCCCGATCCCCTACAACGCCACGACGCGATTCACCTTCAACGACGGCGTGATTCAGCAGTCCGTCGAATTCACCTACGCCCCGGGCGACACTGACGGCGACGGCGACGCGGACCTCGCTGACTTCTCATGGTTCCAGAACTGTTTCGGGGCACTGCTCACAGAGCAGTGCCACACATGTTGGGTGCTGGACGTAGACGGGGATTCAGTCATCGATCTCGCCGACTATCTCGCATTCTACGGCGCGCTGGGCTTCTGATCCACTCGAAGGTAGAACGAAGCACTGCTCTTTCGATCCCTTTTGACGTTTTGATTTTTTGATGTTTTGACGTTTCGTTTTCTGCGTTTCTGCGTTTCAACAATGTTCGACCAGCATCTCCCACTGGCGGAAGAGATTGTGCTCGGTCACGTCCATGGGGTCTTTGAAGAAGAAGGCCAGATGCCGCATTGGTCCCTTCTCGCCGCGGGCTTGGGCCAGCAATGCGAAGCGCGCCAGGTCGATCACCAGCGGGGCGGCCAGGGCCGAGTCGTGCCCCTGCCAGGTGAACTGCATGGACATCTTCGTCCCCAGAAATCCCTCGAAGTGAATGAAATCCCAGGCCACCTTCCAGTCATCCAGTGACTCCGCGAAGTCGATGGACACGTGCGTCGTCGGGCGCCCGCCGACGATCCGCGACACGACGGCGTCTTTGGATTTGATCTTCGCCGCCCGCGTCTTCGGATCGCGGAGCACCGCCCCGTCGCGATTGCCCAGGATGTTCTCTCCCACCCAACTGAGAACCCTTAAGTTGCGCATGGCAAACATCGGCGCGAGAATGGACTTCACCAGCGTCTCACCGGTCTTGCCGTCGCGCCCCATGTAGGGGACGCCGAGGTCGTCGGCGCGCTGCCGGATGGCCGGAAAATTGGCCCCGGTCGAGGGGGTGAAGTTAATGAACGGGCACCGGGCCTCAATAGATGCCCAAGCGTACAGGCAACTGGTGGGTAAAGGGACGCTACCCTGCCGCCACATCTGCCGCTTGAGCGCCGCCAGCGTGCCGCCAGCGGTGCGCTTCGGGATCGGGGGTTCCGACGAGGCCACGTTCACCACGACGACAGAATCGAGCTTGTGACGCCGTTTGAAGGCCTCGATGTCCGCAGTTAATCGCTCGACCACGGCCGCGCCTGAGCGCTCCCGCGGCGACGGCCCATCGGCCAGGGCCCGTACTGTGGTACTCGCACCAAAGAGCGTGCCGCGGACGATGTTGCGTTGCCACTGCCGCAGCAGGGGCGCACATTGCCGTATCAGCCGTTCATTGAACACGCCGGCCCGCTCGTGGGCTGTGGCAATCGATTCCAGCAACGTCTCTTGACGAATCTCATGTCCGCCCACGACGAAATCACCCGGGTCAGCCAGCGGCAATCGTGCAAACGGCGGCAGGCTACTTACCAGTCCCGTGGCCGGGCTGCCTCGGCGCAGGGCCGCGAGCCCCAGGGCCACGGCGCTGCCTACGCGGCCGCAGGCGCCGATCATCCACAGTCCGACCTTCTCTCTCCGGGTTGGCAAAGCTCACTCCTTTGCGTAACTCCCGCATCTTAGGGCCGTAGGTGGACGGCGGCGAGCCATACGGCACTTGGGAAGGCTAGAAACTGTGTCGATGCGTTCGGCGTTTGTGGCGATGCGTGAATCCGGCGCCCGACCCTCACCCCAACCCTCTCCCTTGAAGGAAGAGGGGGTTATGAATCCGGCTCCGTGCTCCTTGCAGTCTTTGACGGATCGCGCGCTCGCTTGCTTCATGCTTCGTTGGTACGCTGCTTGGTCTATGAAGGAACATCGCATGTGTCGTCGAATCGGTCGGTGGTTGCCGGTGGTGGCTGCGGTTGCCGGGGGGTGCGTGACGGCGGATCGGCATGGGGCG
>SBAX01000341.1 GCA_005240095.1 Phycisphaera mikurensis
CAACTGAAGCGGTAGCGCGGGAGCCTCGCCCTCCCGCGCTACCGCTTCAGTTGCACCGCCCGCAGCGGTCGCGGCAGAAGCCTTGGGTGCTGCACGTTCCCGTCGTGCAGGTGCCGCCGCCTAGGCACGGTCCATCGTTTTCGCACGGACCGCCCGGGATGGAGCCGCCCACGCACGTGCCGCAGTGCTTGTTTGCGGTGCAGGGCTGACCCTCCCGCGGGCTGCCCGCGGCGCACGTTCGCGTGCACGAACCTCCACTGCACTGCGTGTCGCTGGTGCACATCGTGGCGTTGCATGTCACCGTGGACGGGCACGGGCATGGGCCGCTGAACTGATAGGCACGCAAGTGCACATTGTAGACAACCGCCTGGATGTCCAGGGCGTCAACGTCCTTGTTGAGGCTCGGCAGGTTTGGCTGAACCTGGGCCTCAATGTGCTTGGGCGCGCCCAGGGGGACGAACTTTTTGAAGTTGTTCACCGCACCCACGATGTCGACGGCGTTGGGGTGGCTGCGCCCGGCCGCCGGGTTCTGGAAGACCGGGGCGATGTCGCCCGCGCGGCGGGTCATGATCAGCGTGTCCGGCGACGTGTTCGCGCAGGTATCTTCGCTGCCCTTGCAGCTTGAGCCGTAGAGCTTCAGGGCGTACGTCGAGCTGGGCAGGATCTCCGCGCCGACGACATTGATCACGGTCTCGGCCGTCCAGTCGTGGTAATAGGGCGTACACTGCACGCGCGAGGCACGGAAGTTTCCGTGGGTCGGGAGGTCGTTGGCCTCCAGATAGGTAAATGGCGGGCCGACCCAGCGAGCGCATGAATTCATTTCCCCCGGGGTCGTACAGCTCGCCGATTCATACGCACTGAAGTCCGGCGGCGGGCAGCACACGTCGTTGGCCGGCACCGGGTTTTGGAGATCGAGCATCGTGACCTTGATCGCCGAGGTGGTTGCATCGCCGGTCGCCACCGCGGGCGGATCGGCGGTGAAGGTCAAAGCCCGCGTGCGAGCCACGCAATCGCTATTCCCGAGGTCGCCGCCTGGGCAATTCCAGATCGCCGTCGGCGGGGGCGGCGGGGCGATTTTGTAGATGACTCCATCGGTTCCGTTTGGCCCCACCGTGCCGCTCGCGCAGACGTAGAGCTCCCCGTCTTCATCCTCACCGAATCCTTTGAGGAACTGGCCGATGGGGTTTCCGTTGGGGTACACGACGAATTCCCGTCGGATGTTGGCGTGGGGACCCGAAAGGTCCATGTAGTACAGGCGACCCGTGGGCCCGAAGTCGGCGCTGAAATCGCCGTAGACGTAGCGCCCTTGCAGCGGGGCATACGCGGTCCCGCGATAGACATAGCCGCCGACGACGGCCGTGCCGCCTTCGGTGTGCCTGTATTCGCTGATCGGGTCGATGTAGCCAGCGTCGCCGCAGCCGGGAAGCGGAGCACAGGCCCCCGGCGGGTCGAAGCAGTGCGCTCCCTCGTAGACCGCCCAGCCATAGTTGCCGCCATTCACCACAAGGTCGATCTCCTCGTAGATGTTCTGGCCCACGTCGGCGACGTACAGGTCGCCGCCCGCGTCATCGAAGGAGAACCGGTAGGGATTGCGGAAACCGTAGGCGAAGATCTCGTCCAGACCGGCCACTCCGACGAAGGGGTTGTCCGCGGGAACATCGTATCCTACGTCCCGCTCTACGATTCCGCGCAACAGAGGCGGAGGCCAATTGTCATTCCAACTTCCAGCTAACGGGTTACACTGTGGTCTCATCTCAGCCCATTCCTCGACACCGCCGAGATCGTTGGGTTCGCCGGAGCTCCAATTTGTGAAGGTGACTGTTTGCCCGCTTACCCACACCCATCCATCCGCCGGCTCTGTGCTGCCAGGAAGTTGGTAAAGGCCAATCCACTTGGATATATTCCCTTCGTCGCAGAGGTTCAGATTGTCCATAACCCACTGGTTTTCCGCCGCATCGTTGATCGTTACCAGATGTCCGCCGTAATTGACGGCTTCGGCTTCCGCATCGTCCCAGGTGCCGGGAGACGTTAGGCGGTACCAATGACCATTCGCTGGATTCTGGACCCACCCAGGCGACGCCAGTGGGTCGCTGTCCACATCAATCCGGATCATCTTGCCCAGGGCCGTTTCGATGTTCTGACCGTTGCCGGTGGGACCGTGGGATTGCGGGCTGTCGCACAGGCCGTCGTTGGCCCCGCCCCCATCGCCCGTCGAGATGTAGAGCATCCCGTCGGGGCCGAACTCGATGTGTCCGGCGTTATGGTTCCACTGCGGCTTGTCCCAGCGGAAGAGGATCCGCTCCGTGCTCAAGTCGGAGTCCGCCTCGTTGGCGGATTCGCCGGCCGGCCGTGCCATTGCAAAGCATGTTGTTGTTGCTGATGCAGTTGTCCGTAGTCATATCGAGGACGGTGACAGGGTTGAAGCCGGTCGCGTCGCGCACCACGAGCCTCGCCTGGGACACGAAGTTTTGTCCCGCGAAGCGCTGGCGAAGCTGAATGGCCTGGGCATTGACATCGCCGTTGACGCCCCCGATCACCTGCTCGATCTGCATGAGGTGAAACGAGGCCAGTGCCGGATGGCCGACGGCCACAGCCCCCGCGAATCCGATGCACAGCCCAAGACTACGCCGAATCCTCATCGTACCTCTCCAGAAGAACGGACTTTCCAAGATCGAGAAACTCCCCGGGGATAGCCGCGAACAGACTGGCAGCATACATCAGAAAGTGCCCGGAAAGCAAGCATATTATGGGAAGTTTTGAGGGCCCACCGCGGCGCGCTGCGAGCCCATTGTTGGAGGGCCTCGCTCCCTCTATGGGCGCGTTGCGGTGCCCTCGAGGGCGGTCTGGGCCTCGGCGCGCAGCGCCAGCCACTGATCCGCAGATTCGATCCATAGGTCGCCGGTTTCGGCGGAGGCCAGAAACGCTCCCGGCTCCTTAAGCCGCGCGGGCCAAGAGGCGTCGGCGGCGGTGAGTGCTTCTCGGGCGGCCTTGGCCTGGCCGCGGTGCGCCTCCGCAATCGCGAGGAACAGTTGATTAACCGTCGGCGCATCTTTCAAAGCCAGCGCCGCCTGCGCCTCGCGCACGGCCGAGTCGTAGTCCTTATTCCGCAGATAAGCCCATGCGAGGATGCGCTTGGCTTTGGCGTCCTGGGAGTTGCTCAGGAAGTCCGCGAACTTGGCATGGTCGAGCGCCGCCGACACATCGACGTGGCCGTCAAGCTGCAACTTGGCCAACGCCTGGAGCGTCCATGTTGCACCGGCCTTGTCGTTGCGGGCCCGTGCTTGCGAGACCGTTTCCATCGCGTCGGACGTGCGAAGATGCACGAGTAGCGCTGCGAGGTTTCGCCACACCATCCCCCGCCATTCATCTTTTTCCGGCCCGGCGCGCTCCGTGCCTTCGCGGAGGCATTTTTCGGCGCTCACCAAGTCGCCGTTCAGGGCGTGATACGTGCCCAGGTTCGTCCAGTTGAAGTAGGCGGTGGGATCCAGAGCCACAGCCTTCTCCAGCGCTGCCACTGCCTCGGGATAGCGCCCCAGGCGGCGAAGCGCGACGCCTTCGTACCCCAAGGCCTCCATGCTCTTCTTGGGATCGATCTCCTGCGCCCGGCGGCAGGCCTGCACGGCCTCTTCGAGAACGGCGGCGCCGGCCTGCTCGGGCATGGCCCGGTTGCGTTGCAGCTTCTCCCAGGCGACCAGGTTCCATACTTCGACTTCCTTCGGCGCCAGCTTCAATGCATCGTCGAGCTGCCTCTGCGCCTCCACCCAGCGCCCTTCACGAACCAGGTTCTTAACCGTCTGCTTGACGGCCACGATGGATGACTCAAGGCGTAGCCGCTGAGCGACGCGGCGGACGTTGCGCTCTCGCACGGCGATGAGCGAAGCGATGGTCAGCAGGACCACGGCCGTGATCGCGATCACCGGGGCCTTGTGCCGGCGGACAAACTTGACGGCGCGCTTCGCGGGGCCCGGGCGCTTGGCCACGATGGGCAGATCGTTGATGAACCGCCGCAGGTCCTCGGCCATGGCCCGCGCCGTCGCATAGCGGGCATCCGGAGACTTCTCCAGCGCCTTCAGGCAAATCGTGTCCAGCTCCGGAGGAACCGCGGGCACGATCTTTCGACTGGACGTAGGATCGCGAGAGATGATCGCCCCGAGAATCTGTTTCTCCTCCGTGCCCGGGAACGCCGGCTCAAAGCACAGCAGCTCGTACATCGTCGCCCCGAGCGAATAGATGTCGGTGCGATGATCGAGGGGCACGCGGCGGGCCATAGCCTGCTCGGGGCTCACGTAGCGGAGGCTGCCCACCAAAGCCCCGGTCATGGTCATGGACTGCTCGTCCACCGTCTTGGCCAGTCCGAAATCCGCGATCATGATCCGCCCGTCCACGGAAAGAATCAGGTTGGCGGGCTTGATGTCTCGATGAATGATGCCCTGCGAGTGGGCGTAGTGCAGGGCGTCGGCGGCGTCAGCCATCCACTGCGCCACGTGACGGTAATACGCCCGGCCGCGCCCCGAGGGCGCTGAACCGATCATGGTCGGCGCGGTGTCGAACACTGTCTCGGCGGATGGATCGGTCAATAGCGTAGGCGTGACCTCGGTTGCGCCGTCGCGGAGTACCTGAGTGAGCTGCGTGGGCGTCAGGGACGGAGCGTGAGCAGCGGCCATGCGCCGGATCAGCACGTTGAGCGGCTGCCCGATGATCAGGTCCATCGCGTAGTAGTAGGCGTCGCGCGATTCGCCGAAGTCGTGGATGGCGATGATGTGCGTATGATGAAGCCGCGCCGCGGCCGTCGCCTCGCGGCGGAAGCGCGCTACCGCGTTGGGGTTGCCCGCTCCCATGATGGCGGGCAGCACCTTCAGCGCCACCGTGCGGTTGAGGTTCGCCTGCACGGCGCGATAGACGATGCCCATGCCCCCCTGACCGAGCACGCCCATGATGCGGTACCCCTCGATTCGGGGATAGTGCTGAGCGGCGGTCTCAGCGGGGGGCTTGACGGAAAGGGAAAGGAACGAGCCATCGTCGGCCGGTCCGGGCCGAGCGGGGGTGATGGCCTGGGGTCGTGACGGAAGCGCTTCGATGGTGTTGGCGGCCTGGTCGCACAGCCGCTGGTAGGCCGTGCGGCACGCCGGGCACTCCTCCAAGTGATCCTTGACGCGGGACTCATCCGCACCGGTGAGCTTGCGTGCCTGGTAGGCGCTGAGGTTGTGAGCGGTCAGGCAGTTGGACACGAGAAGGGCCTCTGTGCCGCAGTTACCGCAAGAATGTCTTGCCGCAGCGGTGCCGTCCCGATCGGCCTTGAGGAGTAGCTGCGGTCAGGGCTGACATCCTACCTCCCGGCCGGAAAAATGACGAGTCGGGGAACTTTCCCTATGCTCGTAGCGTCGTAGCAATGGGGGATTTTGTCTACAATCGCCCTACGGTACACTTTTTTGATCGATGGAATAGCCGGCCCGGCGAGGCAGGCCGGCAGCGGAGAAGCGTGAATGAAGGCTCGGTTTCTAATTCTGGTCGCGATCGCCGCCGGCCTGGCGGTCTATTTTGCCGTCGGCAAGAGCCGCGAGCCCGTGGTGGTCGAGATCGAATACCCCGAGGAAGGGCCCTCCGAGGAAGAGATTCAGAAGATTCGCGACAACC
>SBAX01000342.1 GCA_005240095.1 Phycisphaera mikurensis
CGCTCGCACTTCACCTCCACCGGGTTGTGCAGGGGACTTTCACCCCTCGGTTGCCGAACCTGCTCGGCACACGCTGATTTATGGCGGCCCTTCGGGCCTCGCGCCAAAAACTGCAAAGTCTGGGTAGCTCATTTGAACTAGTCGCTGGTTCCTGGGTTCTTGGTGCTCACTCCTAAACTCGCGGAGCGGCTCAATTCTTCGGGTGTGGTTCCGCGGCCGGGCGCCGCGTAGAGCACCCAACTGGACGGATCGGCCCCCAGCTTGCGTCCCAGATCGGCCAGGGAGTTCATCGTCTCGGATTTGAACGTGCCCTCGACCGGGGGGCGCCAGTCATCAGGAATGGCCACCGCCCGCACCTCGATGTTCGTGCCCATGGTGGCGTTGAGAAACTCCGCCTGGGTGCGGAGCAACTCGAGCTGCACCACGTTGGAACATCGCACTGCGGCCGCCACGCCCACGCTTGCCGTGCACGGCCAGGTCGGCTGGGCCGTCTTCGGCGGCTGCTGAATCTGGTTGTTCACGATGACCCAATAGCGCATCTTGGGAAACGGCGTTCCCGGATGCTCCCGCCTCCACGTCGGCAGGAACGCGTTGGGCGAACGCCAGTCCATGGGAAGCAGGATGTTCGCCGTGATGCCGCCATCGCTATACAGAAAACTGCCCAGCTCCACCGGCGGAAACGCCCCGGGAATCGCCGAGGACGCCAGCATCATCTTGTGGATGCCGTGCACGTCCCCGCTCTTCGCGGCGAGCTTGGCCTCGTCACCCAGGTTCCAGCGCCGCTGGCAGCCGAACTCCAGGTTGGTGGCGGAAATCACCAGCGCCCGTCCCTTGGATGCCTCCTCCGCAAGGCGGGTCACAAACTCCTCATCCACCGTCCGGTTGATCTCCTTCTCCAGGCCGGTGATGTCCAGCAGGGACACCCGCCCAGGAAGGAAGAAGAACCAGTCGCGCAGCCTGACCCAGTCGTCCTGCGGGTTGCGATAGAAGTGCTCGACCGTGGCCAAGTCCTCATCTGTGCCGAGGAATGCAAACGGCGCCAGCAGAGCGCCCGTGCTCACCCCGGTAACCACGTCGAACTCCGGACGGCGCATGGCCGGGTCCTCGACTTCGCCCCATCCTCGGAGAAAGCCGGCGCCGAAGGCGCCTTTGTCGCCGCCGCCGGAGAGGGCAAGGATGTCAAGCGCGGCCGGCTCGGCGCTGCGGCCGGCCCCCTCTTGCCGCATCTCGTCATAAACACGCGGCACGAGCGCTTGCACCGCGGCGACCAAGGAGGATTCGTACTGCGCCCGGTCGCATGCAAACTGCGCCTGCAACTCGGACTCGGCCAGCATCGGCCGCTTCCCCGCGCACCCCGCCAAAAGCAGGCAGGCTATCCACCACGCACCATAAAGCTTCATCCTAGGCTCCTCTTGGAGTACGACCTCCCGACGCTGCTCGATACCGGCTCGGCCACCCACACGCCCTACCTACAGGGGATTCGATCATACAACCGCGCGCGGGCCGGTCACAGGCGTCGGGGAATCGGAAGGCGTGATCGGGTAACTTGACGAAGGCCTGCCTCGACGGCAGCGTGAAAGCACGCACCGCTGCGTGGAATCGCCCATCCTGAGCCCCCCGCCGGCAGGTCCATAAAGCCGCGCAAGACGCTCCCAGTGGAAAACCAAGGCCAGTTTTTTTGTCAATCCTGGGCATGGCATTTGCTTAGCAGACGGGGGGAAGTCCCCTAACCGGGACCGGAGAAAGGACAATGAGCATCGAACTCCTCCTGGGCGATGAGGCCGTGGCTTTGGGTGCCTTGGATAGCGGCATCGGAGGGGCATTCTCCTATCCCGGTACGCCCGCCACCGAAATCTTCGAGTTCGTAGAGCGCCGCTGCCGCGACGGTGAGGTTTCCGCCCGCTGGTCCGCCAACGAGAAGATCGCCTACGAGGAGGCCATGGGCATGTCCTTCGCCGGCAAGCGGGCCATCGTCTCCATGAAGCACGTGGGCCTCAACGTGGCCGCCGACCCCTTCATGAGTTCCGCGCTCACCGGAGCCAACGCCGGGCTGGTGCTGGCCGTGGCCGACGACCCCGGCATGCACTCCTCGCAGAACGAACAGGACACCCGCTTCTATGCGGACTTTGCCCGGCTTCCGCTCTTCGAACCCGCCGACCAGCAGGAGGCCTACGACATGGCCCGGGCGGCGTTCGAAGTGTCCGAGCGCCACGGTCTGCCGGTGGTGATTCGCCTCGTGACCCGCCTGGCGCATAGCCGCTCGCGGGTCTGCACGCGTGCGCCCGTCCGGCCGCCGCGCCGTGGGCGGGTGGAAGACTGGCGGGAATGGACGCTGCTGCCCACCAACGCACGCAAACGATTCGCCCGCCTCCTGGACCTGCAGGACACGCTTCGCACGTACTCGCTGCGATCGGACTTCAATCACATGACCCTGCGTGGACCGCGCGGCGTGATCCTCTGCGGCATCGCCCGCAACTATTTCCATGAAGTCATCGGCGCGGACACGGATTACTCGGTGCTCAAGCTCGGCGTGTACCCCATCCCGGCGCCTCTCGTGCGTCAATTGGTGGATCACTGCACGAGGGTGACCGTCATCGAGGAAGGCTACCCTTATGTGGAGCGGCAATTGATCGGTCTGCTTGGCGTGCCGGGTAAGGCCATCCAAGGGAAGCTCGATGGAACGCTGCCGGCGCAGGGCGAACTGACCACGGATATCGTGCGCATGGCACTGGGCCTTCGGCCGACCAACGGGCATCCCCTCAGCAGCTCAGGCGTCGAGGTGCCCGCGCGTCCGCCGCAGCTTTGCGACGGCTGCCCGCACTGCGACACATATCGCGCCATAGTTGAAGCCGCCGGGGGGAGCGAGAGACCCTACCTCTTCGGTGACATCGGCTGCTACACGCTGGCCGCGTTCCCGCCGTACAACGCGATAGACGCCTGCGTGGACATGGGGGCGTCGATCGGCATGGCCATCGGGGCGGCCAAGGCCGGCGCCCACCCGGTCATCGCCACCATCGGAGACTCGACCTTCATTCATTCCGGAATGAGCGCCCTCATCGGCGCCGCCCACGACAACGTCAACATCACCGTGGCGATCCTCGACAACGCCCTGATCGCCATGACCGGCGGTCAGGAGGTGCTCGCCACCGGCGACGATCTCACTCGCATCATCCGCGGCCTGGGGGTAGACGAACGGCACATCGTGGTCCTCAAGGCCGTCCCCTCCGCCCATGAAGAGAACGTCCGCCTCGTGCGTAAGGAGATTGAGTATCGTGGGCTGTCCGTGGTCGTGACCCAGCGGGCCTGCATTCATGCCAAGCGCCGTGCCGTCGAGACCGGCGCGCTCGCGCTTGCGGGCGTCTCGGCCGGCGGGCGTCTGCCAGGATAAGGACATGGAATACAACGTGCTCATCGTGGGCGTCGGCGGGCAGGGGGTGCTCACCATCGCCCATGCCATCTCCCGCGTGGCTCTTCAGCGGGGGCTCGATGTCAAGCAGTCCGAGACGCACGGCATGAGTCAGCGAGGCGGCGCCGTCCAGGCCCACCTGCGCTTCGCCGACCACCCCGTCCACAGCGACATCATCCCACTGGGCTGCGGCGACATGCTCATCGCTATCGAGCCCCTGGAGGCCCTCCGCTACCTCGACTACCTTGGCGACCGCGGCATCATCATCTGCAACACCGCACCGGTTACCAACATCACCGATTACCCGCCGATGGATGAGGTACTCGACGCCATCGCCCAAGCCGGTGACCACGTGCTCGTCGATGCCGGCAGTCTGGCGCGAACCGCGGGCTCCGCCCGCGCCGAGAACACCGTCATGCTCGGTGCCGCCTCGCTGTTCATGGACTTGCCTCTGGCGGACTTCGAACGCCTGCTGGCGGCCACTTTCGCTTCCAGAGGACAGCGTGTGGTCGAGCTGAATCAGCGGGCCCTCCACCTTGGCCGCCGCACCGCCATCGCTTTTCGCGACGCCCTGGAAAGAGGGCTCAGCAGCCGCGAAGCCCGCGTCGCTGTGGCGGGAGCGGATGGCCAAGCGCCCGGCGCGCCGCCGGTGGATGCCGACGTGATGCCCGGCGGTGACCTGACCGACGTCGGTGACGTACTCCGCTGCATCCAGGCCGACCATCGCACCCAGCTCTATGAGCACGAGGTCTATCGCCTGGTGGAACTGGCCGGGGCGATCAAACCGCCACGCCATCTTTTCGTCCCCGCAGGACAGTCCATCAATGCGGAGCAGTTAGCCTCTTTTCCCGGCAATCGGCTGGTTCTGAAGATCGTCTCCCCGGACATCATTCACAAGACCGAAGCCCGTGGTCTGGCGTTTGTCCCCAAGTCGGTGGAATACGTTCAGCGGGCCATCCGCGAGCTGATCACGGAGCAGGGCAGGTTAAGCCCCAACATCGCCGGCGTCCTGGTCGTGGAGTACGTCGAGAACGCGGATCGCGGCTTGGGCAGCGAGTTGTTCGTCGGCTTCCGCCAGACCCGCGAGTTCGGCCCGGTGATCGCCGCGGGACTGGGCGGCGTAGATACGGAGTATCTCACCACGGCCATGCGCCCAGGCGCCGCAGTGGCCAAGGCCGCGGTGCTCGACACGTCCGCGGAGAAGTTCTTCACCGCCTTCCAGGCCACCGCCGCCTACGAGATCCTCTCCGGGAGGGTTCGCGGACATGAGCGTAAGGTCGGTGACGGCGAGTTGCTGCGCTGCTTCCGGGCCTTCATGGCCATGGCTCGTCGCTCCTGCCTGGACGGCGTTGATGGCGCGAGCCTCGAGGAGCTGGAAGTCAACCCTTTCGCATTTCGCGGCGGGCGCACGCTTCCCCTCGACGGGCGAGGTCGGCTTGGCCAGGCGGTGACCTGCCCGCCGCCGCGCCCCGCCGACCGCGTGCGGCGCCTGCTGGAACCTCGATCCATCGCCGTGGTGGGCGTATCCGCGAATCGCTCCAACTTCGGGCGGGTGATCTTGAATAACATTCGCGACTGCGGCTTCCCGCAGGAGAATCTGTTCGTCGTGAAAAAGGGGGTGGATGCGATCGACGGCGTGCATTGTGTTCCCACTCTGCAAGACCTTCCCCGGCCGGTGGATCTCCTGGTCGCTGCGACCGGTGCGGAGCACGCCGAGCAACTGGTCAGCGAGGCCACCTCTTGCAGTCCTCAGGGACCCGCCTCGGTGATCCTCATTTCCGGCGGTCTGGGCGAGAAGGAAGGAACGCAGGACATTCATGCCCGGCTTAAGGGCGCTATTGCCCGCTCGCGCCAGGAGAACCCGGACGGCACGCCGGTTTTTCTCGGCGGCAACTGCTTGGGTCTGCGCTCGAGGCCCGGTCGCTACGACACCTTCTTCATTCCAAGGTCCAAGCTCGACCCGCGCCGGGACGCACCTCCGCGGCGCGTGGCCATTGTCTCGCAGAGCGGGGCTTTCCTCATCACCCGCATGAGCAACCTCGAATTCCTCGATCCCAAGTTCGCCATTCCCGTGGGAAATCAGGTGGACGTGACCGTCTCCGACGTGCTCCACGCTCTCGCCGAGCGCGACGATTTGGACTGCATCGGCGTCTATGTCGAGGGCTTCGTCGATCTCGACG
>SBAX01000484.1 GCA_005240095.1 Phycisphaera mikurensis
AACCTGCTCCGCCGTCATGCCACACCTCCTTTCGGTTGGAGGATGGCATCGGCCTGCTCAACCATTTCGCTTGAGCAGAACTAGCGCTGTAGTGCTAAAGCGTCGAGGGGACGGCGCTTTCCTTCATCAACGGGGCTGTAGATGACAAGACTAAGGTGGGGATGTTGCTTGTTCAGCGCCGCGGCCGCGCTGAGGCTGGCCAGTGTGCTTATCGCTGCGGGCGAGGTTCCGCAGACCGCTCCGGCGCCGCCGTCTCGCGCGGCCGTAGCGCCGGCAGTCGTCGTTTCCGCGTTTACACCAATCTCACAAACCCAAGGCTCGGCGGTGGTGGCGATGGACACCGCCGCGCTGACCGAAGTCGCCCGCCGGGAAGGGCCGATCGTTGTGGGGCGGTTGCCCTTGGCGGGTGAGGGAGAACTGCTCGAACTAGCTGCGGTCCGGGTGCTGGGCCCGGAGACCAGAATCGTCGTGAC
Organism: Phycisphaera mikurensis; assembly: GCA_005240095.1. Classification (GTDB taxonomy): domain Bacteria; phylum Planctomycetota; class Phycisphaerae; order UBA1845; family UBA1845; genus SBAX01. Next base: position 474 of record SBAX01000484.1, read on the forward strand.
GAGCGCCGACGGGACCGAGCGGGCACTTCCGTACGACACGTCTGAGATTCAGGTGCTGCACGGCGAGGTCAAGGGAAAACCTGGGTCGCGGGTGGTCCTCCTCTCGTCGCCGCGGAGGGTCAGCGGGCACATCGACCTGGGCGGGGCCGGGGGGCGGTTCAAACTGTCGTCGGTGGACCCCTCGGGGCGGGCGCTCGCGCCCGGACAGGTTGTCGTTTATCCCGCGCCGACATCGCCGGAGGCGCTGCCCAACGCTCCGCTATGCGGGCATGACGCCGAGCCCTCGGCCGTGGCGGGGTGCGCCCCGGAGCCTTCTGCGGCGGCCATTTTCAACAAGAAGCTCAAGACGGTGCAGATCGCGGTGGACACGGACTACGACCTGTACGCCAACTTCAACGACGCCACGGCGACGATGGACTACATCGTCGAGGTGTTTGCCCGCACCAACGCCATCTTCATGCACGACGTGGACGTTCGCTTCGAGATCGTCTTCGTCCGCCTGTTCGATGACGAGACGGCGGAGCCGGCGTTCATGGACACCTACCACCCGTCAGCCGGGCCGCTGTACGACTACGTCAATCACTGGAACACCGTCATGGCGGGTGTGCCCCGGGACACGGGCATCTTCATGAGCGGCCGGCGGGACCTGCCCTACGGAGGGATTGCCTACATCGGCGCGGTCTGCACCAGCTCCGCCTACTGTGTCTGCGGATACCTGAACGGTTTTCCGGATCCGAGTTATCCCAGCGCGGGGGACTACGACACGGGCGTAGTAGCCCATGAACTCGGCCATAACTTCGGTGCCTATCACACCCCGGATTATTGCCCGCAAATGGACCAGTGCTATCCGCCGCCCATCGTGCCGCAGCGCGGATCGCTGATGAGCTATTGCAGCCAGACGGTTAGCGGCGGAAACCTGGTGACCGAGAACTGGTATCACCGCCGTCTGAGAAGAGTGATGCGGAACTTTGTCCAGTCGGGCGCGTCCTGCGTGGAGGACGACTGCAACCAGAACGGGATCAACGACATCAGCGACATCAGCGCAGGCACCAGCTCCGACACCAACGGCAACGGGGTGCCCGATGAGTGCGAGGATTGCAACGGGAATGCCGTGCTTGACCCCGCGATATCCGCGGGGGGCACGAGCACGGACCTGAACACCAACGGCATGCCCGACGACTGCGAGCCGGACTGCAACGGCAACGCCGTGCCCGATGATCGCGATATCCGGCTGGGCACCAGCCCCGACCTGTGGGGCAACGGCGTGCCCGACGAGTGTGACGCGGACTGCGACGCCGACGGCATCCCGGACTACAACGAAATCCAGTCCAACTTGGCGCTGGACATCGACCGTGACACGATTCTGGATACATGTCAGGACTGCGACTGCAACGGCCTGAGCGACCTGGAGGAGCTGGAGGGCGCCCGCAACGCCTGGGTGGCCAGCGACGCGCTCAATTACATCGGAGAGTATCACGCGGTCAGCGGCGTGCGGGTGAGGACTTCGACTGCCGGGGTGATCAGTTCGGCACAGGATCTGATCATCGTACCCGGACAGAATCGGGTGCTGGTCAGTGCGGGCACCTCCAACAAAGTGGTCAGCTACGATGCGATGACGGGGGCCTATACAGGGGACTTTGTCTCCGCGGGCAGCGGCGTTTTGAACAACGCCGCGGGCCTGGTCATGGGCCCCAACGGCAACCTGTTCGTATCCAGTCGCAATGATCACCGCGTTCTGCAATACAACGGGACAACCGGCGTCTTCATCGGTACGTTCGTGGCAGCCGGCTCCGGCGGACTGACCAGCCCCTTCGGACTGACCTTTGGGCCCAACGGGAACCTCTTCGTCGGCAGCGACAACCAGGTGTTCGAGTACGACGGGACGTCCGGGGCGTTTGTTCGCATCTTCGTGAGCAGTGCGGACAACGGCGGGCTTTCTCAGTCGCGCGGTCTGTTGTTCAAGCCCGACGGGAACCTCCTGGTCGCCAGCTACAACACTGATGCGATCCTGGAATATGACGGCACGACCGGGGCGTTCCTCGGCGTATGGAACAGCGGCGGATGCCCGACGTGCCCGGGAGCGCCGCTCTATCTCGACGGGCCGTGGGGGCTGCGGCTGGGCCCCACCGGAAACGTATTCTGCACGCGCGACCTGCCGGCCTCCGCCGAGGGCGAAGGCGATCACGACCATGTGGACGGGACGGACGAGCTGCACGTTACCGCCGCCCGCATCCTGGAGTTCGACATCGACGACGGGCAGTACCTGCGGGCGTACATCCTCGGCGACGACACCGGCCTGGTCTCGCCGACAGGCTTCGACTTCATGGCGGGGGATCGGGACAGCAACTTCAACATGGTGCCCGATCAGTGCGAGCTTCCGGCCTGCGGAGGCGGGGAGTGCGCGGAGGATTGTGACGCGAACCTCGTTCCCGATCTGTGCGACGTGAGTCGATGCACTGGAGACCCGGCCTGCGGCGACTGCAATACGAATCTTGTCCCCGACGCTTGCGACATTGCCGACGGCGTCCTCGCCGACGAGAACAACAGCGGCATTCCGGACATCTGCGAGCCGCCTCCCGCAGCCGTGCCGGAAGTTGGCGGCGAAGTGACCCGGGCGATTGCGCTCTCGGCACCGCCCCCGACGGTGGCCACGGGCGCGTTCGGGCAGACGGCCATCGAAGTGACCATGCTGGATCTGCAGAATCCCGATCCGCCGAATAACGTCTGTTGTCTGCCCCCGGATTTCAGCGACTACGAGGCGGGCACCTGCTCCGCCGCCGGGGAAGCCAACGGCTGTGCCCGATGGCTGGGTCCGCCGGCACTATATCTCGAGGCCCAGGAGCTGCCGGCCTTGGGCTCGTACACCGCCGCGAGGTTGCGATGCACGCCCTATTACCGCGACTGGAGCGGCGACGGCGTCGTGCACGTGGTGGGCGCGGAGATCGTGCCCAGTTCCACCTACAGCGTGAAGGTCTACGCCGCGGCCTGCAAGGGCAATGAGGCCGCCTGCCTGGCGGTGTCTGAGGCCGCGACTCTGACGACGCGGCGGGCGGGGGACATCTCCGCCCCGTACGCTCCGGAGGCCGCCGGTCAGCCCAACGCCATCGACGTGGTCAATGCGGTCAACCACTTCAAAAAGCTAACGGGGGCCCCGAGCCACATCGCCGTCCAGGTACAGCCCAACGTGACCAATCTCAATGCAGATGTCGATGCCTTGGACATCGCCGCGATCGTCCGTAACGTGAAGTTGCTTGCCTATCCCTATAGCGGCCCGTGCCCCTGCCCGTCCGCCGTGCCGTGCGATACGACCGAGTGCGCGAGCAACAGTGCATGTACCGGTCTGTACGGGGCGGGCGCCTTGTGCATGAGGACCTGCGCTTCCGGCAGTCCGCGGGAGGGCGGACCCTGCACGGCCAATCGGCATTGTGGCTCGTGCGTCGGGGGTTCGTCGCCCGGCATCCCCTGTGACGCGGACGCCCAGTGCCCCGGCGGGACTTGCACCACGGGCACCTGCGCAGCGCAAGGCTACTGCCGCGACAGCTGTGGGCGGTGCGAGTAAGCGAGCCGCGGGCTTTAAGCCCGCGCGGACGCTCGAATGCGATGCCCCCCAAGGCCGTCGTTTTGTTACACGCTCTCAATTACTCAAACTGAGCAGTTTCGTCGCGAAGGCCCGAAGGGCCGCCATAAAGCAGCCCAGGGCAACGCCCTGGGTTCTTCCGGTAACGAACAGCCAAGCCCTGAAGGCGCTCGGCGGCGCCGATCGCCACGCACGGGATGCAACGGGCGCGATGCATCACCCGGCGATATCCCGCTCTCTCAGGGCCCGAGAAGCAGCTGATCTAATCCCCTTTTTCTTCCGTGGTGACGGAGATTTCCGTCTCTCGCACGGTGTGCGTGTCGAGCTTTTCGACGCGTTTTTCGTCCACGTCCACGACGTAAAGGTCGCCGTCGATGGCCACGACCTTCTTTCCGTCGGAAAGCTCGACGGGCTCGCGCACGCCGATGATCATGATGCATCCCGATAGACAGACTGTCAGTAAGAGGGCCGCAAGGCCCGTTGCCAAACGCCGCATGATGTTCTCCTTGTGAGCGCGTGAGCCGACGACCACGGCGGCCTGAGTCACCATCGCGCCTCAGTCCTAGACACGGTCTGTCGAGATCGGTTAGACCGCTTAACGCCAAAGTGTAGCGTCGCCCCTCGTGGGCGGCGCTTGGAGTCTAGCGCCGGGGACAAAGCCCTGACACTACACCTGATCGATAGACGCTCTAAGCCCATCCGCCCGCCGGATCAGGCGCAATCGACCACGAAAGCCGGGGGGCACTGGCGTTGAGCGGAGCCACGGCCCGCCGGATTTCGACGCACACGTAGTGACACGGCATGGCATCGAACGTGGGACTGGCTTAAGGGAATTCACTTAAGCCGACAAGACGCCACTTTAACGGTCTCCGGTCGCCACAGAACAGGCAAGTTTTTTCCAAAAGCCTCTTGACAAGTGACAGGGGGGGAGCGCAGATTATACGTAGGAGGTTGCTCTTTCCGGGATCCAAGGAGAGGGTGCTCATGTCTCCCAATGCGTCTTCTGTCGATTCCCGCCTTGCCCTCACGTCGGGGCGAGCGCAGACCGTTTGCAGCATCGGAGGTGTAGAATGAGCAAGAGACTGGTGATTGGTTGGGCCGCGGTAATGTTCGTGCTCTCGGGCACGGGCGTATTCTATTTCCTCGGCCTCAAGCAAGCCGGCGTGACGCCGACGATGGCTGTCCCACCTCCCGGAGGCTGCGGTCCCGGTGGGTTCTGCGGTCGGTCGGCCACGGGTCCTGGTGGCTGCAGCACCATCACATGCTGCCCGGAAGGGCAGACCATTTGTGGGCCTGACCGCCGCGCTGGCTCGTCGTCATTTCCAAAGGTGGAGCCATATGGACTGGGAACCTGTTACGCCTACGACGGACCCGAGCAGACTTGGTGTACTTACTACGCGTGCGCGGGCAGTACCTCTTGCCCGTCGAGCGACTGCCGATCGCGGGCGTCAGTGAGAGAGGAAAAGCACGCTACTCCCCGCCAAGTTGGAGGGCAGTGCGTACCCGCGATGTAGGAGTGCGAGACGATGCAAGCCGCGTGTTTATGGATCGGAGTCGTCCTGACCGCAGGCGGACCGCGCGATCAATACCCCCCGCGGCTTCGCGGCATTCTGGACCAGGAGGTTCCAACCACAGTCCAAGTCGAATGGTCCGTCACATGGCTGGGTGGCGACAACGACGGTTTGGTCGAGCGCTACGTGACGCGCAAGGCGGGAGACACGCTCTGGGAAAGCAATCTTGGAGATGAAAACGGGTATCACCGCTTACGGTTTCGAGTCCTTGAGCCGCAAGGAGCTTCCCCGGAAGAGCCTCGAGTTGTCGCCATTCCGACGGACGAAGACGCAGGGACTGACAATCGCTTGATCCACGAGGGGAAGGCTTGGGACTTGAAGGCCGAGCGCCCCGACTTGGGATTCGTCGCTTCCCTTGACACCCCCGATATCAGCTATATCCCCGTCAATTTACCGGCCGTGGGTTTGGCCCTGACTCCCGATCAGGGGCGCTTTGGGCTCGCGTCCGATGCGCTCGAGGGATTCGATTCCGCCGTTTTCCGCGAGGGCAACGAAGGCGGCTTTCCGACGGTCGACGCAGAATGGAATGGCGGAGGGTGTCGGTTGTCGTGGAGGTTCGATGATCGTGTCGGCGGGCAACCGGTCCAAGCCTCGTGGTATCTCGGCGGTGTGCTCGTGCTCTATTCTGAAAGTGACTACGAAAAGGTTGGGGATCGCTGGTTTCCGAAGTCCGTGCGCTTCTACCAAGGCGACTCCGCTACTCCGTACAGGATGATCCACGTTGAGCGAGCCACATTTGACGAACCGTGGCATAGGCAGGAGATCACGCCGAACGATATCGGTGCGCTGTACGGCACCCAGTTTGTCGGGCCCACTGGTTATCAAATGTGGACGGGCGTTGACCTCATCCCCGACCACGAGTTCTGGGATCTTGTGGAAGTGTTTGATATCCCGCCCGACCCACGGATCGTTGAGCTGCTCGCCGCACCTCATCAGACTGCAGATCAATTGCGGGATTTCTGGCGGGGCCGAATGGTGTGGCGGCGTGAGGAGTATCGCAAGAAGTACGGTGACGGGCCTTGGCTGGTCAAGATGTCGGCCAAAGAAAAAGACGAGTGGGACGTGTATGTGGAGAAGTTCCTCGCCGAGCACAAGCTGCCGGAGCCGGCGGCGAAGAAGGCCCCTGAGATCCTGAAGCGGGCGAAGGACTTGCGGGATGCGCGAAGGCGGCAGAATGCGGCGGTGATTCGAGAGGCGAAAGAGGCGGGCGATGAAAAGAAGGTCGAGCACTTTGAAGCGCTGGAAAAGCGCATCTTCGACCGCATGCTGGTGCGCAACCTGAAGAAGCTGCTGCCGGAGAAGGCGGAGGCAAAGGCGAGTACGACCACCCTGCCCTAGGGCATCCGCCCGACAAAACGGCGGCGTCGTCGCATTCGACCGTCCGCGCGGGCTGAAAGCCCGCGGCTCGCTTCTCTTACTCGGGCTTGCGGGCGGAGATCTCTGCACTGAAGACTCTGCCGGCGCAGGCGACGGCCAGTTCGCCCTTGGAGAGCGCTTCGAGTCGGTCGCATGCCACCCGGAAGGCCCGCTGGTCGGATTCGACCAGGGCCTCGAGCTGGCTCAGGCTCAATTCGAAGCGTTGGCGAATGACCACGTCAGTGAGGCCGGCGCGTTCCAAGCCCTCGCGGTACTCTCTTTCGCTGACCGCCCCGGCCACGCAACAGGAGTACAGAGAGAGGCTATGGCGGGCGGCCTCGGGCAGACCATCGGCGATGATGTCGGAGACAATCATTCGCCCGCCAGGCTTGAGGACCCGGGCGATCTCGGCGAAGACCCGCGCCTTCTCCGGCGAGAGATTGATGACGCAGTTGGAGATCACCCAGTCGACGCAGGCAGAATCAACCGGCAAATCTTCAATGAGCCCCTTGCGGATTTCGGCGTTGGTCAGCCCGGCCTCGGCGAGGACGGCGCGGGCCCGGCCGGTCATCTCGTCGGTCATGTCCACGCCGATGACGCGTCCAGTGGGCCCGACCTTACGCGCGGCCAGGGCGACGTCGATGCCGGCGCCGCAGCCGAGATCGAGCACGGCATCGCCGGGGCGCACTTCACCGAAGGCCAGGGGATTTCCGCAGCCGAAGGAATTGACCACCGCCTCCGCGGGGAGCGCGGCCAGTTCGGCATCGTCATAACCTGCGCGCCGGGCAAGGGTGCCCTTGGGCGCGGATCCGCAGCAATCCGTCCCCGTGGTCACCGCGTGGGCATAGGCGTGGGAAACCTTCGCTCTGATCTGTTGCGAATCGTTCATTTCTCGTCTCTCCGAATTTGCCTCATTCCTGCGGGTCGGCTGCGCAGCATTGCCGCTCCTCGAAAGCCGCCAGCAGGTGCCCGACGGCCGCGATGACCGCCTCGCGGCTTTCCGCAGGGACAGCGCGGAGCACCTGCTCGTACTCCGCCAGCAGGCCCCGCTGCACTTTCTCCACCAGCAGTCGCCCCCTGTGGGTGATCTGCACCCGGCAGATGCGGCGATCGTCGGGATCGTCGCCGCGCCGGACCCAACCCTCGGCCACGAGGTGGTCCACCACACGGGTCATGGAGCTGATCTTCAGGCACAGGTGCTCGGCCAATTCGCCCATGGTCATAGAATCGCGCCGGGCGAGCGCTTCCATCGTGTAACACTGGGTGACGGTCAGACCATGGCAGCAGATCTGGTCCCGGTCGCGGAACTGGTAACGGCGCAGCAGTTCGCTGAACACCCCATACAGCCGCCGGGCTTGTTGAGTTACGCGATCCGGCATACATATTGCTCCGCACAATAGTTGTTGTATACAAGTATATCAGCCAATGGCCTGGCAAGTCAAATCAAGAACTTTCTTATTTCGGGTCAGCGGACGATGAGGAGTTCCGTTCGTCTGGGGCGGCGGGTCAGGCGGTCGAGCTGCTCCTCCATGTCCTCGACCGCGGTTGCTTCAAAGAGCCGATGCCCACACGCGCGGCACACGAGCGCCGGCACGTTCTCAAAAACAAAGTGCTTCTTGCCGCGGCGCCGATAGACATCGGTTCGGGAGCGTTGGAGCGGCTCTCCGCAGTATTCGCAGGTTTCAGCTGGTTTGCGGCGTGACTTCATACAATGTGATTATACGCGCCACGCGACCAGCGAGCAAGCGAATGATGACACGAATCCGCCGCCCGTCGATGCTGCGCCCTTCGACCTCGTACTTACGCTGGCGAGGCCATGAGCGGCGACACACGCCCGTACTGAGACAGAACAAGACATCCGCGAGCGACAAGCGATGTTCGTCCAAGGCATCTAAGGCATGGTCAGTGAACTGATAACGTCGGGCAAGGATAAGTCGCAGAATGTTCTTGACGACATCCACTTGACGCCCTGCCAATGGCCCAATCGTGAGCCGTTCAGACAAACTCCAGAGTCTTGGTCTGAGGCACCATGCCGATTTCGTGGGCGCGGCGGAGGAGTTCCGCCACGGCTCGCCGCCCGACCTCGCCGTAGTCGAGGGTCCACTCGTTGACGTACATGCCCACGAAACGGTCGGCGAGGTCCCGGCCCATGTCGCGGGCGTAGGCCATGGCGTGGGCGACGGCCTCCTCGCGATGTGCGAGGCTGAATTCGATGCTTCGTCGCAAGATAGCGCTGATCTCAGCCATCGCCTCTCGGCCCAGATCGCGGCGGATGACGTTGCCGCCCAGCGGCAGGGGCAGGCCGGTGGTCGATTTCCACCACTCGCCGAGGTCCACGACCTTGTGGAGCTTGTGGTTCTGGTAGGTCAGTTGCCCTTCGTGAATGATGAGCCCTGCATCGGCCCGACCCGCGGCCACGTGCGAGAGGATCTGATCGAACATCACGACTTCGTGACGAAAGGTGCTGCGAGCCGCGGGCTTCAGCCCGCGCGGACGCTCGGCCTCGATGGCGCTGGGCGGCAGAGATTCCTGATTCAAGAGGAGACTCAAAGCCAGAAAAGCCGTCGTGCGCTCCCCGGGCACGGCGATGGTTTTGCCCCGAAGGTCTGCAATGGACATGGGCGATTGCGCCACGACCATCGGCCCGTACCCGTCGCCCATGCTCGATCCGCAGTGGGTCAGGGCGTACCGATCGGCCACGAAGGGATAGGCGTGGATGCTGATCGCGGTGATGTCCAGCTCTCCGCGAGTCGCCCGATCGTTGAGGGTCTGGATGTCCTGGAGGACGTGCTCGAAATGCCACCCGCGCGTGTCCACCTTCCCCGACGCCAAACCATAGAACATGAAGGCGTCGTCGGGGTCGGGGCTATGGCCAAGAGTGAGGCGCCGCATAGGCTGGATGAGGCCTTTCTTCCTAGACTGGCGCCTGGACTTCCGACACTACGGGTTGCTTGAGCCCTGCCTGCGCTCTGAGCAAGTCGAGTGACGGCGCGAAGAACTTAGGAAGTTTGACATTCGCAAAGTCGCCAAACGGCATCCGATCGAATTGTCGCCATTCCTCCAGCAGATTATGTGCAGCCGCATACAGCAGCACCCCGAAGGTAGTGGGCGTGGCAAGGACATATGGAAACGTCCTGTCACCTAGCTGCTCCGCTTCCATTCTGTACTCAGACAGCAGAGCGACTCGCCAGAGGATGTTCAGATCAGTATCGATTCGGAGTTTGAGTGTTTCCGCTAGTTCGATCTGGGCGAACCAGGCTTGAACACCTTGGATTTCGGCGCTAAGCGCCACGTTGGTCCGCTTGTCCGCCTTCAGTAGCAGTTTGTTCACGCAGTTGTAGATGACATAGTGAAGCTCAAGCTGTTTCGCGGACAAGGACTTGATCACGTCAACGTATTGAATGGTGGAATCGTCCTTGCCGTCCTCGCTCCGCGCGGACGCCAATATTCCCCCGAAGTATTCTGCGCATACCTCGTCATCAGAAAACGCTCCATTCCAGAGGACGTCTCTAGTCACGCGAAGATTAGCTTGCTTGCCATCGTGTACATCCTTGATTTTTCGATAGCCTGCGGCAAAGATCTTGTCACGTCCCTTTGCGTAGAGACGCTTCAGGTCTTCACCCAGTGCATCCAGAGCCGGGCCGAAGACCTTCTTCAGTGCCCATTCGCCAGGGAGCACGATTGCAAGTTCTTTCTTGTCCGAATCCGCCATTTTGTTGCCCTCAGCATTGTGCTTCGTGATGTCCCAGACGGCCCCCGGAATCGGCGTCGGCGTGGAACTGCTGGCTCAGCCCGGCGCTATACATGCTTGCGAGCCCTACGCCAGTCGATGGCCCGTGCCTTTGAGGTTTGCCTCTTGGCCTTTTTGAAGGCCGCAAGCAGCCCCGGAATGCGAAGGAGTTCCTCGGTAGCCTCGTTGCTCTCGCGTTCGGCGAGATAGGGCAGGAAATCGAGGGCCACCGCAAGCCGCTGTGGCGAAACGTCGTCTGCACCACTCCGCCTCTTCATTTCTGGACCGCCCTCAATAACCATGCAAAAAGTTCGAACGGACTTGCGAGAACGAATGCGATGGCGAGCAACCCAATGAACGACACCCATCTCGGTACGATGCCTGTGCCCGCGGTGAGTTCCCAGGCCTGTACACCCGGAACGACCTCCTCCTTCGAAGCAAATCCCGGTGCCCGCTTTCGAACGAAGTTGACTGTCAGGTAATTGCTTACGAAGTACAGGCCCAGGCCGATGGAGACCACCAATAAGTGATACGACCAATATGGCCACCCAGAAGCGCGAACCACAAGGAGAACGAGACTCCCCGCGCCAAAGGTCAGGGCGAGCATCAGAAGGAACTTCATTGTCTGCTCATAATGGCTAAGCCCACGCCTTTTCCGCCAACTCCTCCCTTAGTCAGCGCGTATCGGTAGCCCGCGGAAACGCGATCGGGACCGAGAACTTTATGCGACTGACGATGGTATTCGTGGCATCAGTTCGAAGCTGGCCTCCTAGCCCCAAACCGGCGATGAAAATACCAGCGCCCCCTTTCGACTGCTCTGTTTCCGCCGTCGTAACAGCTACGTCGAATTCGACAATCCTGACGGGAGTTTTCGTTTCACGGTCCACCGGAATCCCAGCGGCATCCGTAATCCAAGGATTCACTTGAAACCCCCGGTCGGCAGCGGTTTTCTTAGCGGCTGCGATGCCCGTGAAGATCTGGTTCAGGCTCTCCGTGATGAATTCGTCTAACCGAATGGCTGACGCTCCTTTCGTAGCACATTCCCTCGATACCGTGCGATACTACTCGCGCGCATCAACTCGCGACCGTGTTCGGCGATGGTATGGTTGCTAGCCGCGTCGTGCAAGCCCCGCTTATGACTCCAATCGGCGGTTGGTAATCGGCAATCGCCGCTCGCCGTGCCGTAGTCACCATCGTAAGTCCGCGCGGGCTAAAGCCCGCGGCTCGCTTCGTGCCTTCGTGCCTTTTCGTACAGCGTATCCGGGCAGATGTCTTGTTCGTGCGGCCAAGCGACTGTGCCGCCTTCCACCCGTGCCTGCTTGAAGTAACCGACGTCGCGGAGCTCGCGAAACACGCCGAAGTCAAGTAGCGGCTTGCAGTCGTAAACACCGACCTCGCCGTTGGCGAAGGTGATTTCCAGCTGATAGTCGTCGGTCGGCACGACGTTGGTCACGCGGGGATTCATGGCCTATCTCAATGGCTCGATCTTAAAGGGCTGCTGACCGCTGACGGCAAGCTGCCAGTCGGCGAGCAATTCGTCGCGGTGAATCTCGACCCACGCGAGGACCAGCCGCATCTTGCCCGGCGGCAAGCTTCCGTCCAGGATTTCGCCCGTCGGGATCGCAATTACGGCCTCATCATCCTGATACTTGGCGTGAATATGCGGCAGGTTATGCCGCTGGTTATCCATGAAGTACAGCGACACGATGATGCCGTAGAACATCGAGATGACGGGCATGACAACTCCTGTCGAATCCTCGTTGGACGGCTCGCATGGCGAGCACCCTTGGATTATAACGCCTGCCAGGCCCCTCGGAGAGGGCTGCGGCCATGCGTCTAGAAATCACCGACGTACGAACCCTCACCGATGCCGAGCCCAACGTGCGCGAAATGGAGTTCCGCGGCACGCCGGTGAGCGTGGGCTCCGGCTCGGACAACCTGCTCCAGCTTCCCGACGTGGAGATCGCCGCCCGGCACGCCACGCTTCGCCCGATGGGCGAGTATTGGCTGTATGAGCCGCACACTCGCGGCGGCGACACCAAGATCAACGGCCAGACCGTCGCCGACAACACCGACCTGCACGACGGCGACCTCATCGAGGTTCGTTACTTCACGATCCGCGTCGTCCTTGATTCCGAACTCCCCGTCGAAGGAGCCGACGCGGCGCAGGCGGCCGGCGACCTGGCGAAAATCCGCCAGTTTCCTTTGCAGCCGCGCAGCGTCACGCGCAAACCCGACGCCACGGTCTCGCTCAACCCCGCCCGGCAGAAGGTCTTCGTCGATGCCCTGATGAAGCTTCGCGAGGTTCGCAACCTGGCCACGCTCCTGGAGCGCGTCGGCGAACTGCTGCTTCGCGAGCTAAGCGGCCGGGTGATCTGGATCGGGGTGCGCAAGGACCCACACAGCGAGCCGGAGTTCATCGAGAGCCGAAGCGACCAGGGCACCGTCGTCGGGGAGCCGCCGAACCTGGAGACCTACACGTACCGCTGCCTGAACCGCCAGCAGTTCATCACCGTTCCTCGCACGGGTCACGCGGATACCCAGTCAGTGCTGGCCGTGCCATTCCTTGGCACGTGCGGCACGATCGGCGTGGTTTATCTCGACACCCGCAAGCACACCCGGGTGTTCGACGAAGGGGACCTGGATTTCATCACCCTGCTGACGCGAAGCGTCACCCCGCTCATCGAGCAGTTCCTCGAAAGCGGCGCCTTGCTTCCCGGCATGGGCGAGGCTTCGCCGAGCGCGGCGAGCGGCGCGCCCGTCTCCGTGCAGTCGCTCCGCGCCGCAATCACTCGCGAGGTGCTGCCGGAGTGGCCGCAGCTCGACGTTGCGGCCTTCAGCAAGGCGGGCGAGGAGTCCGCCGGCGACCTCCACGATGTGATGAAACTTCCCAATGGGCTGGCGGCGATCCTCCTGGCCCACCTCGATGGCGAGGCGACGCGAGTGGCGGGCATGATCGGCCAGGTCCGCGGGGCGTTTCGCATCGCCGGCCTGCACGCCGATCCGCCGCACGTGCAGCTCAAGGCCCTCAACTGGCTGCTGTACGACGAGAACGCACCGGTTCGCGCCGACGCCGTTGTGGCCGTCATCAACCCCAAAACCGGGGCCATGGAAATCGGCAATGCCGGCAAGCTCGGGGTGCTGCTGCTCGACGCCCAGGGTCAGCCGCGAAAACTCGGCAATCCGCAGGCCCCGCCGCTGGGCACGCAGAAATCTTTCGATTACGTCGGCAGCTCGGAGCGCATCGACGACGATCACACGCTGGCGTTCTTCACCCGCGGTTGCATCAAGGCCTGCAAGGAGTCCGGCGACCCCGTGGGCGAGAAACGCTTCCTCGGCGCTTTGTGCAACAACGTCGGCCAGCCCGCCACCGCGGCCATCGACGATCTGTTATCCGACCTCCAGGCCTATATGCAGGCAGGGCGGGCCCCCGACGATATCACCGTGGTCTTGGCCCATCGATCGGGCATGGAGTAGCCCTGTAACGCCTTGGTCACGCTTGCGGGCAGGCCGGCAGCGGTTGTTTGACCCTTGCCGATACGGTAGAATAGTAAGGCCGTAGCCTGCGCTGGCCGGGCGGGTCACGAAGGGGATTCGACGCTTGCGTCACCGATCATTGCACTGGTTTGTATCCTTGGGGCTCTTTCTCGGACTGCTGCCGGGGTGCTTCCTCGAGACCCCCGCCGCCGATGAAACTGCCAAGGCCACCGGCGACTGCGACGTTCCTGCGGACCCCGAGCGCCTCGCCGATCAGGTTTTGCAACTCGTCAATCTCGAGCGGGCCGATGCCGACCTGCCCCCCGTGGTTCGCAACCCCCTGCTGGACAAGATCGCCGAGGACTACGCCTGTCGCATGATCGCGGATGATTTCTTCGATCACTTGGATCCGGTCACCGGCTATGGGCCGGGCGACCGCGCCATCGCCGGCAAGTACAGCTTCTTCGCTATCGGCGAGAATCTCGCCGCCGGACAGGAGACCCCCGGCGAGGTCATGAAGGTGTGGATGGAAAGCCCCTCGCACCGCGCCATCATCCTCGACGAGAAATGGACCGAACTGGGTCTCAGCGTCCGCCTCGGCGGACAATACGACATCTACTGGGTCCAGGAATTCGGCGCCCCGGCGAACTAGCGGCCTTGCAGGCGCCGACACAAGCCGCCATTCTTCAAGCGGCTCGGCGGGAGCCTCGCCCTCCCGTTTGCCACCCGCGATTAGCCTTCCTGTCACACCGATTTCACCCCGCCGTAAGCAAAAACAGTAATCCTGGCAGCATGACGCAGATCGTAAGTACCTAGACGGGGCGCATCATTGCGGTAGGGAGCCGTGCAGATCGGCGCGCTGGGAGAGTGCGAAACTGGCTCCTTCGAAACCGCCCGTTTGTTGTGTTCATCCCGCTGATGGGCGCGGCGGCCGGTTGGCTCGCGACGCACAGTACGCTCACCCTCGGTGGCCTGCTCAGTCTTTGGCTCGGTGGCTTGGCGGCATGGACATTGCTGGAATGGCTGCTCCATCGGGCCATGCACCTCGACACGGGCATTGCCGTGATCGCTCGGCTGCAGGACTCAGCTCATCTTCGGCATCATCGCGAACCCGACGACCTGGAGCACTCCATCATCCGCCTGCGCAACAGTCTGCCAATCACGATGCTCCTCTTCGGTATCCTGGTACTCATGCTCGGGCAGGTGGATCAAGCGCTCGCTGTCCTGTGCGGTCTGATCACCGGCTATCTGCTCTATGAGGGCGTGCATCTCTCCGCACACGCCCTGCGCCCGCTGCCCGGCCTGCGCGCCCTGCGCCGCCTGCATCTGCGGCACCACTTCGCCCGCAACGACCTCGCCTTCGGCGTGACCTCGCCTGTCTGGGACTGGATCTTCGGAACATACCGCGCCGGCTCAGAACCGCGCCCGTCAGGAAGCGGTTTACGGCGCGCATGATCCCGGTCCCTCGGTCGCCGCTCTGATCTGCACCGTCGCTCGCGGATGAGCGTCTCGGACAGCGGTTCGCCTCGAATTGTGCCTACGGGCAGCTCGATGCCAGCCGCATGCTGTTCGACGCTCCTTCTTCGGCAGGGGCTCACCCACCACGCCCGTGGGAAGGATGGGGTGCTCGCCCCCACCCGAGTTTTGGAGCATTCCCATTGACGATGGACATCACCTCGGTAGCTTGAATAGGCAAGATGGCCAACATTCGCGTGCTAGACTTGGACCTCGACTTTTTCCTGTCCTCAATCTCCCGGCGTGAGACTCCTCGGGCCGAGAACCAAGGTTTGGTGCCATGGACGGCATCGCGTGTTCGCCAGTTCTTGGAGCGGAATTGTGCCCTTTCTCAACAGCGCCGCCTCCCCGGCAGCGTGCTTGCGACCCACGATGAGTTGTTCTATCGCTGGCGCGATTTGTACTACAGGCGGGCGATCAAGAGCCCACTGCACGTTGTTCACGTCGATGCGCATGCAGATCTTCGAGGATCGATCGACGGAAGTTGGGCGCAAGTCATGGGCGAATTACTTCATCGGCCTGTTTCGGAACGCGCGGACCCGAGGAACGGCGCCGCACTCTGTGGAGGTGGACTCAACGAAGCTAACTTCCTCGTGTTCGCAATTGCATGCCGTTGGATCGCGTCGCTTACCTACGTGTTCCATCCACGACTATGCGCGAAAGGACGCTCCCAGGATATTCCCAAGATATATCTTCCGGAGGGGTCCCTTCGGTCCCACCAGTTGCAGCTACGGGCAGTGGAGAAAGCAAGATGCAACGGCGCGACGCCGATCGAGAGGATTCCAACCGTACATCTGGAGCCTGCCGTGCCATTCCGAAAAGTCCATCCGAGAAGGTTCCACACACTCGATTCGTTTGACTATGTGTTCTTGACTCAGTCGCCGAGCTACACACCGAGTAGTGCGGATAGCCTCGTTCCCGTAATCCGGGAGTACATCAGCCCAATGTAGAGACCACCTACGCACTGCGTTGGAACGGCGGCTCGGGACGCCTCGGGGTTTCGTGTCCGGTGCTGCCGTTGCGTTTCACCGTCGGGATTGATGTATAGCTCGGGGTTGTTGGGAATCGGCGAGTGAGAGACTTCCCGCTGTGGGAACGGAGAAGGTTACTCATTTCCTCGGAGCAGCGAGCGTACGGCA
>SBAX01000287.1 GCA_005240095.1 Phycisphaera mikurensis
GCCAACCTTCCTTTCGTTATGGTGTTCTGGATACTCAACAAACTACGAAGAGCATCCTAACCACGGGCCGAGGTTGGCTCACTTCATAGCTTCTGCGCTATTCGGAGAACGTGGCGAAGGATTTACCGTCATAACGGCTCAAACCTACGCCTCGTGTACCGAACCAGAGGTTTCCGTTCCGGTCCTCCAGCACGCTGAACACGGAATTGTTCACCAGGCCATCCTCCGTGGTGAAATTCTTGAACGTCCTGCCGTCATAGCGCCACACACCGGATTTCTCCGTCGTGAGCCAGATGTTCCCCTTGCGATCCTCCAGGATGCAATAGACGGCATCGCTGACGAAGCCCTCTTTCTCGCGGAACGTCGTGAACTCATCCTTCACGGAATCGTACCGGCACGCGCCATGTCGCCGCGTGCCGAACCACAGATTCCCCGCCCTGTCTTCCGCGATGGAGAAAATCATGTCATCGCCGATGGTGGCCGTCCTTGATTCATAACTGGCGGTCGGCGGAGCCTGAGCGCCTGCCCTTCCATCTTCCGAGAGTCCATTCTTCACCTGGTAGTATGCGGCGGATGGAAGGAAGTTCCTGAAGTTCTGCCCGTCGAAGCGCCATACACCGCCGCCGTTCCATGAGCTGAACCACAGGTTGCCCTTGCGGTCCTGAAGGATGTCGAGGATGAGCTGATAGCGATTGCCGAGGTTGAACCGATCGTTGTTGAGGAAGTTCGTCAGCGACTTGCCATCATGGCGGAGCACGCCGTGGGTCATGGTTCCGAACCAGAGGCTACCATCACGAGCCTCCAGCAAGCTCGTGATCTTCCATTCCGCAAGCTCGCGGCGAGTGGTGATCGTCTTGCCGTCGAACGTGCAGATGCCCTTGGCGGTGCCGAAGACGATGTCGCCAGCCTTGTCCTGGATGATGGCGCTGACATCGTTGTCGGTCAGGCCGTCTTTCGTGGTGAAGTTGGTGAATGACCGCCCATCGAAACGGAACACGCCGTTGCCTGCGGTCCTGAACCAAATGTTGCCTGCCTTGTCCTGCAACTCGCAGCCGACGCTGCCGACGTCCGAGCCCAGCGTGCGCCGGAGTTTCGGGTGACTGTCCGCGTAAGCCTACGGCTCGGCGCCGCCCAGTTGAGCGCCGAGCTGTACAACGATGGCAAGAAGACCGGCAAGCAGCGCGCCTGCCGTCCTCCCCGGTGACATAGATGCAAGATTGATGAATCTGATCATCGGATCTCCGCAGCGGCGCCCTCGTTCTACCACATCTTTATGCGATTATAATGGTTTTAGCGCATGTGTCACCAACGGATGTGCCGCGCTAACGCTCAAAAGCGGCCTGAACCGCACCGGCTGCGATTGGCCTTTAGGCTTCCGCTGCTTGCCAAAGCGCTTCACGATAGTCAAGTGCCGGCAGCAGTACTTCCCCCTCAGCCCTTCCGCTTCACCATCGCCTCGACGGCCACCGGCACGTAGGGCGGGATGCAGCCCTTGGACGCCGGCCAATCCTTGTACAGGCCGATCTTCTCGCCGATAGCGATGGCCCGCTTGCGGAGTTTGGCGTCTTTGATGCCGATCGCCAGGAGGGTGTTGTTCATCGTCCACTGCACCTCCGGCTTGGCCTTGGGCAACTCCTTCTCGATACGGTCGAGCAGGGCAGGCAGGTCGAGGCCGCCGGCATCCTTGTTCACGAG
This sequence comes from Phycisphaera mikurensis, assembly GCA_005240095.1. Taxonomy (GTDB): domain Bacteria; phylum Planctomycetota; class Phycisphaerae; order UBA1845; family UBA1845; genus SBAX01. Next base: position 1,696 of record SBAX01000287.1, read on the forward strand.
GCTAGCGGTGAGGTGCCAGCCGGCGCGGGCGGCCCAGCGATCCTTGTCCTTCATCCACTTCTCGCGAAGCGCATCTTTCTGGGGGTGTTGCGCGACGACATACGCGTTAAGCCACTCCGCCACCTGCGTGCAGGTGGTGGAGCGCGTGAGCCGATCGACTTCGTCAGAGGAGAGCGACTTGGGGCTCATGATGAGCGTGGCCAGTTGCTGCGCTTCGACGTTTCCTGTTTCCCAGAGCTTAAGCGCAAGTTCGTGATTGCTCCTGATCTTCTTGGCGATCAAACGGATGTCGCCGTGTTTCACGCCGAACTGATTGTCGCCGGCCCCAGGCGCCCCGTCAGGCCCGACTTTTGCGTTGTAGGCACGGCGTGCCTCATCACCCATCGACTTGAGCTGTGCAAGGACTTCTTTGACGGTCATGGCTAACTCCCCGGATGAACTCCCTCGTGAGAACACTGCACACCACTTTTGAATCGCTCTTGCGAGTCACTTCTTTCGGCGGTACTCAATCGTGACAATCTTCATCCACGTGCCGTCGGGGGTTTCCATGGATGAGTTGAACGTGCGGCTGTCTTTGCCCGTGATCTGGATGACCTCCTTGTACCGTGCGGTCTTGTCGGGGCCTTGCAGCAGGCACGGGCCTTCAGTTTCGAGCGTCAGCGTGTCGCCGGCATCGTTGAGCGTGCCCTTGTAAACCCACAGTTGCCCGCCGAAGGAATCCATCCATGTGCCATTGAATTGTTTCTTCAGCGAGTTGTAACCCAGAGAGAGTATACCGCGGTAGGGGGCACCCATCATGGTGGTCCTGGTTTCGGCGATGACCCAGTGTTCGCCGAGGGTGCGAACGGAATCTGTGCCGGCGGCTTCGGCGGGTGGCTGACCCGGCTGCACGTACATCTTGAATTGGATGTCCCACTCACCCACAAGCTGCTTGAGCCATTCATGATTCCTGGCGGGCTCGGCATGATCTTTGGTGGGCTCGGCCGACTGCGCAAGCACGCCGCTGACGAACAGCGCGATGGCGATACTGATACTGAAAACCGCGAGCTTCTTCATGACTTCTCCTTTCTGGTATGAATCTCCTGTGCAATCTGGATGAGGTTCCCACACGTGTCGTCGAATACCGCGGTGATCACCGTGCCGAGGTCGGTGGGCGGCTGCGTGAACCGCACACCCAGCGCTTCGAGCCGCTTGTGCTCGGCCATGACGTCCTTCACCGCGAACGACGTAAAGGGGATGCCGTCTTCGACGAGAGCGGACTTGAACGGTTTGACGGCAGGATGTTCATCGGGCTCAAGGACGAGCTCAGTCCCGTCCGGATCTTCAGGGGAAACAACGGTGAGCCAGCGATGTTCGCCCAAGGGGATGTCGTGCTTCTTCTGGAAGCCCAGCGTCTCGGTGTAGAACCGGAGGGCCTTCGCCTGATCATCAACGAGCACGCTGGACAGGTTGATTCTCATAGGGCATCAACTCCTACGTCCGTTTGCGGGCCAACGCCTGGTAATAGCCTTCAGAGGTTCGCCGTTGAACCAGTGAAACTTGTACCTGCCTTCTCGCTTTGCAATGACCAACCCAGCCGCCTCCAAGACCTCCAGGTGCTGCGAGATCGCCTGCCGGGACGAGCCGATGCCGTGCTTCATGGTCAGGCGACCGCAGAGTTCAAAGAGTGTCTGTCCGTCCCGTTGCACCAATTCGTCCAGAATCGCCCGCCTTGTCGCGTCGGCGATGGCTTGGCAAACGTCGTCCATGGATCAGGCGTACCTTCGTACCTCGTGGGGCGAGTATAGGCAAGTCTGGACTTGCCTGTCAAGGCCCTACCGGCTGCCTTCCAGCGGCGCCCATGGCCGTTGGCCGGGCTCGACGATTCCCGCGGCCCATAGCTGGCCGTCGCCGGTTCGAGTCCTGACTACTGGTTTTCGGCGTCCGCGTGAATAGTAACCAACAGCGGAGGGCTCTTGGCTTCAGGGGGCGCGTAGGGTGGCGTGTTCCAATCGAGGCCCATTGTCGCGAGTTGGGCACGAATCCGGCGCAGGTCCCACAAGTGCACGACGCCGGCGCGGTTGGTGATCTGGGCCAGCAGGGCACCATCCGGGCTGAAGGCCAGATCGGTTGTGGTGTAGCTCTCCGCGGGAGTAAGAGTTGCTAACTCATCAAGCGTCTCGCCATCCAGGAGATGCACGATGGCGGGCTCGGCTCCCACGCAGGCGAGAATCCGACCGTCCGCGGAGAACTCCATACGCGAACACCATCCCGGTTTGGCGCTTAGCAATCGCCAGCTTCCCGTCTCCCAGAGGCGCCGGCGGTCTGGGTCGTTCACGGATTGCCTCACCGGCCCGGCGAGCGCGATGTTGACCGGATGCGACTGCTACGACGTCGACCAGGACGGTGCAGTGGACCTCCAGGACTTCGCAGAAGGACAGAACGTGTTTTCCGGTTCGTGAACCGCTGCGGCAGGGCGACGAGAGGGGTCGCAAACCCTGCGGATACCCTGATTCATTTCCCCTGCCCCCTTTCGTACGTCTCGCTGGTCTCGCTAGAACAACGTGCGCCGCTCACTCAGCTCTCCGCTCGCCGTGCAGGTGACGCTTTCGTAGGCGCTGAAGTCGAGGACATTAGACATTGTTCGGCGGGACGGGGCTCAGCAGATCGAGCATCGTGATCCGTACGGCCGTCTGCGAGGGTCCCCCGTCGCCGCCGAGGGTGGGGGAACGCTGAAGGAAACCGCATTCTCAGGTCCATCGTCGTAGTTACGGTTGCGTTGCTTGCGTCGTCGATCGCAGGAGTGCCTCCGGGCAAGTGAAAACCAAAGATCGCCGGGTTAACGAGCAACGGATCGGAGCCGATGTTGCCCGCGCCCCGGCGAGAAATACGCACACCCCACGAGCGGCGCATGTACATTCGCTCTTTCCCGCTGGCGAGCCAGCTACTCGGTCAAAGACTCGTAACTGGCCGACCTCATGGAGGAGAACGCAATCGAGAGTCCGCGCGCCCGCGGAATCTGACCGGCAACCGTTTTTTTGAGACCAAAGTACGCCGGGGGTCTGCCTTGAGTTGCGCAGGCCAAGTCGTTAAACTGTGGGTTCACGCAGATCGTACACGGGCGGGTTGGGAGAGCAGGTGATGCCGCAGTTCCCTAGTGCGCCGCTAGAAGAGGAGTCGCGGCCGGAGGCTGCGCTGGTAGATCGCGCCAAGACCGGCGACTCCGTGGCCCTGAAGGTACTCCTCGCGGAGACCTACGGGCGGCTCCGCGGCCTGATCAGCCAGAAAGTACCCCCCGAGCTGGGACCGCTCATCGATCCCGATGACGTAATCCAGGACGCCCACGTGGAAGTCTTCCAACGGATCGGGACTTTCCAGCCCACAGGGGAGGATTCCTTCTTTCGCTGGACAGCCACCATCGCCGTCAATCGCGTCCGCAGTCTGCTCCGGCACCACCGAGCCGCCAAGCGGGGAGGGGCGGACGGTCGATTACGAGGACAGACGTGGTCTGTGGAGGATTCGTCGGTTGCCCTTCTGGAAACGGTCTACAGCACCAGCAAGACCCCCAGCCGGTCCGCGGCACGACGGGAGGCGGTGGGACGGGTACAGGCGGCACTTGCGGAACTGCCCCAGAGGCACCGCGAGGCCATTCGGCTGGTCTATCTGGAGGGATCGTCGGTTCGAGACACTGCCCGGCAGCTGGGTTGCACGGAGCGTGCGGTTCACGGCCTATGCCGGCGGGGATTGAGGCTCCTGGCCGGCCAGTTGGAAGACCCTGAATCAGGGCGGTGAACGGGCGCGCGCAACGCAAAATGCGCTTAAGAGAGTGGGGGGGAAACGACCGCGGAGCGGTTGCGCGCCCCGAGGCGACAGTGAGTCCTGCCTATGGAGTCCATCATGCCTTGGCCGCAGCAGGTCAACGCGGTGCTGGAGGACGTGATCCCGGCGGCGGCAGGACGGCGAGGACCTTGCGGACCACACCGTGGTTGCGACGTACCCCGGTCTCATGCCCGAGCTCGGCGCCCGGCTCGCCGCCCTGCGTCAAATCGAACGGGCTGAGCGAAGAGCCAAGGGACTCGATCCTGACGACGCCGACTCCGCGTCGGGAATCGCCCCCGCGTGGCTCTCACAATCCCTGCCCGGTTATAGCATCGCCAGCGAGTCCTACCGCGGTGGCCAAGGGGCCGTCTACCGGGCTACACAGCGGACCACGGGACGCAACGTGGCCATCAAGGTGGTGCGCGGCGGTGTGCTTCCCGGCCGATCCGACGACGTCCGTTTCCGGCGCGAGATCCAGATCCTTGGCCGGTTGCAGCATCCCAATATCGTGCCCATCCATGACAGCGGCGTCGTGGGCGAATGCCACTATTTCGTCATGGACTTCATCGCCGGTGAGCCGCTGGCCTCCTATGTCAGCTCCCACCGCTGCGCGGTGAGCCAGATCGTGCAGCTCTTCGTGCAAATCTGCGACGCGGTCCACGCTGCCCACGTCCGCGGCGTGATCCACCGCGACCTGAAACCCAGCAACATTCGCGTGGATAGCCAGGGCATGCCGTACATTCTCGACTTTGGCCTGGCGAAGATGTCCACCGAGGGTGGGGACAGTGCGCCGAGCCAGCAGGTCACCATGACCGGGGAGTTTGTAGGTTCGCTGCCTTGGGCGAGTCCGGAGCAGGCGACGGGTTCACCCGATCTGGTGGACCTGCGTTCGGACATCTACTCACTCGGGGTCATGCTCTACCAACTCCTGACCGGCCACTTTCCATATCCCGTGAGCGGCCCGATGCGCCGGGTGCTCAGCAACATCGCTGAGCTTGAACCGGTGCGCCCGCGCACCATACACCCCGACTTCGACCAGGACCTGCAGGCTATTGTCCTGACCTGCCTGGAAAAGGACCCGGAACGAAGGTACCAGAGCGCCGCGGCCCTGGCCGACGATCTGCGGCGTCTCCTGCGCCATGAGCCCGTACTGGCGCGGAGCCCCAGCGCCATCTACCGCCTTCGCAAACTCGTGCGCCGCCACCGGCTGCCCGCAGCCCTGCTCTTCACCTTGTCGCTGACGGTGGTGGGCTTTGCCATTGCGATGAGCATCCTCTACGGCCGGGCAGCCGTTTCACGAGATCGAGCCCTGCTAGCGGAGAACCTTGCCGAACAGCGGTGCGTCAAAGCCGAGCAGGAAGCGGCCACGTCCGAGGCCATCAAGGAGTTTCTCGTGCAGGACCTGCTGGCCTCAGCCAAGCCGGAGTTCGCCCAGGGTCGCAAGGTCACCGTCGAAGAGGTTCTGGCCAACGCGTCGCAGCGCATCGAGTCGGCCTTCGAAGACCGCCCGGAGATCGAGGCCTCCATCCGCTCGACGCTCGGGCAGGTGTACATGAGTCTGGGGCTGTACAGCCAAGCGGAGGCGCAGCTCGGCAGGGCGGTGGCGCTGCTTTCCGACGCCTACGGCCCCACGCACCTGGAGACCCTCGGTCTGCGAAACGAATGGATCCGCGCCGGGCTGAATTGTGGACCGCAGTGGAACGCGCTGGCAGCGAGCACGGCGTATCTGGCGGACTGCCAAGGGACGCTGGGTGAGGCTCATCTGCTCACCTTGGTGGCCGGGGTGCGCCATGCTGAGGCCCTGGCGTGGCGGGGAGACTGGGCCAACGGTGTTGGGACCCTGAGCGGAGTCCTCGACCGATTGCAGGAAGAATACGGCGAAGAGCATCCACTCACGCTCGAGGTCCATACCGAGTGGGCCCAATGGACCCTGCGGACCGCGGAACGTCGCGGCGAACTTGCCACCGTGCTTGCGGAAGCCCTGTCGCGAAGTCGGCGAACCTTCGGTGAGAACCATCCCAACACGCTGCAGGCCATGGTCAATCTGGGAAGCATCCTTGCGGAGCAGCGCCGCTTCGGTGAGGCCGAGCCGCTCATACGCGAGGGTTGCGACGGCCTTCGCCGCGTGCTCGGGGAGTCTCATCCCAGTTTCATCCTGGCGACGCGCGATCTAGTCCTGCTGTTGCGTGAAGAGAACGAGCTGCATGAGGCGCTGCAGATCAGCCGGGAGGCCGCGGAGACGGCCCGCAAGGCGGCTGGCCCGGACAACTCACTGACGCTTGAGACAACGCACTATTGGGGGACGACTCTATTCCGGTACGGGTGCCACGCCGAGGCCGCGGATGTGTTTCGCGACCTATGGGAAACGCACCGGCGAATCCATGGGAATGAAGGGATCAGCACGCTTCAGAACCTGGGGCTCTATTCACTGGCATTGATGAACCTCGGCCACTACGCCGAGGCCGAGGACGGATTTCGGCAAGTGGACCAGGCGGACGTCGCCGAAGTGGCCAACCATACGGGCTGTGACGCGTGGTGTCTTCGCCAGCTTGTGCGGGCCATCGCAGCCCAGGGGCGGGCCGATGAAGCGCGACCCTTCGCAGAGAGAATGCTCGAACTGCGGCGGCAGCCGGCCATGCTGCCTGAGGCTGATGCGTACGCGCTCAATTCCTATGCCTACGACCTGCTGACCGTCCAACCCGAGGACCTGCGAGATCCCGTGGAGGGTCTTCGAATCGCCCTGCTTGCGCAGGAGCGAAGCGGCGATGAGTACCATTTCAATCGTTACACCCTGGCCTTGGCCTATGAAGCCAATGAGCGCTACGAAGACGCCGTCGAAGCCGCGCGTCGCGCACTGGCCGCCTCGCCGATCGAGTATTCGACCGAGCGTGCCGACTATGAGGCGACCCTGGCGCGATGCCTCGAGCAATCGGGCGATCCAGAGGGCGCGGAGGAGGTTTACCGTGCGACGCTCCTTGCGCGGAGGGCGCAATCCGACGGCAACGAGTACGATATCGCCGTCGCCTTGTTTAACCTCGGCGACATACTTTCTCGGCACGGGAAGCTCGCCGAGGGGGAATCTGTTCTGCGAGAATGTCTGGAAACTCGGCAGGCCCTGATGGCCGACCCCGCCGACGAAACCTGCCCGCAGACGCTGGAATGCGCGGCGGCGCAGACCATGGTTCGACTGGGCGAAGCCTTGGTGGGCCTCGGCCGCCACAGCGAAGCTGAGTCACCTCTCCTGGAAGCACACCATCGCCTATCCGGATTGGTCGGCTGTCATGTCGAACAGGTGCCGGCCATCGCAGGTCTACTGGTCGAGTTGTATGAGGAACTCGGACAACCTGACCGCGCGAGGACGATTGCCGCACAGCCCCGTGCATCTCCCGGCCTCCAAGCTGACGATCGCTGAAACTGCCGGCGCGCCGCGTCAAAGACGATCTCGGCAGCGCCCCCTTCGCAGACCGCCGCGACCGGAGGCTAACCGCGCGAGAGCCTTCACAAACAAGAGTGCCATGGTGGTTTCTCAAGAATGAGAAAAGCGACGCCGGTTCTTGGACCCAGTGCCCCCCAACTGAAGCAGTGCCCCGGTCGTGATTACGAACGCCAGAGAGCCGGACCCGCTGGGGGCCGGTATCTGGTTATCGTACTGGCCCTCCTCCAGTTCATCCGTGTCGTCCCGGTGATTCGTTACGCTGGTGGTGATGCCGCCGACCAGCGTCACCGTAATGCCAGCGGTGTCATCGTCCGTGTTGGTAATGGAAACATCCGCCGGATTCAGGCCGTTGTAGGTTGGGTCGGCACTGGTCGCCGGGCCAGTGATGATCGTGTACGTCACGCTGCCATCGGCGACACGTTCGTCCATACCCGTGGCGGTCACGGTTCGAGGCATGGACCAATTGACGCTCGTGAACGTGAGGCTGTTGGGGGAGACCGTGCCCTCGGTCGTGTCGCTGCTGCTGAACTGGAGCGTAACGGCCGCCGACGGGCGCGTGGCCAGCACAACGGCGAATTCGGCGGTCCCGCCTGCCTCGCTAGTAAACAGATCGGCGGCGGGGCTGATCATGATGCCGGGCGCATCGTTGTCGTTGTTGGTAATCGCGACATCGTTCGGATCCAGGCCGTCATATAGTGAGTCTTCGCTGAGCGCCGGGCCCGTGACGATCGTATAGGCAACCGCCCCGTCTGTAATGTTGTCATCAACCCCTGTGACGGTCACCGTTTGGGGGACGTTCCAACTTCCTGCCGCGAACGTGAGCTCAGCAGGAGAGACCTGTCCCTCACTCTCATCGGAACTTACGAGCTCCACTGTGACGCTCGATACGGGCTGGACAGTAAGCACGACAGTGAACTGAGCGGTGCCCCCGCCTTCCGTCGTGACCAGTCCGGTTACAGGACTGACAACGATGTTCGCAGTGTCGTCGTCGGTATTGACCGCCAGGACGTCAGCAGCGTCCAGCTCGTCATAGGCACTATCCGCACTCAGGGCAGGGGCCGTCACAATCGTAAAGGCTACATTCCCGTCCGCGACGTCATCGTCCACGCCGGTGACGGTCACCGCTTGAGAGGACGACCAGTTGACGGTTGTAAAAGTGAGGCCCGCCGGTGAAACCAGGCCTTCACCAATGTCGTTGCTGCTCAGATCGATGACGACGTTCGCGGTCGGCGCTGTATCGAGCACGACCGTGAATTGGGCACTCCCGCCGGCTTCGGTAGTCACCAGACCGGAAGCGGGAGTGACGGTGATCCCCGGTGTTGCAGGAAGCGGTGGTGGACCGACGGGAGGGCTTGCGACTTCATTGTCGACATTGGTGACCGAGACATCAGCCGGGTTCATGCCGTTGTACGCTGCATCAGCGCTGACCGCCGCGGCGGTGACCACGGTGTAGGCCACGTTTCCATCCTGGATGATATCGTCGACACCCGTGATGGTAACCGCCTGGGGAACGTTCCAATTGGCGGAGGTGAAGGTCAGGCTTCCCGGCGATACCGCTCCCTCGGTGGCATCCGAGCCGCTGATCGCCACGGCAACGTCTGCAACCGGCTGCGTGACAAGGACGATCGTGAACTGTGCATTGCCCACCGCCTCGGTCGTGATTAGGCCGGATACGGGGCTGACGGTAATGCCTGCCGTGTCGTTGTCCGTGTTGGTGAGGGAAACATCGCTGGCGTTCAGACCGTTGTAGTTGGCGTCCCCGCTGGCGGCCGCGGCGGTGACGATGGTGTAGGCGATGTTGCCATCGTCCACCGGATCATCGACGCCCGTGACCGTGACCGTCTGGGCCGTGTTCCAGTTGGCGGCGGTGAATACCAAGCTGGCGGTGGACACCGTGCCCTCCGTCGTGTCCGAGCTGCTCAGCCCAATGGTCACGTTGGCCGAAGGCTGGGAATCAAGAACAACGGTGAACTGGGCGGTGCCTGCGGCCTCGGTGGTGACCAGACCGGAAGTCGGGTTCACGGTGACTCCGGCAGTGTCGTTGTCCGTGTTGCTGACCGAGACATCGCTGGCATTCAAGCCGTTGTAGTTGGCATCCCCGCTGGCGGCCGCGGCGGTGATGATCGTGTAGGCGACGTTGCCGTCGTCCACCGGATCATCGATGCCTGTGACCGTGACCGTCTGGGCCGTGTTCCAGTTAACGGCGGTAAACGTCAGGCTTGCAGGGGATACCGTGCCTTCTGTGGTATCCAAGCTGCTCAGTCCGATGGTCACGTCCGCCGTCGGCTGAGTATCCAGCACAATGGTGAACTGGGCGGTACCCCCGGCCTCGGTGGTCACCAGGCCGGAGGTCGGATTCACCGTCGCCCCGGCAGTGTCGTTGTCCGTGTTGCTGACCGAAACATCGCTGGCATTGAGACCGTTGTAGTTCCCATCGGTGCTCGTCGCCGCCGCGGTGATGATCGTGTAGGCGATGTTGCCGTCGTCGACTGCGTCATCGACACCGGTCACCGTGACCGTCTGGGCGGTGTTCCAGTTGGCCGAGGTGAAGGTCAGGCTTGCCGGCGATACCGTGCCTTCCGTGGTATCCGAGCTGCTCAGACCGATGGTCACGTTGGCCGTCGGCTGAGTGTTCAACACGACAGTGAACTGCGCGGTGCTCCCGGCCTCGGTAGTGACCAGACCCGAAGTCGGGCTGACCGTAATGCCAACGACCTCGTCGTCACTGTTGGTGATTGCGACGTCTGTCGGATCGGTGCCGGAGTAGGCGGGATCGCCGCTTACTGCGGCCGCGGTCACGATGTTGTAGGCAACGTTCCCATCCAATAAGACGTCATCGACGCCGGTCACCGTAACCGTCTGGGCCGTGTTCCAGTTGGCGGAGGTGAACACGACGCTGGCGGCGGACACCGTACCCTCCGCCGTATCTGAACTGCTCAGCCCAATAGTTACGTTGGCCGATGGCTGGGAATCAAGAACGACGGTGAATTGAGCGGTGCCCCCCGCCTCGGTGGTGACCAGCCCGGAGGTGGGGTTCACGGTAATCCCGGCGGTATCGTTGTCCGTGTTGCTGACCGAGACATCGCTGGCATTGAGACCGTTATAGTTCCCATCGGTGCTGGTCGCCGCGGCGGTGACGATCGTATAGGCGATGTTGCCGTCGTCGACTGCATCATCGACGCCAGTCACCGTAACTGTCTGCGCTGTGTTCCAGTTGGCCGAGGTGAAAGTCAGGCTTGCAGGTGATACCGTCCCTTCGGTGGTATCCGCACTGCTCAGTCCGATGGTGACGTCGGCGGTTGGTTGGCTATTCAGGACGACCGTGAATTGGGCGGTGCCTGCGGCCTCGGTGGTGACCAGACCGGAAGTGGGGTTCACGGTAATGCCGGCGGTGTCGTTGTCCGTATTGGTAACGGAAACATCGCTGGCGTTCAGACCATTGTAATTCCCATCGGTGCTCGTCGCTGCGGCAGTGATGATCGTGTAAGCGATGTTGCCGTCGTCCACTGCATCATCGACGCCGGTGACCGTGACCGTCTGGGCGGTATTCCAGTTGGCCGACGTAAAGGTCAGGCTTGCAGGTGATACCGTGCCTTCTGTGGTATCCGAGCTGCTCAGGCCGATGGTCACGTCCGCGGTCGGCTGCGTATTCAGAACAACGGTGAACTGGGCGGTGCCTGCGGCCTCGGTGGTGACCAGGCCAGAGGTGGGGTTCACGGTTACCCCCGCGGTGTCGTTGTCCGTGTTGCTGACCGAGACATCGCTTGCGTTCATACCGTTGTAGTTCCCATCGGTGCTGGTCGCCGCGGCGGTGATGATCGTGTAAGCGACGTTGCCGTCGTCCACTGCGTCATCGACGCCGGTAACCGTGACCGTCTGGGCGGTGCTCCAGTTGGCCGAGGTGAACACCACGCTGGCGGCCGAAACCGTACCCTCCGTCGTGTCCGAGCTGCTCAAGCCAATGGTCACGTTGGCCGTCGGTTGAGCGTCGAGGACGATAGTGAACTGCGCGGCTCCCCCGGCCTCCGTGGTGACCAAGCCCGCGGTCGGGTTGACGGTGATTCCTGGGGGAGGAGGGTTGGGATTCGTCCCGTTGTACTCATA
>SBAX01000357.1 GCA_005240095.1 Phycisphaera mikurensis
ACCGCCGTGGCCAAGGGCGACCTTTCCAAGAAGATCACCGTGGACGTGAAGGGTGAGATTCTCGAACTGAAAGACACCATCAACACGATGGTCGATCAGCTCCGTTCGTTCGCCTCCGAGGTGACGCGTGTGGCCCGCGAGGTGGGTTCGGAAGGCAAACTGGGCGGGCAGGCCGACGTGCAGGGCGTGGCCGGAACGTGGAAGGACCTGACTGAGTCGGTGAACTTCATGGCCGGCAACCTCACCAGCCAGGTGCGCGGTATCGCCAAGGTGGTCACCGCCGTGGCGGAGGGCAACCTCAAGCTCAAGCTGACCGTGGATGCCAAGGGCGAAATCGCCGCCCTCTCCGACACCATCAACAGCATGATCGACACGCTGGCGACCTTCGCGGATCAGGTCACCACGGTGGCCCGCGAGGTGGGCGTGGAAGGCAAGCTCGGCGGGCAGGCCAAAGTGCCCGGCGCCGCAGGGCTGTGGAAGCAGCTCACCGAGAACGTCAACGGCCTGGCCGCGAACCTGACGACTCAGGTCCGCGCCATCGCCGATGTGGCCGTCGCCGTCACCAAGGGCGACCTGACGCGGTCCATCACCGTGCAGACGCAGGGCGAAGTCGCGGCCCTCAAGGACACCATCAACGAGATGATCCGCAACCTCCGCGACTCCACCACCAAGAACACCGAGCAGGACTGGCTGAAGACCAACCTCGCCAAGTTCAGCCGCATGCTCCAGGGCCAGCGCGACCTGACCGCGGTCGGCCGCCTGATCCTGTCCGAGCTCACCCCGGTGGTGAAGGCCCAGCACGCGGAGTTCTACGTGCTGGACACGAACAAGCCTTCGCTGACGTTGCTGGCCAACTACGGCGCCGACGGGCAGGCCGCCCTCGGGCGCCGAGTCGGCCTGGGTGAAGGGCTCGTCGGCCAGTGCGCTATCGAAAAACAGAAAATCGTGCTCGAGGAAGTGCCCGCGGGTTACATCCGCATCGGCTCCGGTCTGGGTGGGGCCGATCCGCGGAACGTCCTGGTTCTGCCCATCATCTTCGAAGGGCAGACCAAGGGCGTGCTGGAGCTCGCCTCCCTCGAGGCATTTACCCCTATGCACCACGCCTTCCTTGACCAGCTCGCTGAGTCCATCGGGATCATGTTCAACACCATCCAGGCGAACATGCGTACCGAGGACCTCCTGGTGCAGTCCCAGTCGCTTGCCCAGGAACTCCAGCAAACCAACAAAGAGCTGCAGGAGAAGGCTCACCTGCTCGCCCACCAGAACCAGGAGGTGGAACGAAAGAACCAGGAGGTCGAGCAGGCCCGCCAGGCACTCGAAGACAAGGCCAAGCAACTCGCTCTCACTTCCAAATACAAGAGCGAGTTCTTGGCCAACATGTCTCACGAACTACGGACGCCGCTGAACAGTCTGCTCATTCTTTCCGACCAGCTCTCCAAGAACACGGAGGGCAACCTCACGCCGAAGCAGACCGAGTTCGCCAAGACGATTCACTCTTCCGGAAACGATCTGCTGATGCTGATCAACGACATCCTCGACCTGTCCAAGATCGAGTCCGGCACGGTGGTGGTGGACGTCGGCGAAGTCCGCCTCGACGACCTGCACTCCTACGTGGAGCGGACCTTCCGCCACGTGGCCGAGTCGAAGACCTTGGAGTTCGAGGTCACCCTCGACCCCAACGTGCCCGAGGTGATGTTCACGGACGCCAAGCGTCTACAGCAGGTGCTCAAGAACCTTCTCTCCAACGCCTTCAAGTTCACCCGCCACGGGCGGGTTTCGCTGGCTATTGACCTGGCCCACGGCGGTTGGAGTCTCGACCATCCCGAGCTCAACACGGCACCGAAGGTCGTGGCGTTCACTGTCTCGGACACGGGCATCGGAATCCCGCATGACAAACAGCAGATCATCTTCGAGGCCTTCCAGCAGGCCGACGGTTCCACGAGCCGCAAGTACGGCGGCACGGGTCTGGGCTTGGCCATCAGCCGTGAGCTTTCCCGCCTGTTGGGCGGCGAGATTCGCCTGATCAGCACGCCGGGGCACGGCAGCACGTTCACCCTGTTCCTGCCCGAGGCCTACAACCCGCCGCGGACCGCGCGGAAGACCGCGGGTGCCGTGCCCGAGGCCTACGTGCAGCAACGTGCCACGACTCGTAGCGAACCGCCAGTCTCCATCCCGGCCGTAGCCATGCAGGTCGCCGACGAGCAGCTCAGCGAAGAATTGGACAGCCCACTCGTCAACGCGGTGGGCGACGACCGCAACGCCATTCAACCCGGCGAGCGCGTGGTGCTGATCATAGAAAACGACCTGGCCTTCGCCCGTTTCCTCCTGGACACGGTGCGGGAACGGGGATTGAAAGGTGTGGTCACGCCGTTGGGGGCCGCCGCACCCACCCTCGCCCGGGAGTTCAAGCCGAGTCTGATCACCCTGGATATCTTCCTGCCGGACATCGATGGCTGGCGGATCCTCGATCGCATCAAGAACGGCGCAACGCTGCGGCACATTCCCGTGTGCGTGATCTCCACGGATGATTCCCGCGAGCGTGCCTTGCAGGCCGGGGCCGCGGGTTTCGTCACCAAGCCCATCCAGAGCAAAGACATGCTCGATTCGATGCTCGACCACTTCGAGCAGATGATCGACCGCCGCGATCGCCGCGTGCTGGTGATCGAGCCCGATCCGAAGCGCCAGGAGAAGATCGCCGAGACGATCGAGGGCGACGGCATCCATGTCGTCTTCGTTCAGGATGGCGTGGCGGCCATGGATGCCTTGCGCGAGGATTGGCCGTTCGACTGCATGATCACCGCCCCGCACGTTCCTGATTTTGAACCGGCCTCTTTAGCCCGATGGCTGGAGGAGCATGTCTCCTTCGCTCAGTTCCCGGTCATCGTCTACAGCGAGGACGGGGCCCGCGACGGCGGCGCCTGGAAGTGCCTGTCCGACCTGACCGCCGTGCGGCACATCCAGTCCCCGCAGCGCCTGCTGGATCAGGTCGAGTTCTTCCTGCATCGCGAAGTCGGTCGCCTGCCGGAGGATCGCCGCAGCATCATTGAAGAGCTGCACACCTCCGACAAACTTCTGGCGAATCGCAAGGTGCTGATCGTCGATGACGACATGCGCAACATCTTCGCCCTGGCCACGGTGCTCGAGGAGCACGAGATGGCCATCGCCTCCGCGGACAACGGGCGCAAGGCCATCAACATGCTGGTCGACGATCGCGACATCGAAATCGTGCTCATGGACATCATGATGCCGGAGATGGACGGGCTGGAAACGATCCGCGAGATCCGCAAGCTACCGCACCTTCGCGATCTGCCCATCGTCGCGGTCACCGCCAAGGCCATGAAAGGCGACCGCGAAAAGTGCATCGAAGCCGGTGCCTGGGACTACCTCGCCAAGCCAGTGGACACGGAGCAGTTGCTCGCGGTGCTGCGGGCCTGGCTACACCGATGAGAAACGCAGAAACGCAGAAACGCAGAAACAACGATGTATCCGACGACGCGGATAAACATGAGAAAGCGAAGCGCCGCGGCGCGATGGTGCGCGTTTCTGTGCTTGCCCGCTTCTCCTGCGCAACCCGGCGTGCTGCGTCTCTGTGTTTCGGAGTTTCCTTTCTGCATTTCTACGTGTTTGCGTTTCTGCGTTTTTCTTTTCTGCGTTTCTGCGTTTCTGCGTTTCGTGATGACCATGCCTGACTTGGCCCCAGTCAAGATTCTCGTCGTGGACGACTTGCCCGAGAAGCACGTCGTCTACCGAGCCCTGCTGGATGAGCCCGGGCAGGAGGTCCTCTCGGCGTTTTCCGGAGAGGACGCTCTCAAGGCACTTCTGGAGAACGAATTCGCGGTCATCCTCCTGGACATCAACATGCCGGGGATGGATGGTTTCGAGACCGCGGCCATGATCCGGGCCCGCAAGGCCACCGCCCACACGCCGATCATCTTCATCACCGCGTTTCCCGACGAGGTCTTCGCCCTCAAGGGCTACGCCCTGGGCGCCGTGGATTACATCCTGGCGCCGGTGGCCCCCAACATTCTGCGTACCAAGGTCGGCGTGTTCGTGCAGCTCTACCGTCTGACGCAGCAGGTCAAGTCGCACGCCGCCAGGCAGGTGGCGATGGCCAAGGGCGAGCAGGCTCGGCTCACCGCGGTGCTGGAAAACGCCGCGGACTTTGTGGCGCGAGCCGACGCCCGGGGTCGCCTTCTCTACCTCAACGCCGCCGGGCGGCGCATGTTGGGGCTGGACGATGGAGATGCCCTCCAGGATGTGCCGGTCGTGCGCTACGATTGGCTATTACCTGAGGATGCGGTCATCCAGGCCCGGCGAACCGGCGTATGGCTGGGAGAGTCCACATTCGAGAACGCCGCCGGGGAAAGCATTCCCGTGTCCCAGGTCATTCTTGCCCACCGCAACGACAACGACGCAGTGGAGTCGTTTTCCGTCATCGCCCGCGACATGAGCGAGAAGAAACAATCCGAGGAGGCGATCCGCGAGCTCGCCGCGGAGCGCGCCCGCCTGCTCGACAGCGAACGCTCCGCGCGTGCCGAAGCCGAACGCCTGGGCCGCCTTAAAGACGAGTTCCTCGCCACGCTCTCTCATGAACTGCGCACTCCGCTCAATGCCATCTTAGGGTGGGCCAAGCTCCTGCAGGGCCCCGCTACTCCCGCCGAAGACATCGCCGAGGGTCTGGAGGTCATCGGGCGCAACGCCCTCGCCCAGGCCCAGCTCGTGGACGAGCTGCTGGACATGAATCGCATCGTGTCCGGCAAGCTGCAGCTCAACACGTCGCTGCTCGACGTGGGAGAGATCGTGGCGGATGCGGTGGAGACGACCCGGCTTTCCGCGACCAACAAGGGCATCCAGATCGACTTCGACGCCCCTCTGGAGTCCGTCCTGACCGTTGCGGACGGCGGACGCATCCGGCAGATCGTCTGGAACCTTCTGTCCAACGCCGTCAAGTTCACGCCCAAGGGGGGGCGGGTCAGCGTGGATCTCGCTGGTGACGCCAATTCCGTGCTCATTTCCGTCACGGACACCGGAGAGGGCATCCCGGCGGAGTTCATGCCCTTCCTCTTCGATCGCTTTCGCCAGGCCGATGCCAGTTGCGCTCGCCGGCACGGGGGCTTGGGCCTTGGCCTGGCCATCGTCAAGCAATTAGCCGAATTGCACGGCGGTGCTGTAAGCGCCCAGAGCGATGGGGCCCATAAAGGATCAACGTTTACCGTGCAGCTGCCTCGCAGGAACGATCGGACGGCAGTCCCGGCCGCTCCGGCGCGACCGGCACAGACGGAACGGGCCGACTTCGTGTATACTCTCGACGAGCGACGGCTGGCCGGCATCCGAGTCCTGGTAGTTGATGACGAACCGGACTCCGTGCATCTGGCACGGCGCGTCCTTGAAGACTGCGCCGCGGTCGTCGCCGTGGCGTACTCTGCGGCGGAGGCGTTCGACCATGTGCGACACGCCCGGCCGGACGTCGTGGTGAGCGACATTGGCATGCCTAAGGAAGACGGCTACAGCCTGATCCAGCGGATCCGCCGCGAGCAGAACGGCGGCACGAGCCAAATCGCCGCTATTGCGCTGACTGCGTTTGCCCGGCCGGAGGATCGCCAGCGGGCCCTCGATGCCGGCTATCAGGCCCACATCTGCAAGCCGGTGGACCCGCGAGAACTCGTCCGCCTCGTCGCCACCGTGGCCGAGCGGCTCGCGACGAACACCGAACCGGGCCATGACCTTAGGACGGGGGAAAGCAGCATCGAGGAGCACGAGTCGCCGGCTCCCCGAATCCGATCGGACGCGCACGGCCCCGTTTCCGGGCCACTCTCGCGCGTCGGAAACCTCACCGCAGCTTCACAGGAGGAGACCTCATGATCGACCAAGATCCCATCACCGTCCTCTGCGTTGACGACAGCCCCCAGATGGCACGGTTGCTGGAGAAGATCATCAATCGTGAGCCGGGGATGCGCAGCCTGGGCACGCTGTTCAGCGCTGACGAACTCGTCGAAGAAGTCCAGCGGCTCGCGCCGCGGGTGGTACTGCTGGACTTGGGCATGCCCGGGCGCGACCCCATGCAGGCCCTCACCGAGCTTCGCCGCTGCGCCCCCGAGACTCGTGTCCTGGTGGTCACCGGGCACAGCGATCCGCAGATCGTCAATGAGGCCCTCGCCAAGGGCGCTGCCGCCTACGTGGTAAAGGGCTGCGGCATCGATCCCTTGCTCGATGCCATTCGCAAAGCAGCCGGCTTCCCCTTCACCCCGCCCGCCGCAGCGTGCGCGTAGGACACTGTACCATCGGGCCACCAGTTTCGGTTAGTGCTATTCCGAGCCGGCGTGTCCTCACGCCGGTTGGACCGAGCTTAGGACAGCCCGGCTCCGATCGGCTACATCAGGCGCGTTCCATGCGCTCACGTATCTCCGGCGGCACGTAAAGGGAGGCAACTTCGGGGAGTTCGGCAAGGCCCGCCACACATCGATCGAGGCGCGTGGCCAAGTCGGCGTCCAAGTCGAGGAAGAGCACGCGGCGATTTCGAAGTCCGCAGAGGCTGCCGCCTGACCCGCCGAGGTGTTCCTGGCGAATCTCAATGTTGAGGCGCTCGTAGATGTCGAGGACGGCCTGGAGTTGATGGCTTACGTCCATAGGGGTTCCGCTTTCAAGAGTTCCTTGGTCGCGGACCGATTATCCTCGAACCGGTTCGGTCCAGCCACCGGATCGTACACGGCCATGATCCGACCATCCCCACTGCGAACGCGTACCACAGGACAATCCGAGGCGGCGATCGAGGACCGCTTCGCCAAGCTCACGGCGCAGTTTGACCTGCTGCGGGCTCAGGTGCGGCAGGCCCAGCAGCTCGCCACGCTGGGGACGGCCGCGGCCATGCTCGCCCACGAGGTCAACAACCTGCTCACCCCCATCCGCGCCTACGCCGACTATGCGATCAAGACCGATGACGTCGAGCTCATGAAAAAGGCGCTCAGCGTGACGTCGAGGAACGTGCAGATCCTCATCGGCATGACCGGGCGAGTGCTCGAAATCGGGGCGGCCAAGCCGCAGAGGCGCGAGACCGTCGCGGTGCGCAAAGTCGTCGATGACGCCCTGGCCAGCTTGTGCCGCGACCTCTCCAAGGACGGCATCGATGTGGCCATCGAGGTCGACGAAAACCTCACCGCCAGCGTCGATCCGCTGCAGCTCCAACAGGTGCTGTTCAACCTGCTGCTCAACGCCCGGGAGGCCATGGCCTCCACCCACGGCGGTCGACTCTCCATCCGCGGCGAGCGCCGCGACGACCGCGTATGTCTTGAAATCCGCAATACCGGCGAACCCATTCCGCCTGAGCTGCTTCCCCACCTCTTCGAGCCCTTCCAGAGCTCCAAATCCTCCAACCGCGAAGGGCGCCAGCGCTGCGGCGGGTTGGGCCTGGCCCTCTGCCGCGACCTCATCGAGGAAAATGCCGGCGCCATCAGCGTCTCCAGCAGGCCGGATCAGGGAACCGCCTTCACCATCTC
Organism: Phycisphaera mikurensis; assembly: GCA_005240095.1. Classification (GTDB taxonomy): domain Bacteria; phylum Planctomycetota; class Phycisphaerae; order UBA1845; family UBA1845; genus SBAX01. Next base: position 7,494 of record SBAX01000357.1, read on the forward strand.
CCTGCCGACCAACACAGGCTGATCTGACGTCCGCCGGCTTCCTGAGTAGAATATACATCGTGCGCAACGCTCGGGTACTCATAGCGCCGTGTTTGGCATTAAGCGCGGGATGTGGCAAGACCTCGAAGCCGTTGTCAGCGATCAAGGCGGCCGATGTGACCGCGGTCGAGGTTACGCTGGTTCGCTACGATTTCGAGGCAAGGCAGGAGACCACGACAACGTTCCGCTCTGCGGACCGAACCGTGATTGATGGGCTCTTTTCTGTTCTCACGCAGCGTCAGGAGACTACGGATTGCAAGTGTCCATACTATGGATACATGCGCCTGCTTGGCCCAAGCCTCGACGTTCGCGTACAGATTCTTCCCGGACATTCCACCAAATACTACGACTTTTACGACACGGACCGCACGAGGTGGAAGGTGCCTCGTGCTCCATTCATTGAGGCTCTCGAACGCTTGGGCGTGAAAGATGTGCCCAGATAAGCGTCCGGTCGGCGATGCGACCGCGAGGTCACCGGGAC
>SBAX01000079.1 GCA_005240095.1 Phycisphaera mikurensis
GCTGCACTGCCGCAACGCGAAGTCGATGTTCAACGCGGCCGTTGAGCGGGAGCTGATTCCCAAGCACCCCTTCCGCAAGCTGGCGAGTTCGGCTGTGGCTGCGGTCCGCGATCGGTACGTCACGGCCGATGAGGCGGTCACGATCCTGGACAAGTGTCCAAACGTGGCTTGGAAGGCCCTGTTCGGCCTGTGCCGATACGCCGGGCTACGGTGTCCGTCCGAAACGCACACGTTGACCTGGGGCGACGTGGACTGGGAGCGGAAGCGGCTGAACGTCCGATCGGTGAAAACGGAGCGCCACGCCGGCCACGAGCGGCGGACGGTCCCGATTACCCCGGAGTTGATGAAGCAGCTGCAGGATGCCTTTGACGCGGCGCCGGAAGGGCAGGAGGGCGTTGTAGCCCTATCCCGCAACAACCTACGCCGGGCCATGCACGCGATCATTAGCAAAGCCGGTCTGACGCCGTGGAGCGACACCTTCCAGACCCTACGGCGGAGCTGTGCGACGGAGTGGAAGCAGAGCTACCCGGCCTACGCCGTCGATGCCTGGCTCGGGCATAGCAGCCGGGTGTCCGAGAAGCACTACTTGATGATCCCCGAGGAGCTTTGGGAGCGGGTCGTGCAGCCGGAGAAGGCCGACCCGGAAGGGCCGGACAAGGGCGCCGCAAAAGGCGCTGCAGAAAGCGCTGCAGTAGGCGCCGGTGTTGACCAGCAGGGACCGGAAACATCGTCGCAGTGCCGCGACGTGACACACGCGGGAAACCCTGAAAAACAGCCTATTTCCCGCGATTCTGACGAATGGGCAGGGGCGGAGTTGAACCGCCGACACACGGATTTTCAGTCCGTTGCTCTACCAACTGAGCTACCTACCCTCTAGAAACTAAAGACTAGACACTAGAAACTAGAACGTCAACCGGGGCCACGCGGAGTTCCCGGCAGCGCCCGGAGCCGTTGGGCAGAGGCGGTCAAGCCGGCGCTTGGCCACGCTGATCATCGTGATCCCGCGTGAGCAGGCAGACTCGGGCGAAGCCGGACTTGAGGATGCAGTGGATAGGAACGCACCCTGTGCCCGATGTCCGCGCGGGCTGGAGCCCGCGGCTCGGCGGGAGCCTCGCCCTCCCGTGTCCGCGCGGGTAGAGCGTCGATCGAACAGGTAGCGTTGTCGCTTGCCCTCGGGCGCTTGACTCCAAGCGCCGCCCACAAGGGGCGACGCTACCGTTGGACGTTAATCGCTCTAAGGCCCGCGGCTCGGGTCGCGGCTCGGCGGGAGCCTCGCCCTCCCGCGTCCGCGCGGGCTGGAGCCTGCGGCTCGCACGGGCTACTTTCTCGTCAGGCTCTTGTGGATCGTGTCGAGCCACTGGTCGGTCTTGATGAAGCCCTCGCCCCAGGTTTTCCAGGTCTCGGGCAATCCCTCGGATTTGATCTGATCCAGGTTCTTGCCGGCGGCGATGCGCGTGCGCACGATGTCCGTGGTCTGGGCGAGCATCTGATGGAACTTCTTCAAGTCGTCGAGGGTTGATAGGGGTCCGTGACCGGGAATGATCTTTATGTCCGGGCGGATGTCGGCGATCATCCTAGCGACGTTCTTGGCGTAGCCTTCGACGTCCCCGCCGTGGTCGAGGTCGATGAAGGGGAACGTGCCGGCAAAGAAGAGGTCCCCCATGTGCACCACGTTCGATCTGGTGAAGACGATCACGATGTCGCCGTCGGTGTGGCCGTGGGGCAGATGGAAGGCGCGGATTTCCTCGTCATTGAAATAGATGGAAAGTGATTCGTCGAAGGTGATGATGGGAAGACCCTCCTTGGGAAGGGGGTCGATGGTGCGGCCGAAGAGTTGTTGGGCCGTCGAGAGGCGGTTGCGGACGTTGGTGTGGGCGACGATCGTGCCGTCGCGGCCGAACTGGGGGTTGCCGCCGGTGTGGTCGCCGTGCCAGTGGGTGTTGAGGATAAACCGGGGCTTGTCGCTGCCCAGCTTGCCTAAGGCAGCCTTGATCTTGTCGGCGAGAGGAGCGAACTGATCATCGACGATGAGGACGCCGTCTGATCCCACGGACACGCCGATGTTGCCGCCGCGGCCTTCGAGCATGTGGACCGCACCGGCGACATGCGTCGCCTTGATCTCCACACCGGAGAAGTCCTGTTGGGCGGCGGCCGTTGGTACGAGGACGAGAAGCAGCGTCAGGTAGGCAGGCTTTCGGTACATGCTTGTTCTCCGTTAGTGGCTAACTTGGTATCGAGTGTCGGCCCGTCGCCGGCGGGCGGATTATAGCGTGGACGCAGGTCTTTCGTGAGGCCGATGATAATGCGATGGCGGTTTCCGCGAGATGGCTGCTTGCGATTTTCTGCTTGGCGCTGGCTCTGCGGCTCGGCGTATGCGTGGGGCGGGGGACGCTGGGGGTATCGCCTCAAGCACGGTATCGTGAATATGTCACGGCCGGGCAGCGCCTGCTTGAGCACGGGACGATTATCAGCCCGCTGATCATCGAAGACGTGGACCGCAGGCCGTCGGCGATGATGCCGCCCGCGTATGTGGGGCTGGTGGCGGCGATCTATGGCGTGCTCGGGGTGGAGAGCTTCGCCGCGACTCTGGCGTTGCAGGTGATTAATGCCTTGGCCACTTCGCTGGTAGTGGTCTTCACCTACTGGTTGGGGGCGGCGCTTGCCGGACCGCGCGGGGGCTTCCTCAGCGCCGTGATCGCGGCGATCAACCCGACACTCATCGGGTATACGGACTTCATCTGGGATACGAGCCTATTCGCCTTGAGTGTGAGCATCACGGTTTGGATGGCGATGAGGATCGGCGACCCCCCTTTGTCCTCCCTTGGCAAGGGGGGAGGCGGGCGGTGGTTTGGGTTTGGCTTGTGGCTGGGGGCGCTGGCGCTGCTGAATCCAGCGTTGACTCCGGCGTATCCCTTCCTGGTTCTCTTGCCGATGGTTCGGCGAGGGGCTTGGCATTGGCCGCGCGCAGGGCGACAGTTGGTCCTGGTTTTCGCGGGTTGGGCGATCGCGATCGTACCGTGGACTGCTCGGAACTACGCGCATTTCGGTGAGTTCGTTTACATCCGCAGCGGCTTTCCAGTCCAGCTCTGGCTTGGAGTTTGTCCGGAGGCCGATCCGGGTGGCGCGGACGCGTTCAAGGCTCAGTTTCCTCTCAACAACGAGGACGTGCAGCAACACGTGGCGGCGATCGGAGAACGGGCCTTTATTCAAGAGTGCGCGGCGCGATCGCGCGAAGCAATCTCGCAGAATCGCTGGCGATTCGTGAAGCTATGCTTCGTTCGCGCTGTGGACTACTGGGCGGGGACCACATTCAGCCACGCGGCCCGAGGGTCGGGCAGCGGAAGCCCGCGGGGGCAACGGGCCGTAACCACCGGGTTCCTGCTGGCGGAGACGGCGTTGGTGATCGGCTCACTGGTGTACCTCCGGCGTGCGGGGCCTGATCTGGGCTGGCTGCTGGCGGCTATGGCGGCGTTTTCGATCGTGTATTGCCTGACGCACGTGCAGCTTCGGTTCCGGGCGCCGGTGGAGCCGATGATGGCGGTGGTCGTGGCGACGCTGCTTTGCCGGGTTACCAGCGCGAGACAGGGTCGGGCGCGGGTTAGCGCTGTCTCATGACTCAACTACGGCCTGGCTCCGATCGCGAGGTCTGCGGAAAGAACGATCCTACCCTCACCCCGTGCCCCTCTCCCTGAGAGGGAGAGGGGTCATGAAACCGGTTCTAGAGGCACTCGATTCTCATGCGAGACTCGGTATACTCTGTGTCGATGATGGCTACGCAGCCAGCTAAACCCCTTAGTTCGCCGTTGCGTGCGGATGCAACATTGCTCGTGGCCGGGGCCCTGTTGATCGGGGCTATCTGGCTCGAGACGGGGCAGCGTCGGGCAAAGCCCGGCGCGAGTTACGCGCTGGTGGTGCCAGTGGCCCTGGCCGCGGATCATGTCGCGGATATCCCCCCTGACGCGCCGACGTTGCGGGCGGCGTGTTTTATCGCCTTTGCGGTGGCCTTGCTCGCGGCTTGTGTTGAGCATCGACGCCTGCACGAGGTCTTCCAGTCCCGGATCGGCGGGCTCTACGGCCCGTGAGGGTGTATCCTTCCGACGTGTGCCCTGCGCGGTGCTAACAGCGCCTTCTCGCCAACTACAACGAGTTCAGGGAAACTAGAGTTCAGCGGAGCGGCTTGCCCGCTTCATTCGTAACGGACTGATGACGCCCATGGCAATCACGGAAATAGGTTCGACGGTGTGGAAGGGAGTGGTCGGTCTTCCGCGGCGGGTGCTCGGCTCGCGGAACGACCGGCTGCTGAAGTCCTATCAGCGACTGGTGGGGCCGATCGGGGCGCTGGAACCGCAACTGCGCGGAGACTATGACGAGCGCTTCGCGAAACGGCGCGATGAAGCGAATATCGATCAGCTCCCGGAGGAGGAGCGTCCGGCGGCCCTGCAGCGCATTCGA
>SBAX01000356.1 GCA_005240095.1 Phycisphaera mikurensis
TCGGACAGTTCGCTCAGCGGCAGGCGCAGGAAGCGCTCGAAAAGCCGCTGCCGCAGCCGGAAGATCACCTTGGCGTTGAGCAGGGCCATCGTGTACCAGCGGATCGTGTCGAGAACCTGCGTGAACAGCAGCAAAGCGAGCATGCCCCCGCAAACCCACAGCAGGCGGCCCAGCTTGGCCTCGCCGCTCGGTCCGGCGCTGGGCAGGATGTCATCGACGATGTACTTGGTCACCAGGGGCAGGACCATGGCCGCGGCCACGCTGAACAGGGCCAGCAGCAGGATGGCCAGGATCGTGCCGCGAAACGGCCACAGCCACTTGCCGTACTCGCGCAGGTATCGGGAGCGCTTCTTGGGATCGCGCGCAGGACGGTCCTTCGTCTCCGGCGGCGTGTAGCCCTTCCAGCCGAAGGATTCGCGGAATGTGCGAAAACGATGTTTCGATGAGGTCAGCGGCATCGCCGCTCTATGATAGCGAAAAACTCTGGCATTTGAGATTTGAAATCTCAAATTTCAGATTCTCGGCCGTCATCGCCCGCGAAGAATCGCATTCACGACGGCGCGGGTAGCCCTGGGTGCCCCATCCATCGCAACGTGATCGTGGGGTCCCGATGATCGAAGCGACTTGACGCCAAGCTCGGTCGAGGCCGCTACTTACCGGCGGCGGCTCGAAGAACGCTGTTCATGATCGTCAGGGCGCGGTCAATGTCCACGGCCGACACGTCAAGGTGGGTGACGGCGCGGATGCGCTGCGGGCCGGTGGGCAACATCCACACTCCTTTTCCCCGTAGCGTGTCGCAGAGCCACTTGGCCGTGCCGGTGGATTCGTGCACGTCGAAATAGAGGATGTTGGTCTCCACGGCGTTCACGTCGATGGAGACTCCAGGCATGTTGGCGATTCCCATCGCCAGCTTCTTGGCATGGGCGTGGTCCTCGGCCAGGCGCTCGATGTTGTTCTCGATGGCGTAGAGCGCGGCCGCGGCGATCACGCCCGCCTGACGCATGCCCCCGCCGAACATTTTGCGGAAGCGGTGCACCCGCTTGATGGTCTCCTTCGTGCTCGCCACCGCCGAGCCCACCGGCGCCCCCAGCCCCTTGGAAAAACAGATGGACACCGTGTCGAAATAACGCGTGTACTGTGGCGGTTTGTGCCCCTTGGCTACGCAGGCGTTCATCAAGCGGGCCCCGTCAAGGTGCATGCGGACGCGGTTTTCGTCGGCCACGGCGCGGATCCTGGCAATCTCGTCTAGGGGCCAGCAGGTGCCCCCGCCGCGGTTGTGCGTGTTCTCGATGACGATCAGGGCGGTCTGCGGAAAGTGCGAGTCGGTGGGGCGCATCGCCGTGCGGACGGCCGCGGCGTCGAACATGCCCCGCGGGCCCTGAAGGAGCCGCAGCGAGCAGCCGGAAAGCCCTGCCGGCGCGCCCGCCTCATAATGATAGATGTGGCTGTCGGCGTGGGCGATGATCTCATCGCCGGGCTGGGTCTGGGCGCGAATCGAAGTCTGATTGGCCATCGACCCGGAGGGGACATAGATCGCCGCCTCCTTGCCCAGCAGCTCGGCCACTTTTTCCTGAAGGCGATTGACTGTGGGGTCGTCGCCGAAGACATCGTCACCTACTTCGGCCTCGGCCATGGCCCTGCGCATGGCCGCCGTCGGCTTGGTCACCGTGTCGCTGCGCAGATCCACCGGACGGTCCGTCAATACCGCAGGCATTGCCTCATCCCCAAAATGCGACGCATGAAACTCGCTGTCCCCAATCGCTCCTGTTGGTGATGTCGTTTGGTAACTCATGCGTCATTATCCGTAGGGTGGGCCGTGCCCACCCGATTCCCCGTACCCACCGATTCCTTACCCACCGCCAATCATTCCCCTGCCGTTACCACTTCCGCCATCTTCCGGCGCGAGCGACCTTCGCAAACACATTGCCAGTTCTCGGGATATTCTCCCGATCGTACCCAACGGTGAAAGCTGGAATGGGGCCAGGCGTGCGGACAAGACACCAGCTCATGCTTGACGGGATTGAAGTGAATGTACTCAAGGTGGTTGATGAAATCCGCTTCGTCGCGGATCGTGTGCTCCCAGAACCGTCGCTGCCACACATCCAGCTCGCGATGTCGGATGCGCGATCTGGAACTCGACACAGAGCGGGCCATGCCCGCCGAAGTCCATGATTTGGAGAACAACCGCTTGATCCGCGACCAGCGGCTCGAATAAGCCGTGTCGCCGGTCGGCAAAGACCACAGGCAGTGAAAGTGATCGGGGAGAATCACAAACCCGGGCATCTCGAAGAAAGCGGCCTGGCGCACTTCCCGCATCGCCTCACCGAGATATGCGCGAGCCTGGGCGCTCTTGAAGATCGGGCGCCGCCCATACGTGACGACGGTGAAGAAGAACGTCCCACCCGGTTCGAAGACTCGCAGGTAGTTTGGCATGGGCCATCAACGGTGGGCACAGCCCACCTACGGGAATCGCTGGGCACGGCCCATCCTACGATTTCTCTTTCTCAGCGAGCATCTGGTGGCGGACGGCGGCCTCCACCTGGAGCACGTTGCCGCCGGCCAGCCGCACGAGGTTGAGCAGGTCGGTCATCGAGGAGATCTCCTCCACCTGCTCATCCACGAACCACGCCAGGAAGCCCCGCGTGGCGTAGTCCTTTTCCTTTTCCGCCAGCGACACCAGCTCGTTGATCTTCGCGGTGATGTCCTTTTCGTTCTGCAGGGCGGCGCTCACCACCGCCTCCACGTTCTTGTAGTCCGTCTTCGGCTTGGCGATGCCCTCCAGGGCCACGCTGCCACCCACTTCAGAAAGGTAGCGGATGATCTTCATGGCGTGCTCGCGCTCCTCGTCGGACTGCTGGATGAAGCGCCCCCGCAGGACCTTCAGGCCCATGCCGTCAAAGACGCAGGCCATCGCCAGGTACGAAAAAGCGGCCGTAAACTCCGCGGAAATCTGCTCGTTGAGCTTGGCGTTCATCGCCGACGAAATCATCATGCCATTACCTCCCATGAAGTGAGCCGCGTCAAGGTCGAAAAAACGCTTGTTGTCGTGGAGCTTGACCAACCTCCCATTCGCGCTGGCGCTGAACGCCGCACACTAA